>NZ_JBYVMF010000004.1:0-278071 GCF_058145095.1 Pseudomonas sp. MDV22-iso1
GATCGACTGCGCCAAGGAACAAGGCCTGAACCTGCCGATGATCACCGGTAAATAAACGCAGGACACTGTAGGAGCTGCCGAAGGCTGCGATCTTTTGATCTTGATCTTCAGAAAAGATCGCAGCCTCGTTTCACTCGACAGCTCCTACAGGGACCACACCAACCCAGAATAACAATCCACAGAGGTTGAATCATGGCTGTAAACAACGATCGTGCAGGCAACAAACCGTTGATCGAGAAACGTTCGATCGACTACATCCCGGAAGCGGAAAGACACGGTCGTCTATTGAGTCAGTTCACCCTGTGGATGGGGGCCAACCTGCAAATCACTGCGATTGTCACCGGGGCCTTGGCCGTGGTGCTGGGTGGTGATGTGTTCTGGTCGTTGATCGGTCTGTTGATCGGTCAACTGCTGGGGGGCGGGGTGATGGCGTTGCATGCGGCGCAAGGGCCCAAGCTTGGCCTGCCACAGATGATTTCCAGCCGGGTACAGTTCGGTGTTTATGGCGCGGCCATCCCGATCGTACTGGTCTGCTTGATGTACCTCGGTTTCACTGCCACGGGCACCGTACTTTCCGGCCAGGCGCTGGGCCAGTTGTTCGGCGTCAGCGACAGCGTCGGTATCCTCATTTTTGCCAGTGTCATCGTGCTGGTCACGGTGCTCGGCTATCGGGTGATCCATTGGATTGGCCGCGTCGCCAGTGTCATTGGCGTGATTGCTTTCGTTTTCCTGTTCAGCCGTCTCATGAGCCAGACGGACGTTGGCGCACTGCTGGAAATCCGCCACTTCAGCTGGAGCAGCTTCCTGCTGGCTGTATCACTCGCGGCGTCCTGGCAGATCGCCTTCGGCCCTTACGTGGCTGACTATTCGCGCTACCTTCCAAGCAAGACTTCCTCGGTGAAGACCTTTTTCGCCGCTGGCGCGGGTTCGGTCATTGGCGCACAGGTGGCAATGATCCTCGGCGTGTTCGCCGCTGCATCGGCCAACGGCCAGTTCGTCGGTCACGAAGTCGCCTACATCGTGGGTCTGGGCGGGACCGGTGCCACCGCCGCGCTGCTGTACTTCAGCATCGCCTTCGGCAAGGTCACCATCTCCACGCTCAATTCCTACGGCAGCTTCATGTGCATTGCGACCATCATCAGCGGCTTCCGTGGTGAGCTGAAGGTCACGCCCTTGCAGCGCCTGGTCTTCGTGCTGGTCATTGTAGGAACCGCGACCCTGATTGCCTTGCTCGGCCAGCACTCGTTCCTCGGTGCATTCAAGTCCTTCATCCTGTTCCTGCTGGCGTTCTTTACGCCATGGAGCGCGATCAACCTGGTGGACTACTACTGCATCACTCGCGAGCGTTATGACGTGCCAGCCCTGTCCGATCCGAAAGGTCGCTACGGCCGTTGGAACCCATTGGGTATCAGCGTCTATGTTTTCGGTGTACTGGTGCAGCTACCGTTCATCTCCACCAAGTTCTATACCGGTCCGCTGGTAGCGGCCCTGGGTGATGTGGATATCTCCTGGATCATTGGTCTGGTGCTTCCTGCAGCCCTGTATTACGTGTGTGCGAAAAAATGGCACGGCTCAGTGCCCGATCAACTGATTTTGCCGGTCGAGCAGGACAGTGTTGTACAACCAGTAACGAGCGGGGCCAGTCGCGCTGCGGCGCGGGCCTGATTGGACGAGGACAGGGCTGGATGCCTCTTGACTGCCGTAAGCCAACTCATGATTAGGAGCGTCACAACAATGAAATCGAACAAGACCCTGCTGACTACATTGATTTCCATGGGCCTGCTCGCCAGCGCCGGCGCCAGCCAGGCAGCCGGTTGGTGCGAATCCGGTAAACCGGTGAAGTTCGCCGGCCTCAACTGGGAAAGCGGCATGCTCCTGACCGACGTGCTGCAAGTCGTGTTGGAGAAAGGCTACGACTGCAAGACCGACAGCTTGCCAGGCAACTCCATCACCATGGAAAACGCCCTGAGCAGCAACGACATTCAAGTCTTCGCCGAAGAATGGGTGGGGCGTAGTGAAGTCTGGAACAAGGCCGAGAAGGCCGGCAAGGTCGTCGGTGTGGGCGCTCCGATTACGGGCGCTGTCGAAGGCTGGTACGTACCGCGCTACGTGATCGAAGGCGATGCCAATCGCAAGCTGGAAGCCAAGGCGCCTGACCTTAAAAACATTGCTGATCTGGCCAAGTACGCCAGCGTGTTCAAGGATCAGGAAGAACCGTCCAAAGGCCGTTTCTACAACTGCCCGGCCGGCTGGACCTGTGAGCTGGACAACAGCGAGATGCTGAAGAGCTACGGCCTGGAAAGCACCTACACCAACTTCCGCCCAGGCACCGGCCCGGCGCTGGATGCAGCGGTGCTGTCGAGCTACAAGCGTGGCGAGCCGATCCTGTTCTACTACTGGTCGCCGACGCCGCTGATGGGGCAGGTCGACCTGGTCAAGCTTGAAGAGAAACCGGGCGTGGACAAGAGCGTGACCATCAAGGTCGGCCTGTCCAAAACCTTCCACGACGAGGCCCCGGAACTGGTGGCCGTGCTGGAAAAGGTCAACCTGCCGATCGACCTGCTGAACCAGAACCTGGGGCGCATGGCGAAGGAGCGGATTGCTTCGCCGAAGCTGGCGAAAATCTTCCTCAAGGAACATCCTGAAGTCTGGCATGCGTGGGTAAGCGAAGACGCAGCCAAGAAGATCGACGCGGCTTTGTAGGTCCAGCTTCTTCGACTGCCGGCGACGGCAGTCGGGTGCTGTATCGCAACCCCTTGATTGAGAGTCTCTTATGTTTCCCGAAAGCTTTACCTTTTCCATCGCCGACTGGGTCAACGGTTGGGTCGATTCGCTGGTGACCAATTACGGCGATGTGTTCCGACACATCTCAGACACCCTGTTGTGGGCCATCGTCAACCTTGAAGGCCTGCTGCGTGCGGCGCCCTGGTGGCTGATGCTGGCAATCGTTGCAGGTGTGGCCTGGCACGCGACCCGCAAGATCGTGACCACCGCTGTCATTGTCGGCTTGTTGTTCCTGGTGGGGGCGGTTGGCCTCTGGGACAAGCTGATGCAGACGCTCGCTCTGATGATGGTCGCGACGGTGATTTCGGTGCTGATCGGCATTCCGCTGGGCATCCTCTCGGCGCGCAGCAATCGCCTGCGTTCGGTACTGATGCCGTTGCTCGACATCATGCAGACCATGCCAAGTTTCGTGTACCTGATCCCGGTACTGATGCTGTTCGGCCTGGGCAAGGTGCCGGCGATTTTCGCGACCGTGATTTACGCCGCGCCGCCGCTGATCCGCCTGACCGATCTGGGCATTCGCCAGGTCGACGGAGAAGTGATGGAGGCCATCAACGCCTTCAGTGCCAACCGCTGGCAACAACTGTTCGGCGTGCAACTGCCGCTGGCCCTGCCAAGCATCATGGCCGGGATCAACCAGACCACCATGATGGCCCTGTCGATGGTGGTGATTGCCTCGATGATCGGTGCCCGTGGCCTGGGTGAAGATGTGTTGGTGGGGATTCAGACCCTCAACGTTGGACGAGGCCTGGAAGCCGGTCTGGCGATCGTGATTCTGGCAGTGGTCATCGACCGCATTACTCAGGCGTATGGTCGGCCACGGCATGAGGTGAGCAAATGAGCAACGAAGCCATCAGCAAGATCGAAGTCAAAAACGTCTTCAAGATTTTCGGCAACCGTTCCAAGGATGCGCTGGCCATGGTTGGCCAAGGCAAGACCAAGGATCAGGTGCTTTCCGAAACCGGCTGCGTGGTGGGTGTGAACGACTTGTCGTTGAGCATCGGTACCGGTGAGATTTTCGTGATCATGGGCCTCTCGGGCTCCGGCAAGTCGACGCTGGTTCGCCACTTCAATCGCCTGATCGATCCCACCAGCGGCGCGATCCTGGTGGACGGCGTGGACATCCTGCAATACGACATGGAAGCCTTGCGCGAATTTCGTCGGCACAAGATCAGCATGGTGTTCCAGAGCTTCGGCCTGCTGCCGCACAAGACCGTGGTGGACAACGTCGCCTACGGCCTGAAAGTGCGCGGCGAGAGCAAGCAGATGTGCACCGAGCGTGCCCTGCACTGGATCAACACCGTGGGCCTCAAAGGCTACGAAAACAAATACCCGCACCAGCTCTCGGGCGGCATGCGCCAGCGTGTGGGCCTGGCCCGCGCCTTGGCGGCGGACACTGACATCATCCTGATGGACGAAGCCTTCAGCGCCCTCGATCCGCTGATCCGTGCGGAGATGCAGGACCAGTTGCTGGAGCTGCAAAAGACCCTGCACAAGACCATCGTTTTCATCACCCACGACCTCGACGAGGCCGTGCGCATCGGCAATCGCATTGCGATCCTCAAGGACGGCCGCCTGATCCAGGTCGGCACGCCGCGCGAGATCCTGCATTCGCCAGCGGATGAGTATGTCGACCGGTTCGTGCAGCGTCGGGCTGCGGTGGTTTAGATCATTTGTGTTGGCTGGGCTGGCCCCATCGCGAGCAGTGAAGCTGCATCAATATTCCGGATTGAGGTCAATGATGTCCCAGGCTGAAAAAATCGTTATCACCGAAGCGCAAGTCACTTGGCAGAACGTCGTCGCCGTCGCTCGGCATGGCGCACAACTTGAACTGTCGGCGCCGATCTGGGCGCGGATCGAGAATGCTCAGGCGATCGTCCAGCGCATCGTCACCAGTGGCGAACGCGCCTATGGCATCAACACCGGCCTGGGCGCGCTGTGCAACGTCTCGCTGCAGGATGAACAGCTCAGCCAGTTGTCGCGCAACACCTTGCTCAGCCACGCCTGTGGCGTTGGCGCGCCGCTGGCCGACGAGCAGACTCGCTCGATCATGTGCGCCGCGGTCATCAACTACAGCCACGGCAAATCCGGCCTGCACCGCCAGGTAGTGGAAGCGCTGCTGGCGTTGCTCAACCGTGGCATCACCCCGCAAGTGCCGTCCCAGGGCTCCGTGGGCTATTTGACCCACATGGCGCACATCGGCATCGCGCTGCTGGGTGTCGGCAATGTCAGCTACCGCGGGCACATCGTCTCCGCGCAGCAGGCCTTGGCGGAAGAAGGGCTGCAACCGGTCAAACTGGGTGCCAAAGATGGTCTGTGCCTGGTCAACGGCACGCCGTGCATGACTGGCCTGAGCTGCCTGGCCATTGCCGACGCCGAGCATCTGTTGCAGTGGGCCGACGTGATTGGTGCCATGAGCTTCGAAGCCCAGCGCGGGCAGATCGACGCTTTTGACGCCGAAATCATCGCGCTCAAGCCGCATCCGGGTATGCAGCAGGTCGGTATCAACCTGCGCGCCTTGCTCGACGGCAGCGAAGTGATTGCCCAGAGCAAAGGCATTCGGACTCAGGACGCCCTGAGCATTCGTTCCATCCCGCAAGTGCACGGCGCCGCGCGTGACCAACTGGTGCACGCGACCCGTCAGATCGAAACCGAACTCAACAGCGCCACCGACAATCCGCTGGTGCTGGGCACTGCGGACAAGTACCGCGTGGTGTCCCAGGCCAACCCGCATGGCCAATCTGTAGCCATGGCGGCGGACCTGCTGGCCATTGCCATGGCGGAGATCGGCTCCATCGCCGAGCGTCGCCTGGATCGCTTGATCAACCCACACGTCAGCGGCCTGCCGGCCTTTCTGGTGGCCAACCCGGGCGTGAACTCCGGGATGATGATCGTGCAATACGTCGCCGCTTCGCTGTGCGCGGAAAACCGCCAACTGGCGCAACCGGCCGTGCTCGATAACTACGTCACCTCCGGCCTGCAGGAAGATCACCTGAGCCTTGGCACCAATGCAGCGCTGAAGCTGCACCGCGCCCTGGAAAACTGTACGCAGATTCTCGCCATCGAGTACTTGCTGGCGGCCCAGGCATTCGAGTTCCTGAAAGAACAGCGCTTTGGTGCTGGCACCGATGCGGCGTGGCGTCTGCTGCGCGAACGTGTCCCGGCTTACGATCAGGATCGCTGGTTGGCGCCGGACATTGCCGCTGCGGCCAGTGTGTTGAAAGAACCGAATTTGCTGCACAAGGCTTTGCCCAATCTGAACTGATTTTTATCCAAAACCAGCGTGCCAAGGCGCCAGCCCCCTCAAAAAGGGGGAAGCGACGGACAACGGACATTTCCGGAGCGTCTGGTCTGCCTCTCTAAACAGAGAGCATTTACAACTCTCAAAAGGAGCACAAAATGACAGCCCTAAACCTGATTCCCGGCCAGCTGAGCCTCGCCCAACTGCGTGATATCTATCAGCAGCCCGTGCAACTGACCCTCGACAGCAGCGCTTCGGCCCAGATCGAAGCCAGTGTCGCGTGCGTGGAACAGATTCTCGCCGAGAACCGTACTGCCTACGGCATCAACACCGGGTTTGGCCTGCTGGCCTCGACCCGCATCGCCAGCGAAGACCTGGAAAACCTGCAGCGCTCGCTGGTGCTGTCCCACGCCGCCGGTGTTGGCGAACCGATCAGCGACGCACTGGTGCGTCTGGTCATGGTGCTCAAGGTCAACAGCCTGAGCCGTGGCTTCTCCGGCATTCGCCGGGTGGTGATCGACGCGTTGATCGCCCTGATCAACGCCGAGGTTTATCCCCACATTCCATTGAAGGGCTCCGTCGGCGCCTCGGGTGATCTGGCGCCGTTGGCGCACATGTCGCTGGTGCTGCTGGGCGAAGGCAAGGCGCGCTACAAAGGCGAATGGCTGGAGGCGAACGAAGCGCTGAAAGTGGCCGGCCTGACCCCGCTGACGTTGGCGGCGAAAGAAGGTCTGGCGCTGCTCAACGGTACTCAGGTGTCCACCGCTTATGCGCTGCGTGGTCTGTTCGAAGGTGAAGACCTGTTCGCTGGTGCTGTTGCGCTGGGTGCGTTGACGGTGGAAGCCGTGCTGGGTTCGCGCTCACCGTTCGACGCCCGTATCCATGCCGCGCGTGGCCAGAAAGGCCAGATCGACGCCGCGGCCGCTTACCGCGATCTGCTCGGCGAGCGCAGCGAAGTGTCCGATTCGCATCAGAACTGCGAGAAGGTTCAGGACCCGTACTCCCTGCGCTGCCAGCCACAAGTCATGGGCGCCTGCCTGACCCAGTTCCGTCAGGCCGCCGAAGTGCTCGCCATCGAAGCCAACGCAGTCTCGGATAATCCGCTGGTGTTCGCGGCTGAAGGCGATGTGATTTCTGGCGGTAACTTCCACGCCGAGCCAGTGGCCATGGCCGCTGACAACATGGCGTTGGCGATCGCGGAAATCGGCTCCCTGAGCGAGCGTCGTATTTCGCTGATGATGGACAAGCACATGTCGCAACTGCCGCCGTTCCTGGTGGCCAATGGCGGCGTGAACTCCGGTTTCATGATCGCCCAGGTGACGGCTGCCGCATTGGCCAGCGAGAACAAGGCATTGTCCCATCCGCATTCCGTGGACAGCTTGCCGACCTCGGCCAACCAGGAAGACCACGTGTCCATGGCGCCCGCTGCAGGCAAGCGTCTGTGGGAGATGGCCGAAAACACCCGCGGTGTTCTTGCGGTGGAATGGCTGGCAGCGTGCCAGGGCCTGGACTTGCGTGAAGGCTTGAAGACTTCGGCGAAGCTGGAAAAAGCACGTGGGATTCTGCGTAAGGAAGTGCCGTTCTATGAGAAAGACCGTTTCTTCGCGCCGGACATTAATGCCGCGACTGAGTTGTTGGCGACGCGTTGCTTGAACGAGCTGGTGTCGACCAAGCTTTTGCCTAGCCTGTGATGGACTCATCGCCAGCAGGCTGGCTCCCACAGAGGTACGCATTCCAACTGTGGGAGCCAGCCTGCTGGCGATTCTATTTTGAATACTGTGGAGACTAAGGGATGAAAACTCTCTGGCAACACTGCCACGTCGCAACCATGGCGCAAGGCGTCTACTCGATCATCGAGGACGCGGCCATCGTGACGTCCGGTGCGCACATTGAGTGGGTTGGCCCGCGCAGCGAATTGCCGTCCGGCGAGTACCCGGCGGTCAACGATTTGAAAGGGGCCTGGGTTACACCGGGCCTGATCGACTGCCACACCCACACGGTGTTCGGCGGTAACCGCAGCGGCGAATTCGAACAGCGTCTGCAAGGCGTCAGCTACTCGGAAATCGCCGCCAAAGGGGGGGGGATCGCCAGCACCGTTCGCGCCACCCGCGCCGCAACCGAAGACGAACTGTTCGCCAGCGCCGCCAAGCGTCTGAAAAGCCTGATGCGCGATGGCGTCACCAGCATCGAAATCAAATCCGGCTACGGCCTGAACCTGGACAACGAGCGCAAGATGCTGCGCGTGGCCCGGCGCCTTGGCGCCGAACTGCCGGTCAGCGTGCGCACCACCTGCCTGGCCGCTCACGCCCTGCCGCCGGAATACGTGGATCGCGCCGACGCCTACATCGATCACATCTGTGCCGATATGCTTCCGGCGCTGGCTGCCGAAGGTTTGGTGGATGCGGTGGATGCCTTCTGCGAATACCTGGCGTTTTCTCCGGAGCAGGTCGAGCGGGTATTCATTGCCGCACAGGAACTCGGATTGCCGGTGAAGCTGCATGCCGAACAACTATCGTCGCTGCATGGCTCGAGTCTGGCCGCGCGGTACCACGCCCTGTCTGCCGATCATCTGGAATTCATGACCGAAGACGATGCCATCGCCATGGCGAAGTCCGGCACCGTCGCGGTACTGCTGCCGGGGGCGTTCTACTTCCTGCGTGAAACCCAGTTGCCACCAATGGACGCCTTGCGCAAACACGGTGTGAAAATCGCCATTGCCAGCGATCTGAACCCCGGCACTTCGCCTGGGCTGTCGCTGCGCCTGATGCTGAACATGGCCTGCACCTGTTTCCGCATGACCCCGGAAGAAGCCCTGGCCGGCGCGACAATTCATGCCGCCAGCGCTTTGGGTATGGCGGACACCCACGGTTCGCTGGAGGTCGGCAAGGTTGCGGACTTTGTTGCCTGGCAAATCGATCGTCCTGCCGACCTTTCGTACTGGCTGGGCGGTGATCTGGAAAAACGCGTCGTGCGTCACGGCGTCGAAACGAGCGTTTAGGAGAACAGTTGTGGATAAGGTTCTGAACTTCAAACAAGGCCGTGTGCCGCTGCTGATCAGCATGCCTCACGCCGGCTTGCGCCTGACACCTGCGGTCGAAGCCGGGTTGATCCCCGATGCGCGCAGCTTGCCGGACACCGACTGGCACATCCCCACGCTTTATGAATTTGCCGCTGAACTGGGTGCCAGTACCCTGGCTGCCGAGTACTCGCGATTTGTCATCGACCTGAACCGTCCGTCCGATGACAAGCCTTTATATGCGGGTGCCACGACCGGTCTGTATCCCGCGACGCTGTTCGACGGCATTCCGTTGTTCCGTGAAGGCATGGAGCCGTCGGCGGCAGAGCGGGCGACCTACCTGGAGCAGATCTGGACGCCGTATCACAGCACCTTGCAGAACGAGCTGGCTCGACTCAAAGCCGAATTCGGCTATGCATTGCTGTTCGATGCGCATTCGATTCGCTCGATCATCCCGCACCTGTTCGACGGCAAGCTGCCGGACTTCAACCTGGGCACCTTCAATGGTGCCAGTTGCGATGCGCAATTGGCGTCGCAGCTGGAGGCGATCTGTGCGCGCCACGGCGAGTACAGCCATGTGCTGAACGGCCGCTTCAAGGGCGGCCATATCACCCGAAACTACGGCAACCCGGCCGAGAACATTCATGCGGTGCAGCTTGAACTGGGGCAGTGCACGTACATGGAAGAGTTCGAGCCGTTCCGTTACCGGCCTGATCTCGCGGCACCGACTCAGGTGGTGCTGAAGGAATTGTTGCAAGGATTGCTGGCGTGGGGTCAGGCGCGTTATCGAGGCTAAAACGTGTAGGAGCGAGCTTGCTCGCGATGGACGTTAACGATAACGGGGGGCACTTGGATGAATATGTACCCTCACGTTTTTCGCGAGCAAGCTCGCTCCTACACAGGACATGCTCATTCACGTAATTCGGGTTTATGATGCCTCACGGCAGAATAATAGTAGTCCCCCCAGGGATGACCTCGACCCCTTACGGAGCGCGCAATGCAGACTTTGTACCCGCAGATCAAACCCCACGCCCGGCACGATCTGGCCGTCGATGAAACCCACACACTCTACGTTGACGAAAGCGGTTCACCGGAAGGTTTGCCGGTGGTGTTCATCCACGGCGGTCCCGGCGCCGGATGTGATGCCCAGAGCCGTCGTTACTTCGATCCGAACCTGTATCGCATTGTCACCTTCGACCAGCGCGGCTGCGGTCGCTCCACGCCCCACGCCAGCCTGGAAAACAACACCACCTGGGATCTGGTCGCCGATCTTGAGCGAATCCGTAAACACCTGGGTATCGAGAAATGGGTACTGTTCGGCGGTTCCTGGGGTTCGACGCTGGCGCTGGCTTACGCGCAGACCCACCCGGAGCGCGTGCACGGTCTGATCCTGCGCGGGATTTTTCTCTGCCGTCCGCAAGAAATCGAGTGGTTCTACCAGGCTGGCGCCAGCCGTCTGTTCCCGGATTACTGGCAGGACTACATCGCGCCGATCCCGATGGACGAGCGCGGCGACTTGCTCACGGCATTCCACAAACGCCTGACCGGCAACGATCAGATCGCCCAGATGCACGCGGCCAAGGCCTGGTCCACATGGGAAGGGCGGACCGCTACCTTGCGTCCGAACCCGCTGGTCGTCGATCGTTTCTCCGAGCCGCAACGCGCCCTGTCGATCGCCCGTATCGAATGCCACTACTTCACCAACAATGCGTTTCTTGAACCGAACCAGCTGATTCGTGACATGGGCAAGATCGCCCACTTGCCTGGCGTGATCGTCCATGGCCGCTACGACGTTATCTGCCCCTTGGATAACGCCTGGGAGTTGCACCAGAACTGGCCCAACAGCGAACTGCAAGTCATCCGTGACGCCGGCCATGCGGCCTCCGAACCTGGCATCACCGATGCACTGGTGCGTGCCGCCGACCTGATGGCGCGGCGTATGCTCGACCTGGCGCCAGAAGAAGCATGAAGGGGTTGTTGCAGCGCGTGCGAGGCGCGCGAGTCGAAGTAGAAGGCGAGGTGGTCGGCGCGGTCGACCAGGGTTTGTTGGTCCTGGTGGCGGTCGAACCCGACGATACGCGGGCCAGCGCCGACAAACTTCTCCATAAGCTGCTTAACTATCGGGTGTTCAGTGACGCTGAAGGCAAAATGAATTTGTCCTTGGCCGATGTCGGTGGCGGGCTGCTGCTGGTCTCTCAGTTCACCCTCGCCGCCGACACACGCAGCGGGTTGCGCCCGGGTTTTTCGACCGCCGCCCCTCCGGCCTTGGGTGAAGAGCTTTTCGACTATCTATTAAACAAAGCGAAACAAGTGCATGGCACTGTGGCATCAGGTAGATTCGGCGCGGATATGCAGGTGCACCTGGTCAATGATGGCCCGGTCACCTTCCTGTTACAGACCTGAAAGCGCTTGAAACAACTTTTTAAGCCCTTTTCGACTGAAAGCAGGGGTTTTTCGCGATAAATACTTTGTTACCCCTGATGCGTTGTAACGCGGCCTGCTAGATAATCGCGCGCTACGGGGATCAGCGTTCGTTGGCCCATTTTTGACTTAGGTAGAGACTTGTCCTGGACCTCTTGGGGAATCATTTTGCCCCATAGGAGTCGGAACAATGCTCGCCAACTTGGCAAGAGTCGTTCGCAGGGTCGGGTTTTCGATACCGTACACCGTGCAGGCACTTTAACTGGCCGTTGGTTTTTTGATCTGTTTTCGGCGAGGGTTGCTCGTGATTGTTAGTCCCTGTAATGCTCCAAAATTGTCTGCCAAACGGTTCCGAAGCGCTCTGGTAGCGGGCTCTGCACTGCTCTGCCTGCTCAGCGCCGGTCAGCTTTGGGCTTTCAGTCTGGATGATGTATCGGCCAAAGCAAAAGAGTTGGCCGGGCAGAAATACGAAGCCCCGCGCAGTAATCTGCCGAACGAATTCCGCGAGATGAAATTCGCGGACTATCAAAAAATTCGTTTCCGCACCGAAAAAGCCGAATGGGCCGATCAAAAAACCCCGTTCAAGCTGTCCTTTTATCACCAGGGTATGCATTTCGATACGCCGGTGAAAATCAACGAAATCACGGCTAATACCGTCGAAGAGATCAAATACGACCCAAGTCGTTTCGATTTCGGCGATGTGAAGTTTGATCCTAAGGCCACTGAACAACTGGGTTATGCCGGTTTCCGTGTGCTGTACCCGATCAACAAAGCCGACAAGCAAGACGAAATCATGACCATGCTGGGCGCGAGCTATTTCCGCGTTGTCGGCAAAGGTCACACCTATGGCTTGTCCGCTCGCGGCATGGCCATCGATACCGCTTTGCCGTCCGGCGAAGAGTTTCCGCGTTTCACCGAATTCTGGATTGAACAGCCGAAGCCGGGCGACAAGCAGCTGGTAATTTTCGCGCTGCTGGATTCGCCGCGAGCGACCGGTGCCTACCGCCTGACCCTGCGTCCAGGCAGCGACACCGTTGTCGACGTCAAGGCGCAAATGTTCCTGCGCGACAAGGTTACCAAGCTGGGTATCGCTCCGCTGACGAGCATGTTCCTCTTCGGTGCCAACCAGCCCTCCAAAGTGCTGAATTACCGTCGCGAGCTGCACGATTCAAGCGGTCTGGCTATCCACGCCGGCAATGGCGAATGGATCTGGCGTCCGCTGAACAACCCTAAACACCTTGCCGTGAGCAACTTCGCAGTCGAAAACCCGCGTGGTTTTGGCTTGCTGCAACGTGGCCGCGACTTCAGCCACTATGAAGACCTGGATGACCGTTACGACAAACGCCCAAGTGCCTGGATCGAGCCAAAAGGCGATTGGGGCAAGGGTTCTGTAGACCTGGTGGAAATCCCGACGGCCGATGAAACCAACGACAACATCGTTGCGTTCTGGAGCCCGGAGAAGCTGCCTGAGCCTGGCCAGCCGCTGGACGTCGCTTATCGCATGCACTGGACCATCGACGAAGCTGCGCTGCACGCACCGGACAGCGCCTGGGTCAGCCAGACCTTGCGCTCCACGGGTGACGTCAAGCAGTCCAACCTGATCCGTCAGCCGGATGGCAGCGTTGCTTACCTGGTGGACTTTGAAGGTCCATCCCTGGCGGCTTTGTCGCCGGATACCGATGTTCGCAGTCAGGTCAGCGTTGGCGATAACGCCGAGCTGGTCGAGAACAGCGTGCGCTACAACCCTGAAACCAAGGGCTGGCGCCTGACGCTGCGCATGAAGATCAAGGATCCGAGCAAGTCCACCGAGATGCGTGCGGCCCTGGTGCAGAACATCGTGCCTGCCGATCTCGCCAAGACGTCGCTCCCGGTCTCCAACTCTTCTGTAGCCAAGGCCGACAAGGTTGCCGCCAAGCAGCAGGAGAAGGCGGACAAGGAAGCTAAAGAAGCCAAGCAGGCAGAGGCCAAACCGGCCGATGCCAAGCCGGCAACGGATACCCAGAACAAGGACAACAAAGACGCCAAGCAGCCTGCAGCTGCCGACGCGGCCCCAGCCACACCGGAATCGGCACCGACTGAACAAGTCCTGACCGAGACCTGGAGCTACCAGTTGCCTGCCGATGAGTAATTCTCAAGTACAGCCGGAGACTCTTGCAGAGTATCTGGCGCATCTGCCGATGACCGACGAGCAGCGCGCGGAACTCGCGGGCTGCCAGTCGTTCAGTGAACTGCATCAACGCCTGTCGTCCTCGACGTTCGACGCACCGAGCGAGGCCGCCCAGGCCTCGGTCGGCAAGCGCCTGACCTTGAGCACCGCTGAAGAACTGCAAGACGCGGAAATGCTGGTGCTGGATGCCAGTGGCCGGGTATGCCTCAAGGCAACCCCGCCGATTCGTCGGACCAAAGTCGTGCCAGAGCCGTGGCGCACCAACATTCTGGTGCGCGGCTGGCGTCGCCTGACCGGTCGCACCAATCCGCCGGCTCCGCCGAAGGATGAACGTGTGCTGCCGGCTGCACGCTGGCGCACGGTGGGATCGATCCGTCGTTACATATTGCTGGTGCTGATGCTTGGCCAGACGATCGTCGCTGGCTGGTACATGAAAGGCATCATGCCGTACCAGGGCTGGTCGTTTGTCGACCTCAACGAAGTGCTGCATCAACCGCTGTTGCAAACGGCCACGCAAGTACTGCCGTATGCACTGCAAACCAGCATCCTGATTCTGTTCGGGATTCTGTTTTGCTGGGTATCGGCCGGTTTCTGGACAGCACTGATGGGCTTCCTCGAGTTGCTCACCGGTCACGATAAATACCGTATCTCCGGTAAAAGTGCTGGCAATGAGCCGATCGCCAAGGACGCGCGCACCGCGTTGGTGATGCCGATCTGCAACGAAGATGTGCCGCGGGTTTTCGCCGGCCTGCGAGCAACGTTCGAGTCGGTAGCCGCCACGGGAGACCTGGACCGCTTCGACTTCTTCGTACTCAGCGACAGTAACGATGCAGACATCTGCGTCGCCGAACAGCAAGCCTGGCTGGACGTCTGCCGTGAAGCAAAAGGCTTCGGCAAGATTTTCTACCGCCGCCGTCGCCGTCGCGTCAAACGCAAAAGCGGCAACCTCGACGACTTCTGCCGTCGCTGGGGCGGTGACTACAAGTACATGGTCGTGCTCGACGCGGACTCCGTGATGAGCGGTGAATGCCTGACCAGTCTGGTGCGCTTGATGGAAGCCACGCCGGACGCCGGGATTATCCAGACCGCGCCGCGTGCATCGGGCATGGACACGCTGTATGCACGCATGCAGCAGTTCGCCACCCGTGTTTACGGCCCGCTTTTTACCGCCGGTCTGCACTTCTGGCAGTTGGGCGAATCCCACTACTGGGGTCACAACGCGATCATCCGCATGAAGCCGTTCATCGAGCATTGCGCCCTGGCGCCATTGCCCGGTAAAGGCGCATTTGCTGGTGCGATCCTGTCCCACGACTTCGTTGAAGCCGCGCTGATGCGCCGTGCCGGCTGGGGCGTGTGGATTGCCTACGATCTGCCGGGTAGCTACGAAGAACTGCCGCCCAACCTGTTGGACGAACTCAAGCGTGACCGTCGTTGGTGCCACGGCAACCTGATGAACTTCCGGTTGTTCCTGGTCAAGGGCATGCACCCGGTTCACCGCGCGGTGTTCCTGACAGGCGTGATGTCTTACCTGTCGGCGCCTCTGTGGTTCTTCTTCCTGGTGCTGTCGACGGCGCTGCTGGCGGTCAACACGCTGATGGAACCGCAGTACTTCATGGAACCCCGGCAGCTCTATCCGCTATGGCCTCAATGGCATCCGGACAAGGCGGTCGCGCTTTTCTCGACCACAGTCGTGCTGTTGTTCCTGCCGAAGCTGTTGAGCATCATCCTGATCTGGGCCAAGGGCGCGAAAGAGTTCGGTGGCAAGTTCAAGGTGACGATGTCGATGCTGCTGGAGATGCTGTTCTCCATGCTGCTGGCGCCGGTGCGGATGATTTTCCACACCCGTTTCGTCCTTGCTGCGTTCCTCGGCTGGGCCGCGACCTGGAACTCGCCACAACGTGACGATGACTCCACGCCGTGGAGCGAAGCGGTAAAACGCCATGGTCCGCAGACCTTGCTGGGCTTCTTCTGGGCGCTGCTGGTGATCTGGCTGAACCCGAGCTTCCTGTGGTGGCTGGTGCCGATCGTCGGTTCGTTGATGTTGTCGATTCCGGTGTCGGTGATTTCCAGTCGTGTCGGCCTGGGCCTCAAGTCCCGTGACGAGAGCCTGTTCCTGATCCCTGAGGAATACAATCCGCCGCAGGCGCTGGTGGCAACGGACCAGTACACTCATGAAAACCGTTATCACGCGCTGAACGACGGCTTCATCCGGTCGGTAGTCGATCCACAGCAGAATGCCTTGGCGTGCTCGCTGGCGACCTCCCGTCACGGTCAGGCCGAGCCGATTGAGTGGCTGCGCGTCGAGCGTGTGCGCCACGCGTTGAAGGTCGGGCCCGCAGGTCTGAACAACAACGAGCGCTTGCAGTTGCTCAGTGACCCTGTGGCATTGGGTCGTCTGCATGAGCAAATCTGGAACGAAGGTCACCCCGAGTGGCTGGAAGCCTGGCGCAAATCGGTGAAAGCCGATCCCCATGCACCGTTGCTCCCGCTCAAACCGCTGAGCGCACAGCCTCAGTTGGCGTGAGCATGGCCCCCGCTGCCAGATGAAGCGGGGGGCCATTAAAAGATCGCAGCCTTCGGCAGCTCCTACGTTGTTCGGTGTTAACCCGACCCTGTAGGAGCTGCCGAAGGCTGCGATCTTTTGCTTTTGCGTCTAACAAATCCTCCGAGGCTACGTTAGCATCCGTCCCCGAATTGGTGCGCCCGGACAGCTTTCTGTTCGTATCTGCCGGTTTTCCAGGGAAAACCGCCGATTGCGTGCCTCACACCGCAATGGTTTTGGGGACTTGATGATGAAGAAGTATCTTTCGATGCTGCTGGTCGGCGTCACGGCTTTGGTTGCAATCAACACGGCGCAGGCCGGTGCCATCGATCACGCGGTCAAGCGCGGCACGCTGAAAGTCGGGATGGACCCGACCTACATGCCGTTCGAAATGACCAACAAGCGCGGCGAAATCATCGGTTTCGAAGTCGACATCCTCAAAGCCATGACCAAGGCCATGGGCGTCAAGCTGGAGCTGGTGTCCACCGGCTACGACGGCATCATCCCGGCCCTGATGACCGACAAGTTCGACATGATCGGCAGTGGCATGACCCTGACCCAGGAACGCAACCTGCGCCTGAACTTCAGCGACCCCTTCATCGTGGTCGGCCAGACCCTGCTGATCCGCAAGGAGCTCGAAGGCACCATCAAGTCCTATAAAGACCTGAACACCGCCGACTACCGCATCACCTCCAAGCTAGGCACCACCGGCGAAATGGTCGCCAAAAAGCTGATCTCCAAAGCCAAATACCACGGCTACGACAACGAGCAGGAAGCCGTGCTTGACGTGGTCAACGGCAAGGCCGACGCGTTCATCTACGACGCGCCGTACAACGTTGTAGCGGTGAACAAAGTGGGTGCCGGCAAGCTGGTGTTCCTCGACAAGCCGTTCACCTACGAGCCGCTGGCCTTTGGTTTGAAGAAAGGTGACTACGACAGCATCAACTTCATCAACAACTTCCTGCACCAGATCCACGAAGACGGCACCTACGATCGCATCCATGACAAGTGGTTCAAAGACACCGCTTGGCTCAAGGATATGGAATAAGGCTTCAGCGCCAATCGCGAACAGCCTCGCCCCCTGTAGCAGCTGCCGAGGTACGAGGCTGCGCTGGGCTGCGTAGCGGCCCTTTGGGGCGGTCCTGCGGACACGCAACGCAGCCTCGTACCTCGGCAGCTGCTACAGGACCGCGAACTGGCTCGATGACGCCGTTCCTGGCGACACGAATTCTGGAAACTGCTGACAAATGAAACAAAGAAAATCCCAATGGCCATGGCACGTTCTAACCGTGCTCGTGCTGATCGGCCTGGCCGGCGCGTTGTATTACGCCACGTCGCTGATGTCATACGAATGGCGCTGGAACCGTGTGCCGCAATACTTCGCCTATCACGCCGAAGAGTCCCAGCGCGCTGCCGATATCTCCACCGTCAGTGAACTGGTGCGAAAGGGCGACAAGGCTGAAGTCACCCTGCGCAACGATGCTGGCGATGAACAGCGTCTGATCGTGGACGACAACAGCCTGCAAGTCGCTCAAGGCGATGATGTCGCTGAAGGCGATGTCATTGGTGTCACCCGTCATTGGGCCGCAGGTCCGCTGTTGTGGGGCCTTTGGACGACCTTGTGGCTGTCGGTGGTGTCGGGTGTGCTCGGTTTGTTGATCGGCCTCGCCACCGGCCTGTGCCGTCTGTCGAACAACCCGACGTTGCGCGACCTCTCGACGATCTACGTCGAACTGGTGCGCGGCACGCCGCTGCTGGTACAAATTTTCATTTTCTACTTCTTCATCGGCACCGTGATGAACCTGTCCCGGGAATTCGCCGGGATCGCCGCGCTTTCGCTGTTCACTGGCGCTTATGTTGCGGAGATCATTCGGTCCGGTGTGCAGTCGATCGCCCGCGGCCAAAACGAAGCGGCGCGTTCATTGGGCCTGAGCGCCGGCCAATCGATGCGCCATGTCGTGATGCCCCAGGCATTGAAACGCGTCCTGCCACCCTTGGCAGGGCAGTTCATCAGCCTGGTGAAAGACACCTCGCTGGTGTCGGTGATCGCGATCACCGAGCTGCTAAAAAGCGGCCGTGAAGTCATCACCACCTCATTTTCGCCGTTCGAAATCCTGTTCTGCGTGGCCGGTCTTTATCTGTTGATCAACCTGCCGCTGTCGAAAATCGCCAGCCGGCTTGAGCGGAGGCTCGCGCAAAGTGATTGAAGTTCGCGATCTGGTAAAAGTCTTCGACACCCGTGGCCAGGTGGTTCGTGCTGTGGATAACGTCACGACGCACGTGAAACGGGGCGAAGTGCTGGTGGTGATCGGCCCGTCTGGCTCCGGCAAGTCGACCTTCCTGCGTTGCCTCAATGGCCTGGAAGAATTCGACTCGGGGTCGGTGAGCATCGACGGCTTGCAACTGGCCGACCCGAAAACCGATGTCAACGCCTACCGCCGTGAAGTCGGCATGGTGTTCCAGCACTTCAATCTGTTCCCGCACATGACCGTGCTGGAGAACCTTTGCCTGGCCCAGAAGGTTGTGCGCAAGCGCGGCAAGAAGGAGCGCGAGGCCAAGGCGTTGGCGTTGCTGGAAAAGGTCGGCATTGCGCAAAAGGCCAACGAATTTCCATCACGTCTGTCCGGCGGCCAGCAGCAACGCGTGGCGATTGCCCGCGCGCTGGCGATGGAACCGAAGGTGATGCTGTTCGATGAACCGACTTCGGCCCTCGACCCGGAGATGGTCGGCGAGGTGCTGGATGTGATGAAAACCCTGGCGCTGGAAGGCATGACCATGGTCTGCGTTACTCATGAAATGGGTTTTGCGCGGGAAGTGGCGGACCGGGTGCTGTTCTTCGATCACGGGAAACTGCTGGAAGATGCTTCGCCAGCAGAGTTCTTCGATGCGCCGAAGGATCCGCGGGCGCAGGCGTTTTTGCGCCAGGTTCTCTAACTGCGGCGACCTTGAGGGCCGCTCATCGCTAGCAGGCTAGCTCCCACCGGGTTAGGTGTGAACACCACAAATCCACTGTGGGAGCCAGCCTGCTGGCGATGGCCTGATCTCGGTGCCGAGTGCACCGAGATCAGGCCATCACCTCAAACCCTGAACCGCCCCACCAGCATCTGCAAATGCGTCCCCAGCCGCGCCAGCTCAACACTGGACGCCGCAGTCTCTTCACTGGCGGCCGAAGTCTGCTCCGACACATCACGCACATTCAGCACGCTGCGGTTGATCTCTTCAGCCACGGCGCTCTGTTGCTCGGCTGCCGCAGCAATCTGCTGGTTCATCGACTGGATCGCCGACACGGTGCGGGTGATGTTGGTCAGCGAACCTCCAGCTCGGCGGGTCAGTTCGACGCTGCTGTCGGTCAGGGTGCGGCTGTTGTCCATGATAGTGGCGACGTGCTGGGTGCCGGTTTGCAGGCCGACGATCAACTCTTCGATTTCTTCGGTGGACTTCTGGGTGCGCTGAGCGAGGCTGCGAACTTCGTCGGCGACCACTGCGAAACCCCGTCCTGCCTCACCGGCGCGGGCAGCTTCGATGGCGGCGTTGAGGGCAAGCAGGTTGGTTTGCTGGGCCACGGACTTGATCACGTCGAGCACGCTGCCGATTTTGTCGCTTTCGCGCTTGAGATGACCCATGGCTTCGGTGGAGTTGCCAACCTCGAGGGCCAGGCGCTCGATCTGGGCGATGGCTTCACCGACCACTTTGTCACCTTCACGGGCTTGCTGGTCGGCGGCAACGGCGGCTTCTGAGGCTTCTTCAGCGTTGCGTGCAACTTCCTGCACGGTGGCGGTCATTTCGTTCATGGCGGTCGCGACCTGGTCGGTTTCAACCTTCTGGCTGTTAACCCCGGCGCTGGTCTGTTCGGTGACTGCGGACAGTTCCTCGGCAGCGCTGGCGATTTGCGTTACGCCATCGCTGATGCCGCTGATCAGTTCGCGCAGCCCTTGCGTCATGCTCTGGATGGCGCGCTGCAGTTGGCCTAATTCGTCCTGGCGCTGGGAGATGAGGCTGTGGGTCAGGTCACCCGCCGCGATGCGCTCGGCGACTTTTAGAGTCTGATTGAGAGGAATCACGATCTGACGAGTAATGGCCCAGGCCGCGAGCAAACCAAACGCCAGGGCCAGGAGGGTGGCCAGCAGCAGCATGTTTTTGGCATGCGCGGCATCGGTGTCACGTACGACGGTTTGCGACGCCGTCAGTTTTTTGCTGAGGTCGATCAGGATTTCGCCTTGTGCGGCCATGTGTTTCAGAGCAGTGGCGTTTGCTGTCTGCGAGTCTCGGAACTGGCTGACGGCAGCGCGGTAAGCCGTTAGCGATTCAGTGGCTTGTTGGAGGTTGGTGAGGTGCTGTTCCGGCACTTTTGAGGAGAGTGTTCCCAGGCTTTCCAGGGCCTTGTCGATAGCGTCCAGCGCGGGCTGTTCTGCTTCGGTCTTACCGCTGTAGGTGTAGCCGCGGACCTGATAACGCGCCTGCTGGAGCAGCTTGCTCAGCTCGATCACGTTGCTGTAATCGGCAACGTTTTCGCCTTGCAGCATGGACTTCTCGACCGTGGCGACCTGAGCCACGGCATTGTCGGCGGTCGCCCCGAGTTTGCTGCGGGCATCTTCACGCGTAACGGTGGCTTGGGCCATGTCGGCAAAGGCGCGCTTATACTCGGCGACGGCGGCGATTTGCTGGTCGACCATGGCGGCATCAGCAGGTTGCTCAATCATCGTACGTGCCGTTTTCAGGCGGGTGTCGAGTTCGCCCAGCACTTCGTTGACCGCGCCCGGCCCTTGCTCGCCGCGACGCATGTCGTAGTTCATTCGGGCAATGCGCAGGTCCTGGCTCAGCTCGATCAGGCTGGAAATGAAACCCAGCTTGTCACCGCGACTCAGCACGCCGCTCAGGCCGGTCCAGCCGGTGAGGGTGATCAACATCGTCAGCAGCAAAACGAGGCCGAAACCCACCCCCAGCTTGCGATTGACGCTGACGTTTCCCAGTTTATCGGCTAGCCATTGGTACATGCTGAAACTCCCTCGAACCACTCATAGGTTTTATGGGAGTTTTATCGGCAGGTGTGCCGGTTTCTGTAGGGATGTGACGCAACTCACCTGACATCCCACGGCCCTGTAGGAGCTGCCGAAGGCTGCGATCTTTTGATTTTTGTTTGGTGAGATGACCGAAGATCAAAAGATCGCAGCCTTCGGCAGCTCCTACAGGGTGCGGTGTTCAGGGAAGAGTGTCAGAAAAGGCGTGCGAGCAGCGCAGTGACGGCTGTTTCGACGCGAAGAATGCGTTCGCCGAGCTGTACCGGTTGCAGACCGGACTTGCCCAGGAGGTCTATTTCGTAAGGGATCCAGCCACCTTCCGGGCCGATGGCCAGGGTCACCGGTTCTTCGAGACCGCGAGGACAGGCGGGGTAGTTGCCGGGATGGCCCACCAACCCGAGGGTACCTTCGCTGATGGCCGGCAGGCGGTCTTCGACGAACGGCTTGAAGCGTTTCTCTATGACGATCTCCGGCAACACGGTGTCTCGGGCCTGTTCCAGCCCCAGGATCAACTGCTCGCGAATCGCCTCGGGCTCCAGGAACGGCGTTTGCCAGAAGCTCTTCTCGACGCGATAGCTGTTCACCAGCATGATCCGCGGCACACCCATGGCCGCTACGGTCTGAAACACCCTGCGGAGCATTTTCGGGCGTGGCAGGGCCAAAATCAGGGTCAATGGCAGCTTGGTCGGTGGCGGCTGGTCAAGGGTGACCCGCAATTCGGCTTCATCCGCGTCCAGGCGCAGCAGTTCGGCAGAACCCATCAATCCGCCAATGCGGCCAACACGCAAGCTATCACCGACTTCAGATCGGTGGACTTCCTGCATGTGGGTCAACCGGCGATCGCGCAGGATCGCCCGGTCGGCTGCAATGAAATCAGCTTCTTCAAGTAGCAGCAGGTTCACGGCTGGGTCGCTGGCGGCTGGTCGTTGTGATCGTCAACCGGCTGGTCGTCCGGGTGCTCGCCACGTTTGCTGATCAGGCTGCCAAACAGGATGCCGATCTCGAACAACAGCCACATTGGAACGGCCAGCAACGTCTGCGAGAAGATGTCCGGCGGCGTCAGGATCATGCCGACCACGAAGCAGCCGATGATCACGTACGGACGGATTTTCTTCAGGTATTTGACGTCGACCACGCCGATCCACACCAGCAGCACCACGGCGACCGGGATTTCGAACGCTACGCCAAATGCGAAGAACAGCGTCATGACGAAGTCGAGGTAGCTGCTGATGTCCGTCATCATTTCCACGCCAGCCGGGGTGGCGGCGGCGAAGAATTTGAAGATCAGCGGGAATACCAGGTAATAGGCGAACGCCATGCCGGCGTAGAACAACAGAATGCTGGAGACCAGCAAAGGCACCGCGATGCGCTTCTCATGCTTGTAAAGGCCTGGTGCGATGAAGCCCCAGATCTGATGCAGGATCACCGGGATCGCCAGGAACAGCGAGACCATCATGGTGAGCTTCAGCGGTGTCAGGAACGGTGACGAGACGTCGGTGGCGATCATCGTCGCGCCGACTGGCAGGTATTGCCGCAGCGGCGTGGAGACGAAGGTATAGATCTGCTGGGTAAAGGCGAACAAACCGGCAAAGACGATGAAGATCGCCGCTACACAGCGCAGCAGACGGGTACGCAACTCGGTGAGGTGCGAAACCAGCGGCATGTGCTGGTCATTTTCAGGAAGGTCGCTCATGGGGCTCGCGGCGGCAATGGGGTGTCGTGAGGCGCCGTGATTGTCGGCGCGGCGGCAGGAGCAACAGGTTCAGCGGGAGCCATGACCGGTGCCGGTTCAACGGCTTTCACCGCTTCCGTCGGCGCAGTGGCGGGCGCAGCTTCCGTCGTCGGAGCATGGATCGTTGGCGTCGTCACCGGTTCGGCAGGCTGAACCGGTGTGGCCTCCTGCTGGGTCGGCGAGAAGATCTTCCGCGCCTCCTGCTCCAGCGACAGAATGTGCTCGTTGTGCAGTTGCCGACGAATCTCGTCAGCACCGATTTCACGTTCAACTTCCTGTTTGATCGCGTTGAAGCTGCGCTTCAGACGCCCGACCCACAGGCCAGCCGTACGCGCAGCACCCGGCAGGCGCTCGGGGCCCAATACCAGCAGGGCGACGAGGCCGACGAGCAGCAGTTCAGAGAAGCTGATACCGAACATTAGTCTATGCTCACACGTCTTTGCGGATTGGCTCTTCGACTTTTTGTGCCTGCACATCGATGGTGTGCGGCTGGTTTACCGGTGTGGTCTGAGGCTGAACGGGCGGAACCGGTTGGGCCGGAGTCACGGTTGGATCAGCCGGTTTTTCATCATCGTTCATGGCTTTGCGAAAGCCCTTGATGGACTCGCCGACGTCAGTCCCGAGGTTTTTCAGTTTCTTGGTGCCGAATACCAAAACGACAACAACCAGGATGACGATCCAGTGTTTCCAGTCAAAAATGCCCATGTTGCTGCTCCTCTCTAATAGTTGTTCAGGCGGACGGACGCGAGGCTTTCTCGGCGTGTCCGGACAGACCGAAGCGACGGTCCAGTTCATCGAGTACAGCCTGAGGATGCTGCCCCAGTTGGGCGAGCATAACCATGCTGTGGAACCACAGGTCGGCGGTTTCGTAAATCACATCGCTGCAGTCACCGCTGATGGCGGCATCCTTGGCGGCAATGATCGTTTCGACCGACTCTTCGCCGACTTTTTCCAGAATCTTGTTCAAGCCCTTGTGGTACAGGCTGGCGACATACGAGCTATCGGCGGCGGCGCCTTTGCGCTCTTCCAGCACCTGGGCCAGACGGGTCAGAGTGTCACTCATGTTTGTGTCCTGCGGAATAAATGGCATGCGGGTCTTTCAGCACCGGGTCGACGGTTGTCCAGTCGCCGTTCTCGAAGACACGATAAAAGCAGCTCTGGCGTCCTGTATGACAGGCGATGTCACCGACTTGCTCGACCATCAGGATGATCACGTCGGCGTCACAGTCCAGGCGCATCTCATGCAAGGTCTGCACGTGACCGGACTCTTCGCCCTTGCGCCATAGCTTGCCCCGGGACCGGGACCAGTAAATGGCGCGGTTCTCGGCGGCGGTCAGCTCCAGCGCTTCACGGTTCATCCAGGCCATCATCAGGACGCGCCCGGTCTTGTGATCCTGGGCAATCGCGGGCACCAGGCCATCGGCGTCCCACTTGATCTCGTCCAGCCAGTTTTTCATCTTCGACTCCGATGCAGGCTCTCACTTCATCAATTGAGGCCCACGTGAAATTCAGCGTTGAAACAGTGTGCCAGCGTGTTGCGCGACTGGCTATCGGCGAACGACCAGATACAAACCGACAGCCACCATGATTCCGGCCGGCCAATGACCCATTTCACCCAGCGGTCCACCGGCAAGCAAAATAGCGCCACCGGCCAGGTGAGCGCAGCCGAGCAGCCGCAGGAACCAGTCGTCCTTGCGTTTGTGCCACGGCGGCGGTGGGTCGTAGGCGTGGGGTTGGGACATGCGTTCGAGCAGGTCGCGAGCCATATTCGCCAGGTGCGGCAATTGCTCAAACTGGCTCTGAACGTTGCCAATCAAGGCTTTCGGGCTGACGCGCTCACGCATCCAGCGTTCGAGGAACGGCTGGGCGGTGTTCCACAGGTCCAGGTCCGGGTACAGCTGACGGCCCAGGCCTTCGATGTTCAACAGGGTTTTCTGCAGCAGCACCAGCTGCGGCTGCACTTCCATGTTGAAGCGCCGAGCGGTCTGGAACAGGCGCATCAGGACCTGTCCGAAGGAAATATCTTTTAACGGTTTTTCGAAAATCGGTTCGCATACGGTGCGAATCGCTGCCTCGAATTCATTCAGTTTGGTCTCTGCCGGTACCCATCCTGAATCGATGTGCAGTTGGGCGACTCGCCGGTAGTCACGTTTGAAAAACGCGAACAGGTTGCGCGCCAGGTAATCCTGATCTTCCGGAGTCAGGCTGCCGACGATGCCGCAGTCGATGGCAATGTATTGCGGGCTCCACGGGTTCACGGTGCTGACGAAAATGTTGCCCGGGTGCATGTCGGCGTGGAAGAAACTGTCGCGGAACACTTGGGTGAAGAAGATCTCCACGCCGCGCTCGGCGAGCATTTTCATGTCGGTGCGCTGGTCAGCGAGGGTGGCCAGATCAGTGACCTGAATGCCGTAGATACGCTCCATCACCAGCACTTTCGGCCGGCACCAATCCCAATAGACCTGGGGGACGTAGAGCAGTGGTGAGCCTTCGAAGTTGCGTTTCAACTGACTGGCATTCGCAGCTTCGCGCAGCAGGTCGAGTTCGTCGTAGATGGTTTTTTCGTAGTCCAGGACCACGTCCACCGGGTGTAGCAGGCGGGCGTCGGCCGATAGCTTTTCTGCAGCTCGGGCGAGGATGAACAGCCAGGCCAGATCCTGCGCAATGATCGGCTTCAGGCCCGGGCGGATAACCTTGACCACGACTTCTTCGCCGGTTTTCAGTTGCGCGGCATGCACCTGCGCCACCGAAGCCGAGGCCAGGGGCTCAACGTCAAAGCGACTGAACACTTCGCTGATCTTTTTGCCGAGCTGTTCTTCGATCAGCTTGACCGACACTTGCGAATCGAACGGAGGCACCCGGTCCTGAAGCTTCATCAGTTCATCGGCAATGTCTTCGGGAAGCAGATCACGACGGGTGGACAGTATCTGTCCGAACTTGATGAAGATCGGCCCCAGGTCCTGTAATGCCAGACGCAAACGTGCGCCTCGGGTCAGGTCCAGGGTTTTGCGCGGGAACCAGCGCCACGGCAAGGCATAGCGCAGCGCCAGCAGAAACCAGGGCAGCGGCAGGGCGAAGAGAAGGTCATCGAGGCGGTAGCGAATCACAACGCGCTGGATGCGCAACAAACGGCGGACGGCAAGCAGCTTCATGCGTTATCGCTTGGGTCGAGGGATCGGGAAAGGCGCTCGAAACGCGCCTCGAGACGTTCCAGATCGAGTTTGATCTGGTCCAGTTCACTGAAACGGGCTTCGGCTTCGCGCTGACCGACGAGGGTTCGCGATTCTTCGGCCAGGTATTCACCCAGGTTCTGCCCCAGGCTTGTGAATCCTTGCTGGTACCAACGTGCGCGGCTGCGCAGATGACCGCCAACCAGTTGCGTGGCCACCGGTCCCAGCCAGCGCGAGAGTTCGTACTCCCAATCCAGTTCGAGGTCCTGAAGGATCGCCGCCAGTTCCAGCAGCACACCGCTGTCACCGTCGAGCTCGACTTCGGGGCCATGCAGCACCGCGGTCTTGTCTTTGCTCATCGCCAGTTTCAGCAGGCTTGAGGCGGGTGCACGCAAAGTGCAGTCGGCGCCGGTTTCCCACTGGGAAGCGAGCATCAGGCCTTCGTCACTGGGCAGGATGAACAGCTGAAATGCCGGGCTGCGGCAATCGACGGCAATCACCCTGCCACTCAAATGCGCGAGCCGTGGCAGTGCCGTGCTGTCGAGACGCAGCACCCGGTTCAGACCGAGTTCAACGCTGGCGAGCAGACCGGCGAGCAACATCAGGGTTTGATGCCGCGGTGCAAGGCAACGATGCCTGCGGTCATGTTGTGATAGGTCACGCGGTCGAAACCGGCCTCGACCATCATCGATTTCAGGGTTTCCTGATTCGGGTGCATGCGGATCGATTCGGCCAGGTAGCGATAGCTCTCCGAGTCGTTGGTGATCAGCTTGCCCATCAGCGGCATGAACGCGAACGAATAGGCGTCGTAGGCCTTGGACATCAGCGCGTTGGTCGGTTTGGAGAACTCCAGAACCAGCAGACGGCCGCCCGGTTTCAGTACGCGCAACATCGAACGCAGGGCGTCTTCTTTGTGCGTGACGTTGCGCAGGCCAAAAGCGATGGTCACGCAGTCGAAATGGTTGTCCGGGAACGGCAGCTTTTCAGCGTCTGCCTGGACGAACTCAACGTTGCCGGCAACACCGAGGTCCAGCAGGCGGTCACGACCGACCTTGAGCATGGATTCGTTGATGTCGGCCAACACCACCTGGCCGGTCGGGCCAACGAGGTGCGAGAATTTTTTGGTCAGGTCGCCGGTGCCACCCGCGATGTCCAGTACGCGATTACCGGTGCGCACGCCCGACAGTTCGATTGCGAAACGCTTCCACAGACGGTGCATGCCGCCCGACAGGAGGTCGTTCATCAGGTCGTACTTGGCGGCTACCGAGTGAAAAACCTCAGCGACTTTTTCCGCTTTTTGGCTTTCCGGAACGTTTTTGAAACCGAAGTGAGTGGTGGGTTCGGCATCGCTGCCTTTGCGCTGATCAGTCATATCGCTGTCACCAGAAGAGAATGCGGGACATTCTAATCCCGGTGGCCTGCTTTGTCTTGGAGTGGGTAAAGGTAAGATAAGGAAACACCGGGACGTTTTGCCGCAGCGGCGGTCAAGATGCTTCAGGAAGTATTCATCAAGCAGGAGTCATTCGATGGCCCGAATTAGTGTTGAACGTGCCCACGGCCTGGGTAAGGAAGCGGCCCGCGAGAAGGCTGAAAAGCTGGCGCAGAAACTGTCCGACCAATATGGCCTGGAGCCGCAATGGTCCGGCGACACCCTGAACCTCAAACGCTCGGGCGTAAAAGGCACGGTGCAGGTCGGCGAGGACTCGATCAAGGTGGATGTGGAGCTGGGCATGCTGATGTCGGCCATGAGCGGCACGATCAAATCGGAAATCGAGAAGGCCCTGGATAAAGCGTTGGTCTGATTCCGGATTGAAATCCCTTCCCCCTGTAGGAGTGAGCCTGCTCGCGATAGCGGTCTGTCAGTCAACATTAGTTTCGACTGATAGGCAGCTATCGCGAGCAGGCTCACTCCTAAATTTGTTTTGTGGTGAAGCCAGAGATTTATGTCAGTTGTTAGGGTGCCGTTTCTAATTATTCTCACTACTTTGTGCCTGAGCCCGACTCTTTCGCGGGCAGTTCCTCAAACCTTCTGCGCGTGAGGTGCACCATGGCCAAAGTTATTTTGAAGAAAAAAATCGACGTTACGACCACTGCTCTGGGCGACGTCAAATCCTATGCCCGCAAGATCTGGCTGGCAGGCCTGGGTGCCTACACCAAGGTCGGACAAGAAGGCAGCGAGTACTTTCAAGAGTTGATCAAAGAAGGTCAAACTGTTGAAAAGAAAGGCAAAAAGGTAGTTGCTGAGAAACTTGAAGCAGCCAACACCGAGATCGAAGAAGCGAAGAGCGAAGTCAGCACTTTCAAAGGCAAGGTCGAAGTTCAACTCGACAAAGTCGAGAAGGCTTTTGACTCGCGTGTCGCAAGTGCCTTGAATCGTATCGGCATTCCGTCTAAACATGACGTTGAGACGCTGTCTGCTAAGCTCGATGAGTTGACGGCATTGCTCGAACGCGTCGCGCGTAAATCTTAAGGAGAACGGGATGGCTGGTAAAAAGAACACCGAAAAAGAAGGCAGCTCGTGGATCGGGAAAGTCGAAGACTACTCCCGCAAAATCTGGCTGGCTGGTTTAGGCGTGTACTCGAAGATCGACAATGACGGCGGCAAGCTCTTCGATACATTGGTCAAAGACGGCGAGAAAGCCGAGAAGCTCACCAAGAACGCAGTCGGCAAGAAAGTCGACGCTGCCAAGGACTCCGCTACCTCGGCCAAGTCGCGCATTACCGGTGTTAAAGATCGTGCGCTGGGCAAGTGGGACGAGCTGGAAGGTGCTTTTGACAAGCGCCTGAACAGTGCCATTTCGCGCTTGGGCGTTCCAAGCCGCAATGAAGTCAAAGCCCTGCACAGCAAGGTCGATACCCTGACCAAGCAGATCGAAAGACTCACCGGTGCCAAGGTTGCGCCTGTTGCGACGAAAACCGCAGCGGCAAAACCTGCAGCTAAAACGGCAGCGGCTAAACCCGCGGCCAAAACGGCTGCCAAGCCACTGGTCAAGGCAGCTGCTAAAGCAGTGGCCAAACCAGCCGCCAAAGTCGCCGCTAAAACCGCTGCCGCAAAACCGGCAGCCAAAGCAGTAGCTAAGGCCGCGGCCAAACCGGTCGCCGCCAAACCTGCCACCAAGCCGGCTGCTAAACCTGCGGCCAAGCCCGCAGCGAAAACGGCAGCAGCCAAACCTGCAGCCAAGCCAGCGGCAAAACCTGCCGCAGCCAAAAAGCCAGCAGTGAAAAAACCGGCGGCACCGAAAGCCGCAGCACCAAAACCAGCAGTGGCTGCCGCCAAACCGGCAACCCCGGCACCTGCGGCCAGCACATCGAACTCTGCTGCCGCGCCGACCCCTGCTGCCACCCCGACTGTCGCGCCAGCCCCATCGACGCCAACCAGTCAGTCCTGATTTCAGGGCTCAAAAAAACGCCCGGCCTGCAAAGGTCGGGCGTTTTTGTTTGTGAAAACATTTTAAGAGTCACCGCAGATCCCCTGTAGGAGTGAGCCTGCTCGCGATTGCGGTGTGTCATTCAACATTGATATTGACTGGCCCCACACCATCGCGAGCAGGCTCACTCCTACAGTGAAATATGTTTATCCAGTGAGAGGGTTATTCGTGTTCTTCCAGGTACTGCATCGCCATGTGCTCCGTTGCAGCCTTGATCGGCGGCAACAAATGCGGTGCCACCAGCATCATGATCTGATACACCACCAGCTTCACTTCACCCTCGCGATCCAGAATTCGCTGATAGTCCAGTGAGAACAACAGCGTCATGGTGATCTGCTCCACCAGTTGCCCCAACGCCTGGGTATCACTGACCAACTGACCCTGAGCCTTCAAACGCGCCAACAACGAAGCCAGCGTGCGCTTGAGCGCGTTGAGCAGGTTGCGGATGCCTTTGGCGAGTTTCGGCAAGCGTCCGGCAAGGTTCGACAGGTCCTGGAACAGAAACCGGTAATGCGCCAGCCGCTCGACGATCAAGTGCAGGAATAGCCAGTAATCCTCCGGCGCCAGTTCCACATCCGCAGGTGGATCGAGCAGCGGTGCCAGCTCGGCTTGAAAGCGCTCGAATAACCCTAGGATGAGCGGTTCCTTGCCGTGAAAATGGTAGTAGAGGTTGCCAGGGCTGATGCCCATTTCGTTGGCCACTTCCATCGTGGAAACGTTCGGTTCGCCCTTCTGATTGAACAACTGCAAAGCACATTCGAGAATCCGGTCGCGGGTTTTCATCCAGTCTTCTTAATGGTTCGTTGAGCGTCAGCGCACGCGCACATAGGTGCCAGGTGCTGCCTCCATCGGTGGATAGTTCTGGTTGCCAAGTGCCATGTGGGTTTCTTTTTGCGCGCCCGAACGTTCCTGAATCCAGCTCAGCCATTGAGTCCACCAGCTGCCGTCGACTTGCTTTGCGTCGTAATACCAGGCGCGTGGGTCGCTGCTCAGCTTGGCGCCTTCGATGTAGTTGGCTTTCGGGTTGCTCGGCGGGTTCAGGATGCTTTGTACATGGCCGCTGTTGGATAGCACGAAACGCCGGTCACCCCCTAACAACAAGGTTGAGCGATACACCGCGTCCCAGGGCGTGATGTGGTCGTTGATACCGGCCACGCTGAAGCTGTCGACCGTGACTTTTTGCAGGTCTATCGGCGTACCGCACACTTCAAGACCGCCTGGGTGACTCAGTGGATTGTGTTTGAAGAAATCCAGCAGATCACCGTGCAACGCTGCCGGCAGCCGCGTGTTGTCGTTGTTCCAATAGAGGATGTCGAACGCTGGCGGCTCTTTGCCCAACAGGTAATTGTTGACGAAGTAGCTCCAGATCAAATCGTTGGGGCGCATCCAGGCGAATACCTTTGCCATGTCACGCCCGTCCAGCACACCTTTCTGATAGGAACGACGCTTGGCGGCTTCCAGCGTCTGCTCGTCGGCGAACAGGGTGGCTGGCGAGTCCATCTGACTGTCGAGCAGGCTCACCAGGTACGTCGCGCTGGAGACACGACGCAGTTGTCGTTTGGCCTGCAAATGACCCTGCAGCGCGGCGATGGTCAGCCCGCCAGCGCAGGCGCCCATCAGGTTGACCTCGCGGGCGCCGGTGATGGCCCGGCACACGTTCATGGCTTCTTCCACGGCTTCAACGTAGGACGAAAGGCCCCATTCGCGATGTCGCACATCAGGGTTGCGCCAGCTGATCATGAACGTCTGCAAACCGTTTTTCAGGGCGAACTGGACGAAGCTGTTACTCGGGCTCAGGTCAAAAATGTAGTACTTGTTGATCTGGGGCGGCACCACCAGCAGGGGTTTGGAATACTGTTTTTCGCTCATCGGCTTGTACTGGATCAGCTCCAGCATGTCATTGCGAAACACCACGGAGCCGGTGGTCGTGGCGACGGTTTTGCCGACTTCGAAAGCTTGTTTGGTGACTTGCCTTGGCAGGCCGTCGTTGTGCAGAAAATCGTCGATCAGATGGCTGGCCCCGCGCACGAGGCTGTTGCCGCCGGAGTTGAAAATTTCCTTGATGGCCAGCGGATTGAGCAAGCTGTTGGAGGGCGCCACGGCGTCATTGAGCAAAGCGAACGCGAAGTGCGCGCGAGCGCGATCATCCGGGTTCATGTTGCTCTCGTCGATCCAGCTTTTGACCTGTTTCTGCCAGCTCAGGTAAGCCTGCAGACTGCGGCGGTAAAAAGGGTTGAGGCTCCACGCCGGATCGGCAAACCGATTGTCCTGCGGGTTGGTGGGGTGCAAGGTTTCTCCCAGCAACACGCGGCCCAGTTGACCGCCGAGTCTCAAGGCGTGTCGGGCGCTGTGCACGGGATTGCGCAAGCCATGGGCGGCCACACTGCGCAAGGTCGAAAACAGATCACGGCCACGCAGGCCGGTAATCGCACTCTGTGCGTTGATGAACGCGGCGGGAGTGGGTAAGGAATCCCTCACTGGTTTGTCGCGCATGACTCAACACTCCTTCGTCTTCAGGCCAAAAACAAACGTACCGAACCAGAACACCATAGACGCTGCAACGGGTTGTTGCGCGGTGCGGCATCCTGCCGACCGACGATGGGGAGGCTTAACCGCCCAATGGCGCCGGGTGCGGGTGCATCACCGCGCGCTGCCGTTCTTCCTCGAGGAATTTCATAATGATCGGGGCCACCGCTTCGGCCCGGGTAATGAGGAACAGATGCCCGTCATCGATGACGTGCAACTGAGCGTTGGGAATTCGCCATGCCAGCAAGCGCATGTTGATCAACGGGATCAGCGGATCATCATCACCGGCCAATACCAGCGTCGGCTGATGGATCTTGTGCAGCCAATGAATGCTGGTCCAGCCAAGGCCGGCGAACAGCTGCCAGTAGTAACCGAGCTTGCCAGCCGACCGCACTTTCGCCGCATGGCTGGCCGCCAGTGTGGGGTCGCGACGGAACGAGCCACCATAGATCATCGGCGCAATGCGAATGACGTGAGAAGGCTGAATGTAGCGTCGGGGACTGGCCATCATCCACAGCACCTTCGGTTTGCCCGGCACCATGACTGCGCCGGCCGCTGTCGCCGCCAGGACGAGTTTTTTGCAACGCTCGGGATAATCGTAGGCGAACTGCTGGGCGAGGGCGCCCCCCCAGGACACGCCGATCACGTTGACTTGCCCGTAGTCCAGGTAGTCGAGCATCCGCGCCGTGAGTTTTGCCAGACCCGGAAAGCGATACGGCCGATTGGGTGTCGACGAACCGCCGACCCCGGGAACATCGAAAGCGATGACTTCCAGGTCCGGGTCCAGCGCCGCGACAAACGGAAATACCAGCTCCAGGTTGGCGCCGATGCCGTTGAAAATCAGCAAGGGCGTCAAATGAGGCTTGCCGGGGCGTACCGCGGTCCGGAGGGTCTGGCCATCCAGGTCGACGGTACGAAAAACGAACGGTTGCGGCATGCTTCAGGCCCTGTGGGTCACGCTCTCAAATTCATCCCCAACCCTGTAGGAGCTGCCGCAGGCTGCGATCTTTTGATCCTGCTTCAAGGGTCAAGATCAAAAGATCGCAGCCTGCGGCAGCTCCTACCGAAGTGTGGGGTGTGTCAGTTACCGCTCATGTACATAAGTGCCCGGTGCAGCTTCGCCCGCGACATAGGTTTTGTTTCCCAGAGCGGTCGGCGATTTCTTCAGCTTGCCCGAGCGCTCCGCCTGCCACGCCTGCCAGTGCAACCACCAGGAGTCGGTGTGCTTTGTGGAGTTTTCTTGCCACTGCTCGGCGTTGGCGGCCATGTCGACACTGGTCATGTAACGTGACTTCGGATTACCCGGCGGGTTCAGAATGCTTTGGATGTGGCCGCTGCTCGACAGTACGAACTCGACCTTGCCGCCAAACAGTTGCGCCGACTTGTAGCAAGACTTCCACGGCGTGATGTGGTCGTTGGTGCCGGCCAGCGAGAAGATGTCGGCAGTGACCTGCTTCAGGTCGATCGGCGTACCGCACACTTCCAGTGCATTGGGGCGGATCAGTGGATTACTTTTGAACATCTCGATCAGGTCGCCGTGGAACGCGGCTGGCAATCGAGTGGTGTCGTTGTTCCAGAACAGGATGTCGAACACCGGCGGCTCGTTGCCCAGCAGGTAGTTGTTCACCCAGTAGTTCCAGATCAGATCGTTGGGACGCATCCAGGCGAAGACCTTCGCCATGTCGCGGCCTTCCAGCACCCCGGCTTGGTAAGAGTGACGCTTGGCGGCCTCGAGGGTCTGCTCGTCGACGAACAGGGCCACGTCGCTGTCCAGGGTGGTGTCCAGCACGCTGACCAGCAGCGTCAGTGCATTGACCTTCTTCTCGCCGATCGCCGCGTAGTGGCCCAGCAGCGCGGTGCAGGTAATGCCGCCGGAGCACGCGCCCAGCATGTTCACGTCTTTGCTGCCGGTGATCGCGGTGACCACGTCCACGGCTTCCTTCAGGGCTTCGATGTAGGTCGACAGGCCCCACTCGCGCTGTTCCTTGGTCGGGTTGCGCCAGCTGACGATGAAGGTCTGCACGTTGTTGCGCAGGCAGAAACGCGCCAGGCTCTTGTCCGGGCTCAGGTCGAATACGTAGAACTTGTTGATCTGTGGCGGCACCACCAGCAGCGGGCGCTCATGCACTTGCTCGGTGATTGGCCGGTACTGGATCAGCTCCAGCACATCGTTGCGAAACACGACTGCGCCTTCGGTTACGCCCAGGCTCTTGCCCACCTCGAACGCACCCATGTTGACCTGGCTCGGCATGCCGCCGTTGTGCACCATGTCCTTGGCCAGATGCGAGAGGCCGTCGAGCAGGCTCTTGCCGCCGGTTTCGAAGAAGCGTTTGACCGCCGCCGGGTTGGCCGCACTGTTGGTCGGGGCCATGGCTTCGGTCATGAGGTTGATCACGAAATGCCCTCGAGCGACGTCCTTGGGCTCGAGGTTACTGTCGTCAATCCAGTCGTGGAGTTCCTTGCGCCACGCCAGGTAGGTTTGCAGGTAGCGTTTGTAGAGCGGGTTCTGGCTCCAGGCCGGATCGGCGAAACGACGGTCATCACCACCCGGTTGCAACGCGGATTTGCCAAACAAAACGTTCTTGAGCTCAAGCCCGAAATGGGCGACGTGCTTGGCACTGTGAATCGGTTGTTTGATGGCCTGCCTGAGCACCATTCGAGCAGACGCCAACAGATCCTTTCCACGCAGTCCAACGACAGGATTCAGCCCCAAGGTATTTTCCGAGGCCTGAGATTTCAGGTCATCGTTATTCTTGTTACTCATCTACGACGCTCCATTGTCCTGAGACGAGTACCTGTTCCGCTGTTCAGTCGCACAGCACGCGTCAGGTACTACTGCTCGGGTGACCGATAATCTGCACCACTGCTTTTTTATGCAGAGAGCACTGCAGGGAACTTGCCAGCTCCATTGGTTACCCGAGTTTAATTTTTTTCGCAAGCGGGCCAATCGTCGGCCCTGAAGCGGAGCATTCAAACAGATGAAATTAGAAAATGCCCACTAATGAGCAAGAGGCGCGGGCTAGAGCATCAGCTTGACGATGGATTCGTTCGGGTCGCGGGTTTTTCCTGCCGCTTTGAGCTCGGCAAGATAATCGCTCCAGAGATCCTCCTGACGCACACCCAGCTGGTACAGGTATTCCCAGGTGAACAGGCCGCTGTCGTGCCCGTCGTCGAAGGTCAATTTCAGTGCGTACTGACCGGCAGGTTCTACCTTGGTCAGTCCTACGCCGATCTTGCCAAATTGCAGGATAGGTTTGCCGTGGCCCTGGACCTCAGCGGAGGGAGAATGCACGCGCAGGAACTCGGCGGGCAGGTGATGTTCCTCGCCGGACGCGTATTTCAGCGACAGGGTTTTCGAGGCTTTGTGGAGTTTGATGTCGGTGGGGATCTGGGTCATGACCTAAGTTCCGTTGTAGGTGCGTGACCTACATGTGGAGCAGGTTTTGTGGCGAGGGGATTTATCCCCGTTGGGTCGCGAAGCGATCCTGAAATCTGCAACTGCGGCGTATCAGATACGCCGCATGCATTCAATTCACGACTGCTTCGCGGTCGAACGGGGATAAATCCCCTCACCACATCAGCCCGCTCTCACAGGTCTACGCTCGCCTGTAAATATGACCTACAGGATATAACGGGACAGGTCTTCGTTCTGCGCCAATTCGCCCAAGTGGCTGTTGACGTATTCCGCGTCGATCAGGATCACCTTGCCGTCGTGGCTGCTGGCCAGGTCGCCGGCACTGAACGACACCTCTTCAAGCAGGCGCTCAAGCAACGTGTGCAAACGACGGGCACCGATGTTCTCGGTCTTTTCGTTAACCTGCCAGGCAATCTCGGCAATGCGCTTGATGCCGTCCGGCATGAACTCGATGCCCAGCCCTTCGGTTTTCAACAGGGCGCAATATTGCTCGGTCAGCGATGCATGGGGTTCGCTGAGGATGCGCTCGAAGTCTTCAGGCGTCAGCGCCTTCAGTTCGACACGGATCGGCAGACGACCTTGCAGTTCAGGCACCAGATCGCTTGGCTTGCTGAGGTGGAACGCGCCGGATGCAATGAACAGGATGTGGTCGGTCTTGACCATGCCCAGCTTGGTGTTGACGGTGCAGCCTTCGATCAGCGGCAGCAAGTCACGCTGCACGCCTTCACGGGACACGTCGACACCACCGGAATTGCCGCGCTTGGCGACCTTGTCGATTTCGTCGATGAACACGATGCCGTGCTGCTCGACCGCTTCCAGCGCCTTGGCCTTCAACTCTTCTTCGTTGACCAGTCGACCGGCTTCTTCATCGCGGACCAGCTTCAGCGCTTCCTTGACCTTGAGCTTGCGGCTTTTCTTTTTGCCTTTGCCCATGTTGGCAAACAGGCTCTGCAACTGGTTGGTCATTTCTTCCATGCCTGGCGGCGCGGAAATATCGACGCCGGCCACTTCGGCGACTTCGATTTCGATTTCCTTGTCATCCAGCTGACCTTCGCGCAGACGCTTGCGGAACAGCTGGCGGGTGTTGGAGTCGGCCGACGTTACCGTGTCATCGCTGTTGAAACCCGCGCGTGCCGGAGGCAGCAGGGCGTCAAGAATACGGTCTTCGGCAGCGTCTTCGGCGCGATGGCGCACCTTGGTCATTTCCTGTTCGCGCAGCAGCTTGATAGCCGCATCTGCCAGGTCACGGATGATCGATTCAACGTCGCGGCCGACATAGCCGACCTCGGTGAATTTGGTCGCTTCGACTTTGATGAACGGCGCGTTGGCGAGTTTGGCCAGACGACGGGCGATTTCGGTTTTGCCGACACCGGTCGGGCCGATCATCAGGATGTTCTTCGGTGTTACTTCAACGCGCAGCTCTTCAGGCAGCTGCATCCGGCGCCAGCGGTTACGCAGCGCGATGGCGACGGCGCGTTTGGCATCGTCCTGGCCGATGATATGGCGATTGAGTTCGTGGACGATTTCACGGGGAGTCATGGACATAGTATTTGGCGGACCTCAAGCAAGAATGAGCCGTGGCACAAAGGCCTAAACAGGCTTACTCGGCGCAGTCCTGCTCCTCAATGGTCAGGGTGTGGTTGGTGAATACACAGATGTCGCCGGCGATACCCAAGGCGGTTTCGACGATTTCCCGAGCCGACAGATCGGTTTTCTTCATCAGCGCGCTGGCGGCGGCCTGGGCGTAACCACCCCCTGAACCCATGGCGATCAAACCTCCTTCGGGTTCGACCACGTCACCATTGCCGGTAATGATCAGGGAAGCGTCTTTGTTGGCGACCGCGAGCATGGCTTCGAGGCGGCTGAGGGAGCGGTCGGTGCGCCATTCTTTGGCGAGTTCAACGGCGGCGCGCACCAGGTGGCCCTGATGTTTTTCAAGCTGGCCTTCAAAACGCTCGAAGAGGGTGAAAGCGTCAGCCGTGGCCCCGGCAAAACCGGCGATAACCTGACCGTGGTACAGGCGGCGAACTTTCTTCGCGTTGCCTTTCATCACGGTATTGCCGAGAGAAACCTGGCCGTCGCCGCCCATGACGACTTTGCCGTGGCGGCGAACTGAAACGATGGTGGTCAAGGGAGAGTCTCCACGCAGCGGGGCGAAAATGCCTTATGCAAACTCATATGGGGGTGGTGACGGGTTTTTCAACTGCGGGGAGGGAGAGGAGACGAGTGGTGCGAGTCGCGTAGGAGCTGCCGCAGGCTGCGATCTTTTGATCTTGTCTTTAAAAACAAAATCAAAAGATCGCAGCCTGCGGCAGCTCCTACAGGGATTGTTGTCTCCTGCTGGCGCTGTGGCGGCGCAGGGTCAGCGGCTCTGGCGTTGTTGTAACAACAAATTGCTAAACCCGCTGCCCGCCAGTTGTTTCTGAGCGGTGGTCAGCTGTTCGCGGTTGCTGAACGGCCCGACCAACACGCGGTACCAGGTCTCGTCCTTCACCGTGCCGGACTCAACCGCTACGGCCTGACCCAGCAGGATGATCTGCGCCCGAACCTTGTCCGCGTCAGCCTCTTTGCGGAACGAACCGGCTTGCAGGAAGAACTTGGTCACTGGCGCCGCCTTGGAGACCGGAGGCGCAGGCGGTGGAGTGATCCCGGCCAGTGCCGCCTGTGCCCGTGCCGTGTCGATCTTCGCTGCTTGCTCAGGCGTCACCGGCGTTGTCGGAATCGCTGGCACTTGCGGCGTCGGCAGGGTTTTCTCCGGGACAGCATCCGGCGGCACGATGACTTCCGATTCCGGCAGCAACGTGTAGAAGTCGTACTTCGGCTTCACCGGTTGGGTCGGGCTCGGCGGGGTCTTGTTGGCCTCGGCGATCTTCGTGGCTTTCTGCTGCTCGATCTTCTCGCGCTTGACGCTCTCGCTGCCCTTGCCAGGCTCCAGCTTCATCAGAAACACGATGAACGCGCCGACCGTCAGACCGATGGCCATCCACAGCCAACCCGGAATCGGTTGCTTCGCAGGAGCTTGGTAACGGCTGGCGCCACGCTTGGGTGCAGGTTTTTTCTTGGCAGCCAACTTACATACGCTCCAGAGTTTCCAGACCCAAGAGTTCCAGGCCTTGCTTGAGAGTGCGACCGGTCAGCGCGGCGAGGCGCAGGCGGCTTTGCATTTGCGCCGGGGTGTCGGCACTGAGGATCGGGCAGTTCTCGTAGAAGCTGGAGAACAAGCCCGCCACATCGTACAGGTACGTGCACAGAATGTGCGGCGTGCCTTTGTCGGAAACGTTGTTCAGGACTTCACCGAACTGCGCCAGTTTGGCCGCCAGTTCGTGCTCGTGCTCCGCTTCCAGAACGATCTGGCCTTCGACTTCGCTGAAATCCTTGCCGAGTTTGCGGAACACGCCGGCCACACGGGTGTAGGCGTACAACAGATACGGCGCAGTATTGCCTTCGAAATTCAGCATCAGATCGAAGTTGAAGCTGTAATCGCTGGTGCGGTGCTTGGACAGATCAGCGTATTTGACCGCGCCGATGCCTACGACCTTGGCGATGTTGCGCAGCTCGACTTCGGCCAGCTCGGGGTTCTTGTCCTTGACCAGGGTATAGGCGCGCTCCTGGGCTTCGATCAGCAGGTCGATCAGCTTCACGGTGCCGCCGTCACGGGTCTTGAACGGACGGCCGTCAGCGCCGTTCATGGTGCCGAAGCCCATGTGTTCCATTTCCATCGGGTGCGTCACGAAGCCTGCCTTGCGGGCCACGGCGAACACCTGCTGGAAGTGCAGGGCCTGGCGCTGATCGACAAAATACAGTGCGCGATCGGCTTTCAGTACGTTGCTGCGATAGCGCACGGCCGCCAGGTCGGTGGTCGCGTAGAGGTAGCCACCGTCAGCCTTGACGATGATCACCGGCAGCGGGTCGCCATCGGCATTCTTGAACTCGTCGAGGAAAACGCACTGCGCGCCGTTGCTTTCGACAAGCATGCCGGCGGCCTTCAGGTCGTTGACCACGTTGATCAGGTCGTCGTTGTAGGCGCTTTCACCCATCACGTCGGCCATGGTCAGCTTGACGTTCAACAGCTCGTAGATTTTCTGGCAGTGGGACAGCGAGATGTCCTTGAACTTGGTCCACAGCGCCAGGCAGTCCGGGTCGCCGGCTTGCAGCTTGACCACCAGGCCACGGGCACGGTCGGCGAACTCTTCGGATTCGTCGAAGCGTTGCTTGGCCGCACGGTAGAAATTTTCCAGATCCGACAGCTCGTCACTGGTGATCGGGTTTTCCTGGAGATAAGCCATCAGCATGCCGAACTGGGTGCCCCAGTCGCCGACGTGGTTCTGACGGATCACGGTGTCGCCGAGAAACTCCAGTACGCGAGCCACGCCGTCGCCGATGATGGTCGAGCGCAAATGGCCGACGTGCATCTCCTTGGCGAGGTTGGGGGCGGACAGGTCGACAACGGTGCGTTGGGCCGGGCCGGCCTTGCGCACGCCGATGTGTTCGTTGGCGAGTGCGGCGTCCAGGCGAGCGGCCAGGGCTTGGGTGTTCTGGAAGAAATTCAGGAAGCCTGGGCCGGCGATTTCAGTCTTGGTGACGTTCTCGTCAGCCGGCAGCGCGGCGATGATTTTTTCGGCCAGGTCGCGCGGTTTCATGCCGGCCGGTTTGGCGAGCATCATCGCGATGTTGCTGGCGAAATCGCCGTTCTTCTTGTCTCGGGAGTTTTCCACCTGGATCGCCGGCGACAGGCCTTCAGGCAACACACCTTCGTTGACGAGTTGGGTGATGGCTTGTTGGATCAGCTGACGAATGGTGTCTTTCATGGGGCTCTCTTTCGACCGCAAGCGCGGCGGCGCCTGGATGCGCGGGTGGAAAAACTGGGCATTATCCGTGGCGGAGACGGGCTTGCCAACTATAGCGGGCAGGTTATGGATATGTGGTGACAAAAAGCGGTGCGTCAGGCCCACAGGTATCAATACAGATCGACGGGATCAACATCCAGAGACCAGCGCACCGCCCGCCCGCTCGGCATCTGCTCCAACACCAGCAACCAACTGCTCAGTAATCGATGCAGCGGCGCCCGCGCTGTCGCCTGCAACAGCAGCTGCGCGCGATAGCGCCCCGCCCGACGTTCCATGGGAGCCGGCACTGGCCCAAGCAGCTCAATTCCGGTCAGATTCTGTTCGGCCAGCAAGCGTTCGGCCTCGCTGCACGCCTCATCGAGAAATCCCTCGGCCTGTCCTGGCTTGTGCGCTTCAGCCCGCAGCAGCGCCAAATGCGCAAATGGAGGCAAACCTGCCGAGCGCCGCTCACTGAGCGCCTGTTCGGCAAAGGCGAAATAACCCTGCTCGGTCAGTTGCACCAGCAGTGGATGATCGGCCAGGTGCGTCTGGATAATCACTCGTCCCGGCTCTTCAGCCCGGCCCGCGCGGCCAGCCACCTGAACAATCAGTTGCGCCATGCGCTCACTGGCGCGGAAATCGCCGGAGAACAGCCCGCCATCGGCATCCAGGATCGACACCAGGGTCACCCGAGGGAAATGGTGCCCTTTGGCAAGCATCTGCGTGCCCACCAGAATGCAGGGATGGCCCTTCTGGATGGTTGCGAACAATTGATTCATCGCGTCTTTGCGCGACGTGCTATCGCGATCCACCCGCAGTACCGGCACGTCCGGAAACAGAATCGCCAGCCGCTCTTCGGCACGCTCGGTGCCGGCTCCCACGGGCCGCAAGTCGACTTTGCCGCACTTCGGACAATGCCGGGGCACACGCTCAACGTAGCCGCAATGGTGGCAGCGCAGCTCGCCGGAACGCTGGTGCACGGTCATTCGCGCATCACAGCGCTGGCATTCGGACATCCAGCCGCAATCGTGACACAGCAGTGTCGGGGCAAATCCGCGGCGGTTGAGGAACACCAGCACTTGTTGCCCCGCCGCAAGCGTTTGGCCGATGGCCTGCTGCATCGGCCCGGAAATACCGCTGTCCAGTGGACGGCTTTTCACGTCCAGACGCAGGAAACGCGGCTGCTTGGCACCGCCGGCTCGCTCGTTCAGGCGCAGGAGCCCGTATCGACCGGTGTAGGCGTTGTGCAGGCTTTCCAGGGACGGCGTCGCCGAGCCGAGGACGATCGGGATGTTTTCCTGCCGTGCGCGCACCAGCGCCAGATCGCGGGCGTGGTAGCGCAGGCCTTCCTGCTGTTTGTAGGATCCGTCGTGCTCTTCGTCGATGATGATCAGGCCGGGATTTTTCATCGGCGTGAACAGTGCTGAACGCGTGCCGATAATGATGTCGGCGTCGCCATCGCGGGCGGCGAGCCAGGCTTCAAGGCGCTCGCGGTCGTTCACGGCTGAGTGGATCAGCGCAATGCGCGCATTGAATCGCTGTTCAAAGCGCGCCAGCGTTTGCGGGCCGAGGTTGATCTCTGGAATCAGTACCAGTGCCTGTTTGCCCGCCTCGAGGGTTTCGCGAATCAGTTGTAAATAGACTTCTGTCTTGCCGCTGCCTGTCACGCCGGCGAGCAGGAAGGCGTGGTAACTGTCGAACCCGGCGCGAATGGCCTCGTATGCCGCACGTTGTTCGGGATTGAGGGGCAATTCTGGCTGAGCCAGCCAGTGCTCATGCCGAGCACCGGGGGCGTGCTTGCGGATCTCCACCTGCACCAGGCCTTTGGCCAGCAGCAAATCCAGACTGTCTTTGCTCAGCATCAGTTTGCTCAGCAATTGATGGGCGACGCCGTGGGGGTGCTGGGCAAGGGTCGCCAGCGCTTCACGCTGGCGCGGGGCGCGGGCGATGCGCGGGTCATCGAGGCTGGCGCCGGACGCGGCGGACCAGAAGCGCTCCTGGCGCGCTTCCGCCAACTCACCCTGGCGCAGCAGCACCGGCAGCGCCCAGCTCAAGGTGTCGCCGAGGCTGTGCTGGTAATACTGGGAGGTCCACAGGCACAGCTTGAACAAGGCTGGAGGCAGCGGCGGCGTGGCGTCGAGCAAAGCGATGGCCGGCTTGAGTTTTTCCACCGGCACTTCGCTGGTGTCGGTGACCTCTACCAGAATCCCTATCATCTCCCGACGGCCGAACGGTACCCGCAAACGCATGCCTGGTTGCAGCTGGGCGCGCAAGACTCCGGCTGGAGCACGGTAGTCGAACAGGCGGCGCAGGGGCGAGGGCAGGGCGAGGCGCAAAATGGCGTCGGGCACGCGGAGGATTCTCGATAAGCAGCTAATAACAGCAGGGTGCAAGACCTGAGAGAGCTGACTGTGGCTCCCGCAGGGACGGTATCAGGAGCGGGAGCCTAGCAGACGGTCGGTAGAAGCGACAGCTTGCGCGATTAGCATTGTCTGGTAGAATCCGCGGCCTAATTATGTGCGGTATTCAACAATAGTGTTGAGTGGCGGCACACTAGCCTGAGGAATACACCATGAAAGCCGATATCCATCCAGCATACGAAACCATCGAAGTAACTTGCAGCTGCGGCAACAAGTTCGAAACTCGTTCGAACCTGTGCAAGCCACTGGGTACTGACGTATGCAACGAGTGCCACCCGTTCTACACCGGTAAGCAGAAGACTCTGGATACTGGCGGCCGTGTACAGCGCTTCGCAGACCGTTTCGGCGCTTTCGGCAAGAAAGCTCCAGCTGCTGCAGAGTAAGGTTGAAGAGCCCCTTGGGCTTTTCCTTGCTGTTGAAAAAGGCGTCCCTTGCGGGCGCCTTTTTTGTGTCCGCGATTTGGTTCCCGGCTGCCCAGGCTTATTGTCCGGCGCCAAGCGGCCTGAAGTCCGTCACGGTACAGCGGGTTGTGGATGGCGACACAGTGCGGCTCAGCGATGGTCGCAGCGTACGCATGATCGGTTTGAATACGCCGGAGCTTGGCAAGAAGGGCCGAACAGACGAGCCGTTCGCTGTTGCAGCGCGCAAACGCCTGGAATCCCTGGTGGCCGCTAGCGACGGACAGCTCGGTCTGCTTCCTGGTAAAGAGAACAAAGATCGCTACGGCCGCACCCTGGCCCATCTCTATGGCGCCGATGGTGCCAACCTGGAAGCGCAGATGCTTGCCGAAGGTCTGGGTTTCCAGGTGGCTGTGGCGCCGAATATCGACCTGGCCAAGTGTCAGCAAGCGGCTGAGCGCATTGCACGTCAGGCCAGGCTGGGGATATGGCGCCAATCACCGGTCCTCAAAGTTGAGCAAGTCAACACTTCAGGGTTTGCGGTTGTCAGCGGCCGTGTGACCAAGGTTCAGCGTAATCGTGGCGGAGTCTGGATCGAGTTGCAGGATTCGGTTGTATTGCGTGTTGCACCCAATCTGCTGCAGCAGTTCGATGTGGCGTCTCTGGAAAAACTGAAAGGCAGGCAAATCGAGGCGCGTGGCTGGGTGCTCGACCGTTCGCGGCGTGGTGGGTTGAAAGAAGGGCAGGCGCGTTGGTTGTTGCCATTGACTGACCCCGTCATGCTTCAGGCGACTCCATAAGAAAAAATTGTAGACATTTTTTAAGTGGATTGTGAACAGTCCACCCCTTGTGTTCCGCGGCTCTTGGCCCAAAGTCGTAGGGCCGGGCGCTTGACAGGGGTGACTGGTCAGTCTTGTGGGGACTTTGCGAGGCGCGTATCCTCGCTGACCAGTCTGTCCAACAGTAAAAGCGGAATGCCCCCATGTCTGATTTGAAAACTGCCGCTCTCGAATATCATGCCCATCCTCGTCCAGGTAAGCTGAGCGTCGAGCTCACCAAGGCCACCGCTACCGCCCGCGACCTGTCGCTGGCTTACAGCCCCGGCGTAGCCGAACCAGTACGCGAAATTGCTCGCGATCCTGAGCTGGCCTACAAATACACCGGTAAAGGCAACCTGGTTGCAGTTATTTCCGATGGCACCGCGATTCTTGGTCTGGGTAACCTCGGTCCATTGGCGTCCAAGCCAGTCATGGAAGGCAAAGGCGTGCTGTTCAAGCGCTTCGCCGGCATCGACGTTTTCGACATCGAAGTCGACTCCGAAAGCCCGCAAGCCTTCATCGACACCGTCAAGCGTATCTCCATCACCTTCGGTGGCATCAACCTGGAAGACATCAAGGCACCTGAGTGCTTTGAGATCGAACGCGCTTTGATCGAGCAGTGCGACATTCCGGTATTCCACGATGACCAGCACGGCACCGCTATCGTGACCGCGGCCGGCATGATCAACGCCCTGGAAATCGCTGGCAAAACCCTGTCTGACGCCAAGATCGTCTGCCTGGGTGCCGGTGCAGCTGCCATCTCCTGCATGAAATTGCTGGTGAGCATGGGCGCCAACATCGAAAACATCTTCATGGTTGACCGTACCGGCGTGATCCACTCCGGCCGTGACGACCTGAACCAGTACAAGGCTGTGTTCGCTCACGCGACCGAGAAGCGCACCCTGGCTGACGCACTGACCGGTGCTGACGTGTTCGTCGGCCTGTCCGGCCCGAACCTGCTGAGCGCTGAAGGCCTGCTGGCGATGGCGCCTAACCCGATCGTGTTCGCGTGCTCCAACCCGGATCCGGAAATCTCCCCGGAACTGGCTCACGCCACCCGTAACGACGTGATCATGGCCACCGGCCGTTCGGACTACCCGAACCAGGTCAACAACGTACTGGGCTTCCCGTTCATCTTCCGTGGTGCCCTGGACGTTCGCGCCAAGCGCATCAACGAAGAAATGAAAGTGGCTGCTGCCAACGCCCTGCGTGAACTGGCCAAACTGCCAGTACCTCAGGAAGTGTGCGACGCCTACGGCGGCATCAAGCTGGAATTCGGTCGTGAGTACATCATCCCGAAACCAATGGATGCACGTTTGATCACCGTGATCTCCGATGCCGTGGCGAAAGCCGCCATCGAGACCGGTGTTGCAACCCTGCCGTATCCGAAGAACTACCCGTTGAAAAGCGTGGATGATGTGTTCAACGGCTAAGCTGTTGTAACGCTTCAAGCAAAAAAGCCCCGGCTCGCGAGAGTCGGGGCTTTTTATTTCCCGTAGATGATCGTTCCCACGCTCTGCGTGGGAATGTCTCAACGGACGCTCTGCGTTCGGCTTAGGATGGGGCGCGGAGCGTCCCGGCTGCATTCCCGCGCAGAGCGTGGGAATGATCGGTGCAAAAAAAGCCCCGCTCTTCTTTCGAAGGCGGGGCTTTTCGCATTGCGCTACCTGATCAGAACAAATCGATCGGTGCCGCTTCATCGGCTGGCAGCGGACTGCCTGGCGCACTGCCGTTGCCCAGCTCGCTGGCCGTAGGCGGCGTATCTTCGGCCTTGAACAGCTCGAAGTAGGCGCCAGGCGTGCCAGGAGGGGCCGCGCGGCCGCTGACCGGGTCTACCCGCAGGCTCAGGATGCCTTCCGGCTCTGGCAGTGTGTGCGGCGGCTTGTCCTTGAGGGCCGCGGCCATGTAGTTCATCCAGATAGGCAGAGCCACAGTGCCACCAAATTCCCTGCGACCCAGGCTCTCAGGCTGGTCGAAGCCGGTCCAGACGGTCGTGACGTAATCGGCGTTGTAGCCGGAGAACCAGGCGTCCTTGGATTCGTTGGTCGTACCTGTCTTGCCCGCGATGTCGGGACGGCCCAACGCCAGTGCGCGACGCCCGGTACCGAGCTTGATCACGTCCTCAAGCATGCTGTTGAGGATGTAAGTGGTGCGGCCATCGACAATGCGCTCGGCCACGGCAGGTGTTTGAGTCGCTGGTGGCGCAGTTGAGGCGTCTTCCGGCGTCGCGTTGACCGTGAATGCGTTAGCCTCCGGAGCGGCGGCAATGCCGTCACTGGCGACATTGCCCTTTGGAACGCTCGGCGGGTTGGCGACAAACAGCGTATCGCCGTTGCGGCTTTCAATCTTGTCGATGATGTACGGCGTGATTTTGTAGCCGCCGTTGGCAAACGTGCTCCAGCCCGTGGCGATTTCCATCGGTGTCAGGGTCGCGGTGCCCAGCGCCAGGGAGAGGTTGCGCGGCAGATCCTGCTTGTTGAAGCCGAATTTGCTGATGTAGTCGATGGTGCGATCGACGCCCAAGGCCTGTACCAGACGGATCGAAACCAGGTTGCGCGATTTGTACAGCGCTTCACGCAGACGGATCGGACCGAGGAACGTATTGGTGTCGTTCTTCGGACGCCAGACCTTGTCCAGGTACTCGTCGACAAACACGATCGGTGCGTCGTTCACCAGGCTGGCGGCAGTGTAGCCATTGTCCAGTGCAGCGCTGTAGACGAACGGTTTAAAGCTCGAGCCTGGCTGACGCTTGGCCTGCAGGGCACGGTTGTAGTTGCTTTGTTCGAAGGCGAAACCGCCGACCAGCGAGCGGATGGCCCCGTTCTGTGGATCCAGGGAGACCAATGCGCCTTGAGCCTGCGGGATTTGGCTGAACTTCAGCGAATTGTCCGGCTGGCGCTGCACGCGTATCAGGTCGCCCACCTGCGCAACATCCGCCGGTTGCTTGGGATTTGGTCCCATGCTGTTGGTGTTCAGGAAGGGGCGCGCCCACTTCATTGTGTCCCAGTTGACGTGTTCGTCACCGGTGCGCGTCATCACCTGCAGGCCGTTCTTGTCGACCTGGGTAACGATGGCGGGCTCGAGGCTGCTGATGGTGCGTTGCTTGGTCAGTTCTGTTGCCCAGGCTTCGCGAGTCTTGCCCGGCAGGCGCGATTCAGGGCCACGGTAGCCGTGACGCTGATCATAGGTCATCAGGCCTTCGTGCAGGGCGGTGTTGGCCATTTCCTGCAGATTGCTTGGGATCGTGGTGGTTACGCGAAAGCCTTCGGTGTAGGCATCACTGCCATAGCGGCCGACCATTTCGGCACGGGCCATTTCAGCGATGTAGGGTGCGTTCACTTCCGGGGTCGGCACGTGGTAGCTGGCGTTCAGCGGCTCGTTGATCGCGGTGGTGTAGTCGGCTTCGGTGATCTTGCCCAGCTTGTACATGCGCCCGAGGATCCAGTCGCGACGTTCTTTGCTGCGAGCCGGGTTGGCCAGCGGGTTGAAGCGCGACGGGGCTTTCGGCAGGCCGGCGATCATCGCCATCTGCGCAAGGCTCACGTCACGAATCGACTTGCCGTAGTAAACCTGAGCGGCGGCTTCGATACCGTAGGCACGGTTGCCGAGGTAGATCTTGTTGACATACAACTCAAGGATTTCGTCCTTGGTCAGCTGCCGTTCGATCTGCAAGGCCAGGAGAATTTCAGTGGTTTTACGTGAAAAGCTGCGTTCGCTGGTCAGGAAGAAGTTCTTCGCCACCTGCATGGTGATGGTGCTGCCGCCGGACTGGATGTGACCGCTTTTAACCAGCTGGGACGCGGCACGCATCAAGCTGCCAGGGTCGACGCCGTAGTGATTGGCGAAATTGTCGTCTTCAGCACTTAGTAACGCATTAATGAAATTTGGCGGAATGTCGGCGAAACGGATCGGAGTCCGGCGCATTTCACCAAATTCTGCAATCAACTTGTCGTCGCTGCTGTATACCCGTAGAGGAATCTGCAACTGAATACTTCTCAGCGCCTCCACAGACGGCAATCCAGGACTAAGGTAAAGATAAGCGCCACTCAGACCCAGAAGCAGTCCGCAGAAAACGGCGACGATGGACCAACCGAAAAATTTCAGCAGACGAATCAAGGCTTTTGGACATCCAGGGCAAAGAATGAATTAGGCATCAGGGTTGACTGAGCAGGAGCGCACCCGAGCTTGAAGTAAATAGCAGAAAAAAATCGCTGGGCATTATAAGCATTTTTCCGCCAGAGGCGTCATTTGCGCTTGCTGTCAAGACGGGCGGGTTGAACGCAATGGACATTACAGAGTCCGTAACTCACGGATAGTCATAGGGAATTGGTAGTGCTAGGACTCTTCAATAAAAAGGCCAACACGCTTCTGGGGATCGACATCAGCTCCACGTCAGTGAAGCTTCTGGAGTTAAGCCGTCAAGGTGAGCGCTATCGGGTCGAGGCATACGCTGTCGAACCTCTCCCTGCCAATGCTGTAATCGAGAAAAACATCGCTGAGCTCGAGGGTGTCGGGCAGGCATTGTCTCGCGTGTTGGTCAAGGCCAAAACCAGCCTCAGGAATGTTGCGGTCGCGGTCGCCGGTTCAGCGGTGATCACCAAGACGATCGAGATGGATGCCGGGCTCTCCGATGACGAAATGGAGAACCAGCTAAAGATCGAGGCAGATCAATACATCCCCTATCCGTTGGATGAAGTCGCCATCGATTTTGAAGTGCAGGGCGTTTCCGCGCGCAATCCTGAGCGGGTCACTGTCCTGCTGGCCGCTTGCCGCAAAGAAAACGTCGAAGTGCGTGAAGCGGCGCTGGCCCTGGCCGGGCTGACGGCGCGTGTGGTCGATGTCGAAGCCTATGCGCTGGAACGTTCTTTCGGCCTGCTGACAGGCCACCTGGCTGCTTCCCAGGAGCAATTGACCGTGGCCGTGGTCGACATTGGCGCGACGATGACGACCCTCAGCGTGCTGCGCAATGGACGAATTATTTACACCCGTGAGCAATTGTTCGGTGGCCGTCAACTGACCGAAGAAATCCAGCGTCGCTACGGCATGAGCCTGGAGCAGGCAGGGTTGGCGAAGAAGCAGGGCGGTTTGCCGGACGATTACGTCAGCGAGGTATTGCAACCGTTTCGTGATGCGCTGGTGCAGCAGGTTTCGCGTTCACTGCAGTTTTTCTTCGCCTCCGGGCAGTACAACTCGGTCGATCACATCCTGCTTGCCGGCGGGACTGCATCGGTGCCGGGCCTTGATCGATTGATCGAGCAGCGATTGGCCACGCCCACCCAGGTTGCCAACCCGTTTTCCGACATGACCCTGAGCAGCAAGGTCAACGCCGGTGCCCTGGCCGGTGATGCGCCGGCACTGATGATCGCTTGCGGTCTGGCGCTCAGGAGTTTCGACTGATGGCGCGGATCAATCTACTCCCATGGCGTGAAGAGCTGCGAGAACAACGCCGCAAACGCTTCCTGTTGAGCCTTGTCGTTGTGCTGGCGGGCTCTATCGGCGCAGTGCTGTTGGCGGATCAGGTCATCAATCGCGCCATCGACCGGCAACTTGCGCGTAACGACTACATCAGCAAGCAGATCGCTATTGTCGACGAACGCATCAAGCAGATCAGTGACCTCAAGGCTCGGCGCCAGCAATTGGTCGAGCGTATGCGCATCATTCAGGATCTGCAGGGGAACCGGCCGATCAGTGGTCGAGTATTTGATCAACTGGCTCGTACGTTGCCGGACGGGGTGTATTTCACCGAAGTGAAAATGGTCGGCAAGACCTTGTCTATCACCGGTGCGGCAGAATCCAACAATCGCGTGTCGGACTTGATGCGTAATCTCGATGCCTCCGATTGGTTCGATGCGCCCAGCCTCACAGAGGTCAAGGCGAACACTGCAGGTCAGCTGGACCAGGCGAACGTCTTTCAGTTGACGGTTCGTCAGACTCAACCGGCGGTTGTGGAGGGCGACCAATGAGTCCATCCGAATGGTTTGCCGGTTTACGTAACATCGATATCAATGACCTCGACACCAATAACATGGGCTCCTGGCCACCGGCTATCAAAGCGATTGCAGGTGCCCTGCTGATGGTTCTGGTGCTGGCACTGGGTTACAACTTTTACCTCAGTGATCTGGAAAGTCAGCTCGACTCAAAACGCGAAGAAGAGACGACGCTAAAGGAACAGTTCGCGAGCAAAGCCCGCATGGCGGCGAATCTTGAGCTGTACACCCAGCAGATGAAGGAGATGGAAAACTCCTTTGGCGTGCTGTTGCGGCAATTGCCCAGCGACACTGAAGTCCCCGGGTTGCTGGAGGACATCACGCGCACGGGCCTCGGCAGCGGACTGGAGTTCGAAGAAATCAAACTGTTGCCGGAGGTCACTCAGCCGTTCTACATCGAACTGCCGATCCAGATCACCGTCACCGGCGCCTATCACGACCTGGCCACATTCGTCAGTGGCGTGGCGGGATTGCCACGCATTGTCACGCTGCATGACTTCGACATTGCCCCGGCGAATCCAGAGGGTGGAACGAAGCTGCGCATGAGCATTCTGGCCAAGACATACCGCTACAACGACAAAGGGCCGCAAAAATGAGCCCGATTCGTTGTTTATCAATGTTTGCCGTACTGCTCTGCCTGGCGGGTTGTGGAGGAGGCGATGACGTCAGCGATCTCGATGCCTACATGAACGAAGTTCGTCTGCGACCACCCGGCAAGATTGAACCCGCGCCCACGTTTCAGTCCTATCCGACGTTTACCTATAGCGCAGCCAATCTTCGCAGCCCGTTTTCCCGCCAGGTCAGAATCGACCTGGCGGGCCAGAAGCACGGATCGCGTAACGTCAAACCCGACCCCGCTCGGGTCAAGCAGTACCTCGAAGGTTTCAACATCGAGCAGTTTGAAATGGTCGGCACGATATCCAATGCAGGTGGCTCCTTCGCGCTGTTGCGCGGGGCGGGCGGCGTGCATCGGTTGAAAGTCGGCGATTATCTGGGACGTAACGATGGGCGAATCGTCGCCATCAGCGGCTCGCAAGTCGATGTGGTCGAAATTGTTCCCGATGGCGAAGGCGCCTGGTTGGAACGGCCCCGGACCATCCCTTTGAAAGAGCACTCATAGTGGGACTCGAACAATGAACAGGATTTTCTCAACCTTCGGTATTTCGCTATGGATAGCGCTGCTTTCGCCGATGGTTCAAGCCGCCAATCTCAAGACACTCGATGTGGCTGCTCTACCGGGAGACCGCGTCGAGTTGAAGCTGTCGTTCGACAGCGCGCCCCCGGCACCCCGAGGTTATACGACTGAGTCGCCCGCACGGATCGCGCTGGACTTGCCCGGTGTCACCAATAAGCTGACCAGCAAGACCCGTGACCTGGGCGGCGGCAATGCCCGTAGTGCGACAGTGGTGGAAACCACTGACCGTACGCGACTCATCATCAATTTGACGCAGCTGACGCCTTACACGTCGCGAGTCGAAGGCAATAATCTGTTCGTGGTGGTGGGGCAAGGGGCGACTAAAGCGCCGTCGAAACCGGCAGCCAGCGCACCGCGTGCCGCTACGCCGACCCCGGCTCCCGCGAAAGCCTATGCACCTGTTGGCAAGGCTATCCGTGGCGTGGATTTCCAGCGTGGTACGCAAGGCGAGGGCAATGTCGTCATCGATCTTTCCGACCCGTCCATCGCCCCGGACATTCAGGAGCGTGACGGCAAGATCGTCCTCGGTTTCGCCCGAACCCAGCTTCCCGAGCCGTTGCGGGTACGCCTGGACGTCAAGGATTTCGCTACGCCGGTGCAGTTCGTCAACGCCAGCGCCACGGGCGATCGGGCCACAATCAGTATCGAACCCAGCGGCGCCTTTGATTATTCGACTTATCAGACCGATAACAAACTGACCGTCAGCATCCGGCCGATGACCGTGGACGACCTGCAAAAGCGTAATGCCGAGCGATTCGCCTACACCGGTGAAAAGCTGTCGTTGAATTTCCAGGACATCGATGTGCGCTCGGTGCTGCAACTGATCGCCGATTTCACCAACCTCAATCTGGTGGCCAGTGACACGGTACAGGGCGGTATTACCCTGCGCTTGCAGAATGTACCGTGGGATCAGGCGCTGGACCTGGTGCTGAAAACCAAAGGGCTGGATAAACGCAAGATCGGTAACGTTCTGCTAGTGGCGCCCGCCGATGAAATCGCTGCCCGCGAGCGTCAGGAGCTGGAGTCGCAGAAGCAGATCGCCGAGTTGGCCCCTCTGCGTCGCGAGCTGTTGCAGGTCAATTACGCCAAGGCTGCCGATATCTCCAAGTTGTTCCAGTCGGTGACCAGTGCGGATGCCAAGATTGACGAGCGGGGCTCGATCACGGTTGATGAGCGGACCAACAACATCATTGCCTATCAGACTCAGGAACGACTCGACGAACTGCGCCGTATCGTCGCGCAGCTCGATATTCCAGTGCGTCAGGTAATGATCGAGGCGCGGATCGTCGAAGCCAACGTCGACTACGACAAAAGCCTGGGCGTGCGCTGGGGCGGTTCGGTACAGAACAAGGGCAACTGGAACACTTCCGGCGTGAGCAACAACGGCGCCAATGCGTCGTCGACCATCGGCACACCGGGTAGCACCAGCACCAATTCTCCGTTCGTCGACATGGGCGCCGCCGCTAATACTTCGGGTATCGGCATCGCCTTTATTACCGACAATGTTTTGCTCGATCTTGAACTCACGGCGATGGAGAAAACCGGTAACGGCGAAATCGTTTCGCAACCCAAGGTTGTCACGTCCGACAAGGAAACCGCCAAAATCCTCAAAGGCACCGAAATTCCCTATCAGGAAGCCAGCTCCAGCGGTGCGACGTCGGTGTCGTTCAAGGAAGCCTCGCTGTCACTGGAAGTGACGCCGCAGATCACGCCGGATAACCGGATCATCATGGAGGTCAAGGTCACCAAGGACGAGCCGGACTACCTGAACAAGGTGCAGGACGTACCGCCCATCAAGAAAAATGAAGTCAACGCCAAGGTGCTGGTTAACGACGGCGAGACCATCGTGATCGGTGGTGTTTTCTCAAATACTCAGAGCAAGGTTGTAGATAAGGTGCCATTTCTTGGCGATGTGCCGTATCTTGGCCGCCTTTTCCGGCGTGACGTGGTTTCGGAGAAAAAATCCGAGCTGTTGGTGTTTCTCACTCCGCGTATCATGAATAACCAGGCGATTGCTGTGAGTCGTTGATTCTGTGCGAAATTTGATTCTTGTAGGACCGATGGGCGCTGGAAAAAGCACCATCGGCCGGTTGCTGGCCAAAGAGCTGCGCCTGCCGTTCAAAGATTCCGATAAGGAAATTGAATTGCGCACGGGCGCCAATATCCCATGGATTTTTGATAAGGAAGGCGAGCCGGGCTTTCGTGACCGCGAGCAGGCGATGATTGCCGAGCTGTGCGCGTGCGATGGCGTGGTGCTGGCGACCGGCGGCGGCGCAGTCATGCGCGAAGCCAATCGTCGGGCACTGCACGCCGGTGGTCGGGTGGTCTATCTGCATGCCTCGGTTGAGCAGCAGGTAGGGCGCACGGCTAGGGAACGCAATCGACCCTTGCTGCGCACTGCTGATCCGGCCAAGACCCTGCGGGATCTGCTGGCGATCCGCGACCCGCTTTATCGGGAGATTGCCGACCTCGTGGTGGAAACCGATGAGCGGCCGCCGCGGATGGTGGTGCTCGATATTCTCGAGCGCTTGCAGCAGCTACCTCCCCGTTAAAGCGCGGCGCGAAATGCGCTATCCTCGGCGTCCTGTCACGGCCGCTCAGGTGTGTGGCGGATGGCTACCGAACGGCGTCACACCAGCAGAGGCCGTGGACATTCGAAAACTCAAGGCAGGACGCCTGATTCCATCTTTACTGTGGGGACACATGCAGACACTCAAGGTCGATCTAGGCGAGCGCAGCTACCCGATTCATATTGGCGAAGGTTTGTTGGATCAGCCTGAGCTGCTGGCCCCGCATATTCGCGGACGGCAAGTAGCGATCATCTCCAACGAGACTGTTGCGCCGCTCTATCTCGAGCGTCTGACCCGCAGCCTTGCGCAGTTCTCGGTGATTTCCGTGGTGTTGCCCGACGGCGAGGCCTTCAAGACCTGGGAAACCCTGCAACTGATCTTCGACGGTCTGCTGACCGCACGGCACGACCGTCGCACCACAGTGATCGCCCTCGGTGGAGGAGTGATTGGTGACATGGCCGGTTTTGCGGCCGCCTGCTATCAGCGCGGTGTCGATTTCATTCAGGTCCCGACCACACTGTTGTCGCAAGTCGACTCCTCGGTGGGCGGCAAGACCGGCATCAACCATCCGTTGGGCAAGAACATGGTCGGCGCTTTCTATCAGCCGAACGTTGTCCTGATCGATACCGCTTCGCTCAACACCCTGCCTGCGCGCGAACTCTCCGCCGGTCTGGCAGAAGTCATCAAATACGGGCTGATCTGCGACGAGCCATTCCTGACCTGGCTTGAAGAAAACGTCGATCGACTGCGTGCCCTGGATCAGACCGCCCTGACTTACGCTATCCAGCGCTCCTGCGAGGCAAAAGCCGAAGTAGTCGGTGCCGACGAGAAGGAAACGGGTGTTCGTGCCACGTTGAATCTCGGCCACACCTTTGGCCACGCCATCGAAACCCATATGGGCTATGGTGTCTGGCTACATGGTGAAGCGGTCGCTGCTGGCACCGTAATGGCATTGGAAATGTCTGCTCGCCTGGGCTGGATCAGCGAGCAAGAGCGCGATCGCGGCATTCGTCTTTTCCAGCGTGCTGGTCTGCCGGTCATCCCGCCTGAAGAGATGACTGAAGCTGATTTTCTCGAACATATGGCAATTGACAAGAAAGTGATCGACGGTCGTTTGCGCCTGGTGCTGCTGCGCCACATGGGCGAAGCGGTGGTGACCGACGATTATCCGAAAGAGGTTTTACAGGCCACGCTGGGAGCGGATTACCGCGCCCTGGCTCAGCTTAAAGGTTAATAAGATCCCGATGACTAGTTTGCACGCCGACGAGGCTTTCCTCGGCCATTACCAGTTGAGTCACGACCCTTTCGCTCCTCGGGTGCCTGGCTTCAAATTCTTCCCGGCCCAGCGCAAACCGGTGCTGGGACAACTGCATCACCTGGCCCGCTACAGCCAGCTTCTGCTGGTGGTCACCGGCCCGCAAGGTAGTGGCAAGACCCTGTTGCGTCAGGCCCTGGTGGCCAGCACCAACAAGCAGTCAGTGCAGAGCGTGGTGGTTTCCGCCCGTGGCGCCGGCGATGCAGCGGGAGTGCTGCGGCAGGTGGCTCAAGCGCTCAACGTCGCTCAGCCTGAAATCAATGCGATTCTGGCCCAGGTGGTTCAGCTGGCACTCACCGGGCAGGAAGTCTACCTGCTGGTGGATGACGCCGAGCAGCTAGACGAATCCGCCCTGGAAGCCTTGCTGGCCCTGGCCGCTGGCGCACCGGAAGGTCGACCGCATGTGTTTCTGTTCGGTGAGTCTTCGCTCATTGCACAGCTCGATGAGTTGAGCCTCGAAGAAGAGCGTTTTCACGTCATTGAGTTGCAGCCTTACACCGAAGAAGAAACCCGTGAATATCTGGACCAGCGGCTTGAAGGCGCGGGTCGGGGTATCGAACTTTTCACCGCGAATCAGATCTCTGATATTCATGAAAGCTCCGACGGTTGGCCTGGCAACATCAACCAGGTTGCCCGCGATGCAATGATCGAAGCCATGATTGCCAGCCGCTCAGCGGTCAAGCGTCCAAGTATGGGGTTCACTATGCCGAAGAAACACGTATTGGCGATTTCCGCCGTAGTCGTGGTCGCGGTAGCGGCCGCCTGGTTGATGCCAGGTCGCAGCAAAGCACCAACCACAGGCGCTCCTGCCAACGAGCAAGCGCAATTGCCGCTCGGCGAGGGCGCGCCACAAACCAACAGCAGCGGTAATCCTTCCGTTGAATTCGCGGGTAACTCGCAACCGATGCCATTGCCGCTGGTCGGCAACTCGCAACCGGTCATGCGCGGTCCACTGGCCGAAGCGGCCGGCGGCATCACCGAAGGCGACGATGGCGTTCCGGTAGAAGGCTCCAGCGCCACACCGCCGACCGTGACCACGACGGCGCCGCCTGCTGGCATTCAGCCAGGCCCTGCGCCGACGCCAGCGGCCAAGCCTGCTCCGACTCAGATCGCAACTGCCAAGCCCGCTCCGGCACCTGTTGCCAAGCCTGCTCCAGCGCCAGCCAAACCTGCCGCCACTGCCGCTGCCAAACCTGCCGAAAAGCCGGTGACAGTAGCCAAGGCCGCGGGTGGCACCTGGTACGCCGGTCAGGCTCCGGGTAATTACGTGGTGCAAATCCTCGGTACCAGCTCCGAAGCGTCCGCGCAAAACTTCGTGAAAGAGCAGGGCGGCGAGTACCGTTATTTCAAGAAAGTGCTCAACGGCAAGCCGCTTTACGTCATCACCTACGGTAACTTCGCCAACCGCGATGCAGCCCTTACCGCCATCAAGGCCTTGCCAGCGAAGGTTCAGGCTGGTAAACCTTGGCCTCGTACTGTCGCCAGCGTCCAACAGGAACTGGCAACAACTCGCTGAAGATTCGGCGGCCTTACCCAGGCCGCCTCTCCAAGCACCTCAAAATTCTACGAGTGCGCGCCGTCTCTACAGACCGCGTGCCTTGTGGTGTCTGCGTCACAGTAGTCTTTGAGTCGTAGCGGTCAACATTAAAAATGTTTTGACTAGCACAGCATATCGCTTTAAACCTTTCACAAATGCGACATAGATTTACGACAGTTCGTCGTCAAATTTGTGAGCCCCTGTGTCGGTGTGTACAATGACCTCCCTTTTGCCCCCGCAAAGCTGGCGTACGTTCGGCGCGGATGGTAAGTGGTTGAATTGAAAAGAAATTTGCCTCGTAAAGAGGCAGCCTGGTGAGAAAGTGTCTATGAAAGCAGGTCTGTACCAACCAGATGAATTCAAGGATAACTGCGGTTTCGGCCTGATAGCCCATATGCAGGGCGAGCCCAGTCATACCCTTTTGCAAACGGCCATCGAGGCCCTGACCTGCATGACCCACCGCGGTGGGATCAATGCCGACGGCAAAACCGGTGACGGTTGCGGTCTGCTGATTCAAAAGCCGGATGTATTCCTGCGAGCCATCGCCCAGGAGACGTTCGGCGTCGAAATGCCCAAGCAATATGCCGTGGGCATGGTGTTCTTCAACCAGGACCCGGTGAAAGCCGAGGCCGCTCGCGAAAACATGAACCGCGAGATCCTGGCCGCTGGCCTGCAGCTGATCGGCTGGCGCAAAGTGCCAATCGACACCAGCGTGCTCGGCCGTCTGGCGCTGGAGCGTTTGCCGCAGATCGAACAAGTGTTCATCGGCGGTGAAGGCCTGAGCGATCAGGACATGGCGATCAAGCTGTTCAGTTCCCGTCGTCGTTCGTCGGTGGCCAATGCCGCTGACAGCGATCACTACATCTGCAGCTTTTCCCACAAGACCATCATTTATAAAGGCCTGATGATGCCGGCGGATCTCACCGCCTTCTATCCGGACCTGAGCGACCAGCGCCTGCAAACCGCGATCTGCGTGTTTCACCAGCGCTTCTCCACCAACACCCTGCCGAAATGGCCACTGGCTCAACCGTTCCGCTTCCTGGCGCACAACGGCGAGATCAACACCATCACCGGCAACCGCAACTGGGCTGTGGCCCGTCGTACCAAGTTCGCCAACGACCTGATGCCTGACCTCGAAGAGCTCGGCCCGCTGGTCAACCGCGTCGGTTCCGACTCCTCGAGCATGGACAACATGCTGGAGCTGATGGTTACCGGTGGCATCGACCTGTTCCGTGGCGTGCGGATGATCATTCCGCCTGCGTGGCAGAACGTCGAAACCATGGACCCGGATCTGCGTGCGTTCTACGAGTACAACTCGATGCACATGGAGCCGTGGGACGGCCCGGCCGGCGTGGTAATGACCGACGGTCGTTACGCGGTGTGCCTGCTCGACCGTAACGGTCTGCGCCCGGCGCGTTGGGTCACCACCAAAAACGGTTTCATCACCCTGGCCTCGGAAATCGGTGTCTGGAACTACCAGCCTGAAGACGTGATCGCCAAGGGTCGCGTGGGCCCGGGTCAGATTTTTGCCGTGGACACCGAAACCGGTCAGATCCTCGACACCGACGCCATCGACAACCGCTTGAAGTCCCGTCATCCGTACAAGCAATGGCTGCGCAAGAACGCCCTGCGCATCCAGGCGACCATGGAAGACAACGACCACGGTTCGGCGTTCTACGACGTTGATCAGCTCAAGCAATACATGAAGATGTACCAGGTCACGTTCGAAGAGCGCGATCAGGTGCTGCGTCCGCTGGGCGAGCAAGGCTACGAAGCCGTGGGCTCCATGGGCGACGATACGCCGATGGCCGTGCTGTCCCAGCGCGTGCGCACGCCGTACGACTATTTCCGCCAGCAGTTCGCGCAGGTCACCAACCCGCCGATCGATCCGCTGCGTGAAGCCATCGTCATGTCGCTGGAGATCTGCCTCGGTGCCGAGCGCAACATCTTCCAGGAGTCGCCGGAACACGCCTCGCGCGTGATCCTCAGCTCGCCGGTCATTTCCCCGGCCAAGTGGCGCTCGCTGATGAACCTCGATCGTCCGGGCTTCGAACGCCAGATCATCGACCTCAACTACGACGAGAGCGTCGGCCTCGAAGCGGCGATCCGCAACGTTGCCGATCAGGCTGAAGAAGCTGTTCGTGCCGGTCGTACCCAGGTTGTGCTGAGTGACCGTCACATCGGTCCAGGTAAATTGCCGATCCACGCTTCGCTCGCCACTGGTGCGGTGCACCACCGCCTGACCGAAAAAGGCCTGCGTTGCGACTCCAACATCCTCGTGGAAACCGCGACTGCACGTGATCCGCATCACTTCGCCGTGTTGATCGGTTTCGGCGCCTCTGCCGTTTACCCATTCCTCGCGTATGAAGTCTTGGGCGACCTGATCCGTACCGGTGAAGTGCTGGGCGACCTCTATGAGGTGTTCAAGAACTACCGCAAAGGCATCACCAAAGGCCTGCTCAAGATCCTGTCGAAGATGGGCATCTCGACCATCACTTCGTACCGTGGTGCGCAGTTGTTCGAAGCCATCGGTCTGTCCGAGGAAGTGTGTGACCTGAGCTTCCGTGGCGTGCCGAGCCGCATCAAAGGTGCACGTTTCGTCGACATCGAAGCCGAGCAGAAAGCCCTGGCCGCCGAAGCCTGGAGCCCGCGCAAGCCTATCCAGCAGGGCGGTTTGCTGAAGTTCGTCCACGGTGGCGAGTATCACGCGTACAACCCGGACGTGGTCAACACCCTGCAAGCCGCAGTGCAGCAGGGCGACTACAGCAAGTTCAAGGAATACACGTCGCTGGTGGACAACCGACCAGTGTCGATGATCCGCGACATGTTCAAGGTCAAAACCCTGGACACGCCGCTGGACATCAGCGAGATCGAACCGTTGGAATCAGTGCTCAAGCGCTTTGACTCCGCGGGCATCTCCCTGGGCGCCTTGTCGCCGGAAGCTCACGAAGCCCTGGCCGAAGCCATGAACCGCCTTGGTGCGCGTTCCAACTCCGGCGAAGGCGGCGAAGACCCAGCCCGTTACGGCACCATCAAAAGCTCGAAAATCAAGCAAGTGGCAACCGGCCGTTTCGGTGTGACCCCGGAATACCTGGTCAACGCTGAAGTGCTGCAGATCAAAGTCGCTCAGGGTGCCAAGCCCGGCGAAGGTGGTCAGCTGCCAGGCGGTAAAGTGAACGGTCTGATCGCCAAGCTGCGCTACGCAGTACCAGGTGTGACGCTGATTTCGCCGCCGCCGCACCACGACATCTATTCGATCGAAGATTTGTCGCAACTGATTTTCGACCTGAAACAAGTCAACCCGAAGGCCCTGGTCTCGGTGAAGCTGGTAGCAGAAGCGGGCGTCGGCACCATCGCCGCCGGTGTGGCCAAGGCCTACGCGGACTTGATCACCATCTCCGGCTACGACGGCGGCACCGGTGCATCGCCGCTGACCTCGATCAAATACGCGGGCGCACCGTGGGAACTCGGCTTGGCCGAAACCCACCAGACCCTGCGTGGCAACGACCTGCGCGGCAAAGTCCGGGTGCAAACTGACGGCGGCCTGAAAACCGGCCTCGACGTTATAAAGGCGGCCATTCTCGGCGCTGAAAGCTTCGGTTTCGGCACCGCGCCAATGATCGCGCTGGGCTGCAAATACCTGCGTATCTGCCACCTGAACAACTGCGCCACCGGCGTCGCGACCCAGAACGAGAAGCTGCGCAAGGATCACTACATCGGCACCGTCGACATGGTGGTGAACTTCTTCACCTATGTCGCCGAAGAAACCCGCGAGTGGCTGGCCAAGCTGGGCGTGCGTTCCCTCGAAGAGCTGATCGGCCGTACCGATCTGCTGGACATCCTCGAAGGCCAGACCGCCAAGCAGCAGCACCTTGATTTGACTCCGTTGCTCGGCAGCGATCACATCCCGGCAGACAAGCCACAGTTCTGCCAGGTCGACCGCAACCCGCCGTTCGACAAAGGTTTGCTGGCCGAGAAAATGGTCGATATGGCCACTTCGGCTATCAACGACATGAGCGGTGCCGATTTCGCACTGGATATCTGCAACTGCGACCGTTCGATCGGCGCGCGGATCTCCGGTGAAATCGCTCGCAAGCACGGCAACCAAGGCATGGCGAACGCGCCGATCACCTTCCGCTTCAAAGGGACGGCTGGTCAGAGCTTCGGTGTGTGGAACGCCGGCGGCCTGAACATGTACCTGGAAGGCGACGCCAACGACTACGTCGGCAAAGGCATGACCGGCGGCAAACTGGTCATCGTTCCGCCCAAGGGCAGCATCTACAAGACTCAGGACAGTGCCATCATCGGCAACACCTGCCTCTACGGCGCCACGGGCGGCAAGCTGTTCGCCGCCGGTACCGCGGGCGAGCGTTTCGCGGTGCGTAACTCCGGTGCTCACACCGTGGTAGAAGGCACGGGTGATCACTGCTGCGAGTACATGACCGGTGGTTTCGTCTGCGTCCTGGGCAAGACCGGTTACAACTTCGGCTCAGGCATGACCGGCGGTTTCGCCTACGTGCTCGACCAGGACAACACCTTCGTTGACCGGGTCAACCACGAACTGGTGGAAATCCAGCGGATCAGCGGCGAAGCGATGGAAGCCTATCGCAGCCACCTGCAGCGCGTGCTGGACGAATACGTCGCGGAAACCGACAGCGAATGGGGTCGTAACCTCGCTGAAAACCTCGATGACTATCTGCGCCGTTTCTGGCTGGTCAAGCCCAAGGCTGCCAACCTGAAATCGTTGCTTTCCAGCACCCGTGCCAACCCGCAGTGATATGCGCCTGAAGAGTTTGATGAGGTTTTAACAATGGCTGAACGTCTGAATAACGACTTCCAGTTCATCGAGGTCGGGCGCAAAGATCCGAAGAAGAAACTGTTGCGTCAACGCAAGAAAGAGTTCGTGGAGATCTACGAGCCCTTCAAACCCCAGCATTCGGCCGATCAGGCCCACCGCTGCCTGGGTTGCGGTAACCCGTATTGCGAATGGAAGTGCCCGGTGCACAACTTCATTCCAAACTGGCTGAAACTGGTGGCCGAGGGCAACATCCTTCAGGCCGCCGAGCTGTCGCACCAGACCAACACCCTGCCGGAAGTGTGCGGCCGGGTGTGCCCGCAGGATCGTCTGTGCGAGGGTGCCTGCACCCTGAACGACGGTTTTGGCGCGGTGACCATCGGATCGGTCGAGAAGTACATCACCGATACCGCTTTTGCCATGGGCTGGCGCCCGGACATGTCCAAGGTCAAACCGACCGGCAAGCGCGTTGCCATCATCGGCGCGGGCCCGGCTGGTCTGGGCTGTGCCGACGTGCTGGTGCGCGGCGGCGTGACCCCGGTGGTGTTCGACAAGAACCCGGAAATCGGCGGTCTGCTGACCTTCGGCATTCCCGAGTTCAAGCTGGAAAAGACTGTGCTGAGCAATCGTCGCGAAGTCTTCACCGGCATGGGCATCGAGTTTCGCCTGAACACCGAAGTGGGCAAGGACGTGACCGTCGAGCAACTGCTCGAAGAGTACGATGCCGTGTTCATGGGCATGGGCACCTACACCTACATGAAGGGCGGTTTTGCCGGTGAGGACCTTCCGGGTGTGCATGACGCGCTCGATTTCCTGATCGCCAACGTCAATCGAAACCTGGGCTTTGAAAAGTCGCCGGAAGATTTCGTCGACATGAAAGGCAAGAAGGTGGTGGTGCTGGGCGGTGGTGACACGGCGATGGACTGCAACCGTACGTCGATTCGTCAGGGCGCCAAATCGGTGACCTGCGCCTATCGTCGCGACGAAGCCAACATGCCGGGCTCGCGCAAAGAGGTGAAGAACGCCAAGGAAGAAGGCGTGAAATTCCTCTACAACCGCCAGCCAATCGCGATCGTCGGCGAAGACCGCGTCGAAGGCGTGAAAGTGGTCGAGACCCGTCTCGGCGAACCGGATGCCCGTGGCCGTCGCAGCCCCGAGCCGATCCCGGGTTCCGAAGAGATCATCCCGGCCGACGCCGTGGTCATCGCTTTCGGTTTCCGCCCAAGCCCGGCGTCGTGGTTCGAACAGCACAGCATCCAGACCGACAGCCAGGGCCGTGTTGTGGCGCCGGAACAAGGTCAGTACAAGCACCAGACCAGCAACCCGAAAATCTTCGCCGGTGGCGATATGGTTCGCGGGTCTGACCTGGTGGTAACGGCGATCTTCGAAGGCCGCAATGCCGCTGAAGGGATCCTGGATTACCTGGGCGTCTGACTCCGCGACAAAAAACCTTGTAGGAGTGAGCCTGCTCGCGATAGCGGTGAATCAGTCACCAGATGCAATGACTGATACTCCGCCATCGCGAGCAGGCTCACTCCTACAGTTGTTTCGCGGTGTTGCGAAAACCGCATTCCCCCGCGACAAATTGACCCGATAGACAAAAGGCTGACCTGCAACCGTGCCTTTTGCGTCGCGCTCTGAGAAAATGCCCGCACTTTTTTTCCGGATGCCGACATGACTGCCCTGAAGAACGACCGTTTCCTTCGTGCCCTGCTCAAGCAACCCGTAGACGTCACGCCCGTGTGGATGATGCGTCAGGCCGGTCGCTACCTGCCGGAATACCGCGCCAGCCGTGCCAAGGCCGGCGACTTCATGAGCCTGTGCATGAATCCGGAGTTCGCTTGCGAAGTCACCCTGCAACCGCTCGACCGCTATCCGCAACTGGACGCGGCGATTCTCTTCTCCGACATCCTGACCATTCCCGACGCGATGGGCCAAGGCCTGTACTTCGAGACCGGTGAAGGTCCGCGCTTCAAGAAAGTGGTCAGTACCTTGGCCGACATCGAAGCCTTGCCGATTCCTGATCCGCACAAAGACCTCGGCTACGTCATGGATGCTGTCAGCACCATCCGCCGTGAATTGAACGGTCGTGTGCCGTTGATCGGCTTCTCCGGCAGCCCATGGACCCTGGCGACCTACATGGTTGAAGGCGGCTCGTCGAAAGACTACCGCAAGACCAAAACCATGCTCTACGACAACCCGCAAGCCTTGCACCTGTTGCTGGACAAACTCGCGCAGACGGTCACCAGCTACCTCAACGGCCAGATCATGGCCGGTGCGCAAGCCGTGCAGATTTTCGATAGCTGGGGCGGCAGCCTCTCGGCGGCGGCGTACCAGGAATTCTCCCTGGCCTACATGAAAAAGATCGTCAGCGGCCTGATCCGCGAACACGAAGGCCGCAAGGTTCCGGTGATCCTGTTCACCAAGGGCGGCGGTTTGTGGCTGGAAAGTATCGCCGACGCTGGTGCGGATGCGCTGGGGCTGGATTGGACCTGCGACATCGGCAGCGCCCGTGATCGCGTCGGCAGCAAAGTCGCCCTGCAAGGCAACATGGACCCAACCGTGCTCTACGCCAAACCGGAAGTCATTCGTACCGAAGTCGGGCGCATCCTCGCCAGCTACGGCAAGGGCAGCGGTCATGTATTCAACCTCGGCCATGGCATCACACCGGAAGTCAATCCAGAGCACGCCGGCGCGTTCCTGCGCGCAGTGCATGAGTTGTCGGCGCAGTATCACGAGTAACGGCTACTGAAGTATTTGAAGCCTGCCGGGACGCGTTCCCGGCAGGCTTTTTTTATGCCTGTTGAAATGACTGTCGTAAGGCGCGTGCTTGTCCGTAGGAACATTTTTATCGGCTGACAGAGAGATCATTACAAAGACCATTCCTGCTTTTGAAAGCGATTACTCCTACATAGAAATTGCCGCTATCCCCGTAAGGTTCCAGCCCCTCGTCGGGTGCGTTATGCACCCGGTGATATCGCACCCATTGGCGCTTTTCCGAGCGTCTGTATTTCGATAAGCAGTCTGGAATCCATCATGAAAAACAACTTCGAAAAGAGAAGTGCGTTAGCCGCCTGCACTTCTTCAATGATCCTGTTATCGGCAATGTTCGCTTCGCAAACCGTTTCTGCCCACGGCTATCTGGACGTGCCGCCTTCGCGGGCACTGCTGTGCCAAAAAGGCGTGAACACCCACTGCGGGAACGCGCAATACGAACCGCAAAGCGTGGGTGAAACCTTCAAGGGCTTCCCGGCTGGCGTCGGCGGTGCTCCATTGCAAGGACCGGTCGATGGCAAGATCGCCAGTGGCGGCCACTCGTCATTCTCCGCTCTGGACGCTCAGTCCGCGACGCGCTGGCAGCTGACCGAAATCAAAGACCGCAACATCAATTTCGAATGGCAATACACCGCCGTTCACCCTGCGACCAAGCACGAATATTTCATCACCCGCAACGGCTGGAACCCGAATGAGTCGCTCAAACGCGCCACCTTCGAAAGCACGCCGTTCTGCACTATCGATGGCGGCAACCAGAAACCCGTTTCCGGTGCCAAGCACAGCTGCACCCTTCCTGAAGACAAGTCCGGTCAGCATGTCATCCTGGCGATCTGGACAGTCGGCGATACCGATGCGGCCTTTTACAACGTGGCCGATGTGAACATTCTGGCCGAGGCATCGCTGCCCGGTGGCTGGTCCGCCGTGGGTGGCATCGCGCCGTCGACCGCATTGCTGGTCGGTGACAAGGTCAAAGCTCGCGCGTTCTCGGCCAATGGTGAAAGCCCGCAATACAGCGTCGAAATATCCATCGACAACGTCGAGGAAGGTTCGCCGAACAACTGGGCCTTCAAGCTGGCCGAAAAAATCAATGCGACCCATACCCTTGTCCGTGCTGGCGTTCGTGATGAGAACGGCAACGTCGAACCGGTGAAGGGTAACAACCGCCTGTACGCGCAAAAGGAAAGCGGAATCACCCGTTACGAAGTGCAGCTGGACATGAAAGAAGACGCTGCGGCTCGCCTGTCGGTGGCTTCGCAGCAAGCGGAGTACGTACTGGATAAAGGTCGTGCCAAGGTCGACTTCAGCATCATTTCCAATCGAAAAATGAACGTCGAAGCGACCCTGTTCGATCAGAACAACAAGCCGGTCGGCACTACCTCGGGCCAAGTGGATAGCGGACTTGCGTCGCTCTCCATGGATGTTCGCAGCAACCCGGGCGCGCACACGTTGACGCTCGTCGGCACCACACTGGATGGCCGCACGACTCGCCAGGATACGCAGCCAACCAACATGACGGGTGAAGGCGCAGGCGTCGAATATGACTTCGTGTTCCCTGAAGGCGTAAGCGACTACACCGCCGGCACCAAGGTACTGCAGCCCAAAACCGATGAAGTCTTCGAGTGCAAGCCGTTCCCGGAGTCCGGTTACTGCAAGCAGTACAGCCCGACCGCTAACGGCTTCGAGCCGGGTGTCGGTGCTCACTGGCACATGGCGTGGGACAAACTCTAAGCCCCTCAGGTGACGCTTCAGGCGATCGTTGTCCGATCGCCTGAAGACTTGTGCCTCTATTGAATCGAGTTTGAAGATGACGGTTTCGGGTTACTCCAGACAACGAGTTTGGCTGCATTGGTTGTCGGCGGTTGTCATTATCTGGACCCTGGCCTCGGGGTTTTACGTGGCCAGCGTTCAAGTGCCCGCGCAGCTCAAACAGACGGTTGCGTTCTTCAACGTTTCTCTGACCACGGTGTTCATTCCTTTTTTCATTTGGCGTCTCTTCGCTTTTATCTCTCACACCAAACTTAGGGGTGTCATCCATCTATCGAGGGTCGAAGGACGTGTGCTGCTTGCCCACCTCTCGATCTACATCACCGTGAGCGTTGTGTTGGTCACCGGCGTTTTGATGATGGATCGCCCGATCGATGTATTTGGGGTCGTCGAGATTGCTCAGCCACTGACCCAACCAGCATTTATCCAGTTGTACTTCACGATCCATATTTGGGCATGTGGCCTGCTGTCTTTGCTTGTCGCACTGCATGTCGGTGCAGTGATCGTCCATGAGGTATGCAACCACCGCGTACTCAGACGGATGTCTTTTTGCAGCAAGCGCCGAAATGAGCACCTCGAGTGAAGTTGCCATGAAGCGTTTCCTGAAACAGCTCACTGGGAGCGCCTTGACCAAGGGGTTGTTGTTGCTGATACCCGTCAGCTACGGGACATTTCTCGCTTGGCAAGAGTGGCTCTGGCGCGAAAACCTCGCTTCTGTGGCGCATTCCGTGGTCGCGCCAATCGCCGCGCCTTCCCGTGAGAATCTTGATACGACGGCAGTTGCTACGGTGTTTGGCCTGGTGGATGAAGCGACGCGGTTGCCAAGTGCTGAATCCTTGAGCTTGCAGGCCAGTTTTGTCGTCGCGTCGGGTGTGTCGAGGGCGCTGCTCGCCGACGCTCAAGGCTCGCGCATGTACCAGGTGGGAGAACAATTACCGGGTGGCAGCGTGCTGCGCCGTGTCGAACCCAACCAGGTCGTGTTGTGGAACAAGGGGCGCGAAGAACTGCTGACCTTGCAGCCATCTGCCGAACGTTTTCTGCGCAGGCTTGAATCGCCCGCCGCCCCCAATGCAGCAGCCGCTTCTTCGCGTTTTCTACGTCCGTTTCTCGGGCCGTCAGAGTGATCATTTCATGAACAGCTTCTTCCGTGCGCGGGCGTTTCGCGTCCTGCTTCTTCTCGTCCTTTTAGTGTCGGCGAACGAGCCCGGCACGCTTCAAGCCGAAGACGAAAAATGGCAGCTGGCAATGAACAATGCCGAGCTGCGGGACATCGTCGAGGAGATTTCCACCATTCTCGGAACCACCGTAGTGCTTGATCCCAGAGTCACTGGGCGCATTACCGTCATGTCCCGTCAGGCCCTTGATCGCGAGGGTGTCCGTCGCTTGTTCTACTCGGTGCTGGATGCGCATAACTTCACGGTGATCGACGAGGGCGACCGGATACTGATCACGCCGGTGACCGAAGCCAAAACCCGTGCCGGCCAAGGCGTGGCGAAGAACGCTACAGCCTCGCAATTTGTCACCCAGGTCATCGAACTGGATACCAGCAACGCCGCCGACATTGCCGGGCTGATGCGGCCATTGATTTCGGCCAATGGCTACGTCGGCCCGTCGGTGTCGGCCAACGCCCTGGTGGTGACCGACGCGGCCGCCAACGTGCAGCGTGTTGCCCAGCTCGTCCGGCAGTTGGACGCTGGCCAGAACACACAGCATGCCGTCGTGCAGTTACGTCACGCCCAGGCGGCTGACGTGGCGCCGGTGATGGAAGCGACGCTGGGTAAACGCAATGCCGATACCGCCATTCAGGTCATTGCTGACACGCGGACCAACCGTTTGATCCTCGTCGGTCCGCCGACGGTCCGCCAGCGTCTGGTCGACCTGGCGCGCAGCCTGGATACACCGGCTACCGCGAACCTCGACAACGCCCGAGTCATTCGCCTGCGCTACAGCGATGCCAAGCAACTGGCCGAAGTCCTTGAGACGATGGGCCAGGGCAGAAAGCCGACCCAGACAATGGGAGGGGCGAAGGAACAGGCCTCTGGCCACGGGTTCATCATCAAGGCAGATGAAAGCCAGAATGCATTGGTGCTGATTGCCGAGCCGGCGCAGATCCGCACCATCGAAAACATTGTGCGTCAGTTGGATCAGCCCAGAGCACAGGTGCTGATTCATGCTGCGATTGTGGAAATTTCTGGCGACATGGCCGAGGCCGTGGGTGTCCAGTGGGGCATCAACACCGGTGACGCGAAGGGTTTCCTGAACTTCCCCGGTACCGACATCCCGATCGTCGGTGGACTGAGATTCGACGAGATTAAGAGCGCACCGGAAGGCGCCATTCTGCAGTTGGGCAGCGACCGCTTCGGTGCGTTGATTTCAGCGCTGGCAAGCAATACCCGCAGCAACTTGCTGTCCACGCCGAGTCTGCTGACGCTGGACAATCAGCAGGCAGAAATCATCGTCGGCCAGAACGTGCCGTTCAAAACCGGTTCCTATGCCACCAATAGCAGCGGTGCGGATAATCCGTTCACCACGGTCGAGCGCAAGGACGTGGGCATCAGCCTGAAGATCAAGCCCTACATCAACGAAGGCTCGACGTTGCGTCTTGAGGTCGAGCAGGAAGTGTCCGACATCGCGCCCTCAGTATCGGGCGTCGATTCCTCTGATCTGATAACCAACAAACGCGCGCTCAAGAGCACCATCCTGGCCGACGATGGCGAGATCATCGTCATCGGTGGCCTGATCAGGGACAGCGTCCGCACTCAGCAGAGCGGCGTGCCATTGCTGCGTGATATCCCTTACCTCGGCGCGCTGTTTCGCTGGAAAAAAGACACTCAGAGCAAAAGCAATCTGATGGTCTTTTTGCGCCCGACCATTGTGCGCAGCAAGGAGGATCTGTCGGAGGTCAGCCAGCAGCGTTACAACGCGCTGCACGACCTGAGCAAGTCTGGCGCGCAGGGCAATAACTCATTGCTGCTGCCGGCGGATTCGCGTCAGTTGTTCGAGCCGGTGAGCGATACGCCGGTGATTGATTTGCGCAAGCAAGCGCCGGTGCGTCCTTGAACGATAAGCCCGTAAAAGAAGGTTACGAGCAATTGCCCTTCGGCTTCGCGCGGCGTTTTGGTGTGCTACTGGAGCGTGAAGGTCCGAAGCCGAGCCTGGCACTGCGGGCCGACACGCCGCTGACGGCGCTGGCAGAAGCTCGCAGGATGTGCGGTCAGGACCTGTCGTTTCGAATTCTCGATGCGGATGTTTTCGCCTTGCGCCTGGCATCGGCCTACCGCGAAGGTCAGAGCGCTGCGGAGCAGGTCGCCCAAGGGCTGGACGACGAACTGGACCTGCTCAGCCTGGTCGATCAAGTCCCGCAAACCGCCGACCTGCTGGAGCAGCAAGGTGATGCGCCGATCATCCGGCTGATCAATGCATTGCTCAGCGAAGCGGTGCGCGAGCAGGCATCTGATGTGCACCTGGAAACCTTCGAGCAGTACCTGTCGGTGCGCATGCGTGTTGATGGGCAACTGCGCGAAATGCTTCGTCCCCGGCGTGAGCTGGCGACCCTGTTGGTGTCGCGAATCAAGGTCATGGCGCGCCTGGACATCGCCGAAAAACGCGTCCCTCAAGATGGCCGTATCGCATTGCGCCTGGCGGGGCATGAAGTCGATGTGCGGGTCTCGACATTGCCCTCGGCCCACGGCGAAAGAGTGGTGTTGCGCCTGCTCGACAAACAGGCAGGACGCCTGCAGTTGCAACGCCTGGGAATGCCGGACGATACCCTCGCGACCCTGCGCCAATTGTTGGCCAGGCCCCACGGCATCCTGCTGGTGACCGGCCCCACCGGCTCGGGCAAGACCACTAGTTTGTATGCCGCGCTCAGCAGTCTGAATGACCAGACCCGCAACATTCTCACGGTCGAAGACCCCATCGAGTATCACCTGCCGGGGGTAGGGCAGATGCCGGTCAACCCGAAGGTGGACATGACCTTCGCCCGAGGCTTGAGGGCGATCCTGCGTCAAGACCCGGACGTGGTGATGGTCGGCGAAATTCGCGACCGCGAGACGGCGGAGATTGCCGTTCAGGCCTCACTGACCGGTCACCTGGTGCTCTCGACATTGCACACCAACAGCGCGGTCGGTGCGGTAACCCGGCTGGTGGACATGGGCGTCGACACCTACCTGTTGGCGTCGTCGCTGGTGGGGGTTTTGGCCCAGCGCCTGGTGCGTACGTTGTGTCCCCATTGCAAGGTGCTGTACCTCGCTGATGCGGCGACCTGTGTGCGTTTGGGGATCGACCCCGAAACCTCGCAGCAACTCTTCAGGGCCGAAGGCTGTGAACAGTGTCAGCGCGGGTATCGCGGTCGGGTCGGCATTTACGAACTGATCAGCATCACACCCGAAGTGTCCGCACTGATCCATCAAGGCAGCAGTGAACAGGCCTTGACCGAGGCAACCCGCAAGCACTCGCGCAGCCTGTTTCAGGACGGTCGCCAGCGGGTACTGGACGGTTTGACCAGTCTCGATGAGTTGTTGCGTGTAACGCAGGAGGATTAGCACATGCCGACGTTCGATTACCGCGCCCACGATGCCCATGGCCGCAGTTGTAAAGGTCGACTGGAAGCCGATGGCGCGCGTCATGCCCGACAATTGTTGCGTGAGCGTGGGTTGTGGCCACTTGAGTTGACCGAGACCCGTTCCGGCAGCGACGGAGGTGTAAAGCCGCGCGGGGGGCGTTTGAGTGCGGCTGAACTAGCGCTGCTGACCTTGCAGTTGTCGACGCTGGTCCAGGCCGGCTTGCCCCTGGAGGAAGCGCTCGAGGCGGTGGCGAAGCAGAGCGCCAAGCGAAAGGTGGCCGGTCTGCTGTCCGCCGTCAGAAGCCGGGTGATGGAAGGGCATGCCTTGGCGGCAGCGTTGGGGATGTTTCCCCGGGCGTTTCCCGAATTGTTCCGGGCCACCGTGGCCGCTGGTGAACGTTCCGGGCACCTCGGCCACGTGCTGGAGCAACTGGCGGCTTACACCCAGACCCGTCAGGCCTCGCGCCAAAAAATCCAGATGGCCCTTGTCTACCCGCTCATTTTGATGCTGGCCAGTGTGGCGATCGTCGGCTTTCTGCTGGGTTTTGTCGTGCCCGACGTCGTGAAAATTTTCGTCGACAGCGGGCAGCCATTGCCCTGGCTGACCCAAGCGTTGATCGCCGTGAGCAACGGGCTGCGCAACCACTTTCTGCTGCTGCTGGCGCTGCTGGCAACACTCATCAGCCTGTGGCGCTGGAGCCTGCGTCAGCACTCATGGCGCCTGCGCTGGCATCGGCTGGCCTTGCACCTGCCGGTCATGGGCGAAGTATGGCGTGCGATGGAAGCCGCGAGGTTTGCCAGCACGTTAGCGATCCTCGGCAAGAGCGCGGTGCCCTTGGTGGACGCGTTGGAAATCGCCGCTGCGGTCATCGGCAACCTGACCATTCGCGCCCGCATGGTCGATGTCGCCCGCTCGGTCCGTGAAGGCGGAACCCTGACTCGCGGCCTCGAATTGAGCGGCGATATCCCGCCGATGATGCTGCACATGATTGCCAGCGGTGAACGCGCCGGCGAACTCGATCGCATGCTCGCCCGTGCCGCGGATCAACAGGAAAGCAGCCTGGCGGCGCGTATCGCACTGGTCGTCAGCCTCTTTGAGCCCGCCATGCTGGTGGTGATGGGCGGCGTCGTGCTGCTGATCGTCATGGCCATCCTGCTACCGATTCTCAGCCTCAACCAATTGGTGAATTGAACCATGCAACCCTTACGCAAAAACTCCTCCTCCGCCCAGCGCGGTTTCACCCTGATTGAAATCATGGTGGTGGTCGTCATCATCGGTGTGCTGGGGGCGATCGTGGTGCCGCAGTTCATGAGCCGACCCGATCAGGCCAAAGTCACCGCCGCCAAAATCGACATACAGGCCATCGCCACCGCGCTGGAAATGTATCGCCTGGACAACTTTGCCTACCCCTCGACGCAACAAGGTCTGGAAGCCCTGACCAAGCGCCCTTCCGGGCTCCCGGCCGCACGCAACTGGAACCCTCAGGGTTACCTGAAAAGCCTGCCCGTCGATCCGTGGGGCACGCCGTATCAGTACCTCAATCCCGGGGTGCGATCGATCGACGGGGACTACGACATTGTGTCGCTGGGTTCCGACGGCGTGATCGGGGGTGAAGGGCAGGCGAGCGATATCGGCAACTGGAGTCGCTGACCAATGCGCAAGCGGTGTACAGGCTTCACGTTGCTGGAGCTGATGATCGTCATCGTCTTGATCGGTGTGTTGCTGGGCATGGCGAGTTTTGCCACTGGCCTGAATCCGGCGCGCCAGGCAAGGCAGGAGGCGCACGCGCTTGCGCAGGTCATGCAACAGCTGCGAGAGCGCGCCGTGATCGAGGGGCGCGAATATGGCCTGCGACTGAGCATCGAGGGCTATCGCGTGATGCGGTATGACATTCGCGGCTGGGAATCGGCGGGCAGCTTTTATCGGTGGCCCGATAACGTTCGGGTGCGGCTCAAGCAAGACGGGTATTCGCTGATCCTCGGCGCTGACGCGGGACCGCCTCAATTGCTGTTGCTCAGCAGCGATGAAACCAGCGCGTTCACGCTGACGTTCATGTCCGCCGACAGGACCTGGCTGAGCCTTTCCGGGGACGGCATCGGTGAGGTCGTGATCGATGGGTAGCCGTCATTCCATCACGCACATGCGCGGCTTCACGCTGTTGGAAATCATGGTGGCCCTGGCGATTTTTGCGACGCTGGCGGCCGCTGTACTGTCGGCGAGTCAATACGTGGTGAAGCAGACCGCCGGTATCGAAGCGCGCGTCTTCGCGGCGTGGTTGGCGGATAACCGGCTCAACGAACTGCGTCTGCAACCGCACCTGGCCATCGGTCAACAACACCTGATCGTGCACATGGATCGTCGCGACTGGATGCTGCGCCAGACCATCAGTGCGGCGAGCGATCCGGACCTGCTCAACATCGACATCCAGGTCACGCTGGCGGGTCGCGAGCAGACCTTGTATCGCGCCAACGGCTGGGCACCCAATCGCCATGAATAACCAGCAAGGGTTCACGTTGCTGGAGCTGGTTATCGCGTTGGCGATATTCGCGCTGCTGGGGTTGGCCAGTTGGAGGTTGTTCGATGGTGTGGTGCGCGTGCAGCAAGGTACGACGGCTCATGAACGTGAATTCAGAAGCCTGCAACGCGCCATGGCCGTGATCGAACGCGACCTGATGCACGTGACCGGGCAGCCTGTCGTGCTGACGCAGGCAGGCCTGCAATTACAGCGCAGCCACTGGCGTAATCCCCTGGACCAGCCCCGCAGTGAACGCCAAACGCTGAGCTATCAGCTGGAGAACGGCGCGCTGTGGCGCGAGAGTCGCGGGGACGGCACGGCGATCGTGCAACGCCAGAAGCTGCTCGACGAGGTGCGTGACTTGAGCTGGCGATTGTTTGATGCCGAGGGCGGCTGGCTGAGCGATTGGCCGGCAGGACAACACAGGAACGCGCCAATGGCGCTGGAAGTTCAGGTCTCGGTCGGACGTTTCGACGCGATCCGTCGGGTGCTGCTGATGCCAGGCTCGCGGCCATGAACGGGCGCCAAAAAGGCATCGCATTGATCAGCGTATTGCTGGTCATGAGCCTGGTGCTGTTGATCACCAGCGCCTTGCTGCGCAGTCATCGCCTGATGCTGCAAAGCAGCGCTCAACAGCTGCAGCAGTTACACCTGCGTCAGTTGGTCGTAGGCGCCGAAGCCTGGGCACGGCTGCAGTTACAGGACGCGGAACAAGGCACACCTAAAACCGTTGATCTGACTCAGGACTGGGCTCGCCTGACGCCTGCATTCGACATTGAAGAGGCGCAAATCAGTGTCGACATCGAGGATCTCGCAGGACGCTTCAACCTCAACGCATTACTGAAGCCGGGACAGATTGATCAGGTCACGCTCAACCGTTGGGCGCGCTTGCAGGCATCGCTCGATCTTGCACCGCTGCAGCTCGGCCAGGTGGGGGAATTGCGGGAGCTGAGCCAGCTCCGATTACTGCCGGGCTTTGACGGTCAGGTGTTGCGACAACTTGAACCCTGGGTGGCGCTTCTACCTCCCGAGGCGGCTCTGAACATCAACACAGCACCCGCGCTGATCTTGAGGACCCTCGGTGAAGTCGACGCCGCACTAGGCGATGCATTGGTTCGGCAGGCGTCGACCTCCGCCTGGGGCAGTGTTCAGGCGTTTACCCAGGACCCGATGATTTCCGGTTTGGGCCTGAGCAGCCATGGCCTGGGGATCGCCAGCCGCTGGTTTCGGATCACGGTGCAAGCGACGTCTGGAGAGCGCAGTTTGCGCTTGGTGACCGACGTCGAACGTGACCTCAAGACCCGCCAACTGACGGTCCTGCAAAAACGTTTTCTCCCTTCGATGGCCAACGAGGCTTTGCGATGAACACCTGGCTTTACCTGACCGCCGAAGGCCTCGATGCAGGGTCGACTGACTGGCCCTGCTGCGTCTGGTCACCGACCGGCCAACGTCAACCCCTGTCCATGGATCAAGCAGCGCAGGCGTTGAACGGGCAGGCCGTCGACCTGCTGTTGCCAATCGAGTTATGCAGCTGGGTGCTTAGCGATCCCTGGCCTTCGCGACGTGCTCCCGACAAACGAGTCATCGCGTTTGCGGTGGAAGATCAACTCAGCGAGGCGCTCGAGGCGCTGCACCTCTGCATAGGTTTGCGTGACCGTGAAGGACGTTACCCGGTGATGGTCATTGCCCGACAACGATTGACCGCCATCCTGACGTTGTTGGCGGCGTCGGGCATTGAGGTTCGTTCGATCTTCGTTGATGCCGACGTCTTGCCCGACGATCACGCGCTAGGCGTCTGGTGGTGGGGTCGATGGATTCTGGGTGGGGGGCTGCCGGCGCGGATGGCGTTGTCGGAAGACGGGCTGACGCAACTGCGGCCCATGTTGCCCGCGGACATTCAGTGGTGCGACGAGCGTCAGGATGGCCCACCCCTTGATCAATGGCTGAAGACGCGCCCAGCGCATGCAATCAATCTGCTGCAAGGTGCTTTCGCCCCGCGTCGCAGGTCTTTGCCCTGGCGCCTCGGCGGGTTTGCGATGGCGATGCTGTTGTTGATGACTTGGGGCGCCAGTGAAATGCGCATTCGTTTTCTGGACAGTGAAACCCGTCGTCTTGTCACGCAAAACGAGCAGCGGTTCAAGGCGATCTACCCTGATCAAAGCCGCATCGTGGATCTGGCCGCGCAACTCAAGGCACTTCAAAATCGACCGGTAGAGTCGCCGAACACGCGCATTGCCAGCCTGGTGAAACTGATTGATCAAGTCATCGGTGCCAGCGCTGTCGAGGTGCGTCGTATCGAATTTCGGGTGGGGGACGGATGGAAAATCCAGCTGACCGCCAACAGCTTTGCCGCGCTTGAACAGTTGCGTGAGCGGGGGCGGCAGCAAGGCATGTCCGTCAGGCTCGATAGCGCCACCAAAGAGCGCGACAACGTGCACGCCACCCTCACCGTGGAAGACAACGCATGAAGCAGGTATGGCAGCGCATTTCTGTGCGTGAACAACGGTTGCTGCAAGCCCTGGGTGCTTTCTTGCTGATCGTTGTGGCATTCAGTCTGATCTGGCAGCCGACTCGTCAGCGCCTGGAAACCGTCGAGCGTCAACATCGGCATCAGTTGGCACTGGTTGCGCAGCTGCAACACGCGCAACCGCGCAGCAATGCTCCAGCTGATTCCGGTCAGCCCCTGTCGCTGCGCATCAGCGACAACGCTACGGCGGCGGGGCTCGATATCCACCAGATGGAAACAGACGTCGATACAGTGCGCCTGACCCTCAGCGGCAACGCGAACGCCGTGATGCAATGGCTAGACGGCGTCGAGCGTGAGGGGGTTGCGCTGCAATCGTTGACGCTGGAAAAACGGGACGCGCTGCTGGAGGCGCGGGTGGTGTTCAGATAGGGGTGCCGTTGCCGGGCAATAGCGGCAGTTTCGCCAACTTCAACGCCACGAGCAGCGCAATCACCAGCAAGGTGCCAACGAACAGCCCGATCCCGTTCCACCCACCCAGGTGCCAGAACACGCCGCCCGCCGTCCCGGCAATGCTCGACCCGGCGTAATAGCTGAACAGGTACAGCGAGGACGCCTGGCCCTTGGCCGTGGTTGCGCGTCGGCCAATCCAGCTGCTCGCGACCGAATGCGCGCCGAAGAAGCCGAAGGTGAAAATCAGCATGCCGATGATCACCAGGGGCAGTGGCGTGAACAGGGTCAGGGCAAGACCGGCGATCATCAATACGATGGTCGACCAGAGCACTTTGCGGCGGCCCAGTTTGTCGGCCAACGAACCGATTTTTGCTGAACTGTAGATCCCCGACAGGTACACCACCGACAGCAGTCCGACGAAGGCTTGTTCCATGTGGTAAGGCTCCGCCAGCAGGCGATAGCCGATGTAGTTGAACAGGGTGACGAACGCGCCCATCAACACAAAGGCTTCAAGGAACAGCAGCGGCAGGCCGGCATCGCGAAAGTGCATGGTGAAACCGTCGAGCAGGCTGCGCGGGTGCAGCGAGCGTGGGCGGAAGTTGCGCGATTCCGGGAGGATTTTCCAGAACACCGCCGCTGCAATCAGCGCCAGGCCTCCGATGACCAGCATCGCCGTGTGCCAGCTGACGAAGTCGATCAACACGCCGGTGATCAAACGCCCGCTCATCCCGCCGATGGCGTTGCCGCCGATGTACAGGCCCATCGCCAGGCCGATGTGTTGTGGGTGGATCTCCTCGCTCAGGTAGGTCATGGCGACCGCCGCCAGACCGCTCAACGACAAGCCGATCAGCGCTCGCATGAGCAAGACACCGTGCCAGCTCGGCATCATCGAGCTGGCGATGGTGCACAACGCTGCGGCGAACAACGCAGCAACCATCACCGGTTTACGCCCCACTCGGTCGGAGATCGGGCCGGTGATCAGCAGGCCGATGGCGAGCATGCCGGTGGCAACCGAGAGGATCAGGCTGCTCTGCGCTGCATTGATGGCGTATTCGTGGGACAACAGCGGCATCATCGGTTGCACGCAGTACAGCAGGGCGAAGGTCGCGAAGCCGCCGCAGAACAGCGCCAGCACCGTGCGCATGAACATCGGCGTGCCTTTTTCGATGTAGATCTCCTTCATCTCGGCGACGACATCGTCCAGCGCGGCGGGTGGAACTTCATGGGCGAGTGGAGCGACAACAGTTTTCACTTCGGACCTCGGTAGCAGGCAGCCGGTCAGGCAATGAAAAAAGCATATAGCTGCCTAATGATTCAATCCAATATATTGTTCGACCTGTTTGAGAGGTTTTACGACCTAATGGAGTTTTCATGGAATTACGCCACCTGCGCTACTTCATCGCCGTCGCTGAAGAACTGCACTTTGGCCGCGCCGCACAGGTGCTGGGCATCTCGCAGCCACCGCTGAGCCAGCAGATTCAGGCACTGGAACAGGAAGTCGGGGCGCGCTTGTTCGAGCGTACCAATCGTCGGGTCGAGCTGAGCGAAGCCGGGCGACTGTTTCTGGAAGAGGCGCGACTGGCGCTGGCGCAGGTCGACAAGGCTGCGGACGTCGCACGCCGGGCGCAACTCGGTGAGCTGGGCGAAATGAAGATTGGATTCACCTCGTCGGCGCCCTTCAACTCGACCATTCCCCAAGCGATTTTTTCGTTCCGCCAGCGTTTTCCGGCGGTGCATTTGAACCTGCGGGAAATGAGCAGTACCCAAGTGGCTGAGGCGCTGGTGGATGAGTCGATCGAAGTCGGGATCATGCGACCGCTGGGTCTGCCGGATTCTCTGAGCGTGGTGGAGCTGATGCGTGAGCCGCTGGTGGCGGTGCTCAGCTCCAAGCATCCGCTGGTGAATGGCAGCGAGGGTGGCCTGTTTCTGTCAGCCCTGGCTCTCGAACCGTTCGTCTTTTTCCCACGCAGCTACGGCAGCGGGCTGTACGCGCAACTGCTGAGCCTGGCGCGAGACTCCGGCTTCAGCCCGCACTTCGCCCAGGAAGCCGGCGAGGCGATGACTATCATTGGATTGGTGGCGGCGGGGTTGGGCGTGTCGGTGCTGCCGGCGTCTTATCAGCGGATGCGCATTGATGGGGTCGTGTACCGACCTTTGCTTGATCCGGCAGCGGTGTCGGCGGTGTGGCTGGTGCAACGCAAGGATCAGAAATCGCCGATGGCGCGGGCGTTTGTGGAGTTGTTGACGAGGAAGGTTGAAGGGGAAAATCAAAGCACCGCACCCCGTACATTTGAAGTTACGGATCGACCTTAGAGATTTGTCTGTTCCTTGCGCATTATCGATTTCTTTTGATGAGTGCCACGGATGCCACTTCTGTATCAACCTAAGGAAGGTAGTGTGCTGATTTGCGATTTCAGAGGTTTTGAAGTCCCCGAAATGATTAAAGTCAGGCCTGTTGTCGTTATACGCAAACACAGGACGTACAGCTTGTTGGTAACGGTTGTCCCTTTAAGCACCACTGCGCCGGATCGTCTGCTGGAACACCATTTGGAACTGCAAAGCCATCTCCAGGGTGCCAATGCAGTTTGCTGGGCAAAGTGCGATAGGGTTGCAACAGTCAGCTTGTCGAGACTTGACCGGATCAAAAGCCGGGATCGCCAGGGGAAGCGCGTTTATTTAATTTCACAACTTGAAGCAGATGAGTTTCACGCAATCAAAGCCGCAGTTCGCAGCGCGCTTGGCTTGTGATGTCATGAGGTGTGGCATACGGGCCAACTGCCAGCTGTTGTCCCTGGTTCAGTTTCAAGCAATATTACCGGAGTTCCCGAAAGGGGCTTGTGAGACTCTGAGGATCCTGGGTAACCAGCCATCGCAGAGCCAGACAGGTACAGAGCGATGACAAGCCAACCTGTTTGTGAAGGGGCGCCGAAAGGCGCCCTTTGTCGTTTCTGGTGTCGCATAAGCGTCTGCTTTCCAGTCAATCGCGGGCAAGACCGCTCTCACAGGTCAAGCGGTGTGAACGCGATGGTCGCCACACTGCAAAAATTTGTGGGAGCGGGCTTGCCCGCGAAAGCGTCCGCCAGCCCACCAGAAACGGTGCGTTCACCTACGCCAAATCGGACGATTCGCTGAAGGGTGTAGGACATTTCCATATTGCCTTGAGCAGGCCACAGCGCCTTGCGGCATTGCCTACAACTAATCCAGAATCCGCCGGCTTGTGCGCCTTGGGGGCGGTCGATAACTTGGTTCGGTCACTGATTCCCAGTGATCGGGTTTAGTCGCCCGGGGTTGTTAGTAGGTGCACAGCGTTCTATTCAGTCAGGTATCCCTCATCCCTGTACTTAATGGTGGTTGTGCGCAGGGCGCTTTCGGGCGCGCCGGTATTGCTAACTCCCCGGTCGACTAACCTGCGCACAGCCGCCACCCATTCGTTTAGTCGCGAGGCAGTTGCGGCTCCATTCAAGGAGTTGGCAAATGTTAAAGGTCACACCCAATCCGCCGGACACCGATCCGACGTCGCCGCACGAAGCCCCCAATTCTGAAAAGCCGCTCGAAGCCACCGATCACATGGCCGGTCGCACGCGCCAACCGAGCTCCATCTTCCTCATCGCCCCTGATATCGACAACCAGACCCTGCTGGAATACGCCTGCGAATCCCTGGCCTCAGCGAACGTCATGGCCAGCGACTTTGTGCGGTATCTGGAGGGCTCACAGTGCAACACACTGCTGGGGATTCAGCAGTCGATCATGCTGGGAGAGCTGGCGGTGAATCGGGTGCCTGGATAACCTTGATCCATCCAATTAACCACCGCGTTACCTGTTGAAAAAATCGTCTGAACGCGGCACGAGTCTTCGGCAGCTCCTACAGTGTCCGAGTCGTACACACGACCCCTGTAGGAGCTGCCGAAGGCTGTGATCTTTTGATCTTGATACATATTTGATGGTGGGTCGGAGAATCAGTAATCACCTATTACGGACTGTCTTCAATCCGATAAATGGTTAGTTCTTTTGAATAAGCTCTCTACAGAAACGTCCCTGTAGGAAAAGGTTTTCATGTTGTAGCGAAACTTCCTAATCGGCTTTTTAACACTGTCGCGGGATCTCGGCGCTTTTGACGTCCGTCGTAATATTTTCGCCTCTCATACCAGGAAAAAGGCCAGCGAAATGAATACCTCCGCGAACGTCTACTACACCAACGAAGCTACCCCTGAACATCTGCGCAGTCTGGACAAGCCATACTTCAGTGAGCAGAAAATTGCGCAGTTCGATGAGCACGCCCAGTCGGTTGTTCGTCAGCAACGGAATTACATTAAATCTCACCCCGCCATCGCCATCTTCCGTTGTGCAACGGAGGGCAGCCTATCCCGTAACGGCGGGGTCATCCAGGATGCTTCGGCGTCACTGCAATTCAAACTGGAAAATGGTCAGACCGTCCGCGCAGCACGCAAAGGCGATCACGTTATTTATGCCGATGGCAGTTCAGCGCACATCATCACCGGCGCCGGGGAAGCGAATAGCAACGTTGCGCTGGTTGGCAGTTTGCTCAGCAATGGCGACGAGATCATCAATACACCACAAAGCACTTGTGTGTTGATTGCCCGTGAAGGTGTACCTATGGCAAAGGATTTTCTGCCCTCCTCCGAGGGGAAGTAGATTCATGGCTAAAGGTTATTTCATCGGTCTGCATGATAAAACCAGTTGTGGCGGCACAGTTCTGGATGGTGATACCAGGATTATGTTGTACGGCTTGGCTCATGCCCGCGAAGGTGACCGAGTCTCATGTGGAGTGGACGGCGAAACTTACCGGATCATCGGTGGCATTTCATACATGAACAGTCATGGCAAACTTATGGCTGGCACGCTGGATAGCTACAGCGGTTGTCCTTGCAAGGCCCGGCTGATTCCTTCGATTTTCACGGCTACCTATCAAAATGAGACAAGTCCTGCTTCGCAGGGCATCAGGAGTTCCGCACAACCGACCATCCCTGCGGCTATCCCTCAGCAAGTAGTGCCACGTCAATCCGGCTTCGCTCCCTCCAGCAATCCAGTGCTGTCAGGATTTACCAGCGTCGACTTGCCAGAGCCTGGCTTTTTTGTTGTGCCGAGAACCATGACCCGCGAACAGGTGGAGGCCATGCTGTTCGCCGCGCGCCCCTCAATGGTGATGAGTAAGTTTCAGGCGCTGAACCCTTATCTAGGCGACCTTAAAGCTGGCTCGATGATCGTTCTAAGCGATCCGAACAACACTTCTTGCACCTACCAGGAAGGACAGCTGATGCAGGCAGCTCAAGAGGTCAAGGCGTCACTCGATCCGCTAACGCCGGAGGAAGCCGATTTCATGCATCGTCACGGTGCCGAAATCGCCAGCTTCACTGGCCAGACTTCGACCTGGCTTGGCGTCAGCGCAGTCGTCATGGAAAAACACCTGAGCAGCCTTCGCGATACTCTTCAAGCTATGGAACGCCTGCATCAGGAGAGCTATCGCCAACTCGGTCACCTCAGGTCGGCGCAATTTTTTGCCGATCGCCAGCGGCTGCTCGTCCAGCTGGATGCACACTTGCTGAATTCCACCCGATTGCGCGGGCAGACGACCCTTGGTGATCATCCCAAGTTGAAGACAGCGCTTGGCATTTCCAGTCGTAGCCTGGTTCATCACTGGGACAAGGCTGGGGCGCCTGGGCAGATTCCAGGTTATGTCACACATGTGAGTGCCGTGAGTCGCGCTGCCAAGTACATGCAGTCAGGCGGCTATATTGGAATTGGTATTGGCGGGGTTTCTTCGTTGCTGGCTATTCAAGAAGTTTGTGTGGGTGACTCTGGGGTTGCTTGCGAGAAGATCAAATTTACTGAAGGAGGTAAATTCATCGGGTCCACTGTAGGTGGTATGGCAGGGGGGGCCGGATCCTCTTGGGTCGCTGGTCCTGTCTGTGTGGCGCTGGGTGTTACCACTGCTGTAGGAGGCGTTATTTGTTTTGCCGCCTTGGTCGGACTTGGCGCATGGGCAGGGGCTGAGTTCGGTGGCACAGGAGGGGAATACACAGGTACAAAACTGTTTGAAGCTAAACAGCCATGACCAGTATTGATACGTGGCCGCTGTGGATGGCAATCGTTTTTGCCGGCGGCCCAATTTTGCTGGGATGTGTGGGCATTGCACTCTGTGTGTACCTGAGCCGTCGTCATCTTGATGCAATAGTGGATGCTTTGAAAAACAGTCGCTACCTATATATATGGGCGCAGGGATGGCGGCGGCAAGGCTGGATTGGGGAGTGCGTATTGATCAATAGAGTTGCTGGGATAGTCGTTTGGCCTCAGTACTACATCCGTTGTGGTGACGTGGACCCTTTAGAGATTAGACGCTTCCCGTCTCATCTGAAAAAGCTTCTGACTGCCTATGTGGTGACGGTCGTGGTCACCATAGTTTGGATGTTCATTGTGTATTTGCTGGTGAAGTTTAAGTAACGAAACTCCTACATGTTGTTGTCCGCTTCGTCTGACGACGAAGGTAGAGCCGCTGGCAAGCGTGACTGCTGAACCGTCAATCGTAAGCTCACTAGAAAGGATCCAGCTATCTACGCCAGAACGGACGTTTCGCTAGAAGGTGTAGGACATTTCCATATTGCCTTGAGCAGGCCACGGCGCCTTGCGGCATTGCCTACAACTAATCCAGAATCCGCCGGCTTGTGCGCCTTGGGGGCGGTCGATAACTTGGTTCGGTCACTGATTCCCAGTGATCGGGTTTAGTCGCCCGTCGTAACTAAGTCGTACGAGTGCACATCAGTCAGGTTCCACACCTGAACTTGATGGTAGCTGTGCGCAGGGCGCCTTCGGGCGCGCCGATTTCTTAGTTCGTCGGTCGACTAACCTGCGTACAGCTGCCTCCCTTTCGTTTAGTCGCGAACTGGATGCAGCCAAACAGGAGAACTAAGAGATGGTCAAGGTCACACCCAATCCGCCGGACACCGATCCGACGTCGCCGCACGAAACCCCCAATTGTGACAAGCCGCTCGAAGCCCCCGATCACATGGCCGGTCGCACGCGCCAACCGAGCTCCATCTTCCTCATCGCCCCTGATATCGACAACCAGACCCTGCTGGAATACGCCTGCGAATCCCTGGCCTCAGCGAACGTCATGGCCAGCGACTTTGTGCGGTATCTGGAGGGCTCACAGTGCAACACACTGCTGGGGATTCAGCAGTCGATCATGCTGGGAGAGCTGGCGGTGAATCGGGTGCTGGATAACCTTGATCCACCGTAAGCAGCTACACCACTGATCGTTCCCACGCTCCGCGTGGGAATGCCTCAACGGACGCTCCGCATTCGGCTCTGGATGGGACGCTGAGCGTCCCGGGCTGCATTCCCACGCAGAGGGTGGGAACGATCAATAAACCATCAATGTGGGAGCGGGCTTGCAGATTAAGACCAACGCCGAAAAATCAGCGACGTATTCACCCCGCCAAACGCAAAATTGTTGTTCATCACATACTGATTACTCATCTGCCGGAACTCGCCGCGCAGGTAATCCAGCTTGCCGCAATGCGGGTCAACTTCATCGAGGTTGAAGGTGTGCGCGTACAAATCGCTGTTCATCATTTCGATGCTGAACCACGACTCCAACGCCCCGCAGGCGCCGAGGGTGTGGCCTAGGAAGCTTTTCTGCGAGCTGATCGGCATGTGTTCACCAAACAGCGCGCTGGTCGCGAGGGTTTCGGCAATGTCGCCTTGCTCGGTCGCGGTGCCGTGACCGTTGACGTAGCCGATGTCAGACGGCTGCAAGCCTGCGTCTTCCAGTGCCAGCTCCATGGCCCGGCGCATGGTGAGTTGCTCCGGACGGGTGGTGTGCTGGCCGTCGGCGTTGCTGCCGAAGCCGACGAGTTCGGCATGAATGCGCGCACCGCGAGCCAGGGCGTGTTCGAGTTCTTCGAGCACCAGCATGCCGCCACCTTCACCAATCACCAGGCCGTCGCGGTCCTTGTCATAAGGGCGCGGGGTGGTTTGCGGGGCGTTGTTTTTCAGGCTGGTGGCGTAGAGCGCGTCGAAGACCATGGCTTCGGTGGGGCACAGTTCTTCGGCACCGCCAGCGAGCATCAGCGGCAGGCGGCCGAACTTGATCGATTCGTAGGCGTAACCGATGCCCTGGCTGCCGCTGGTGCAGGCGCTGGACGTCGGAATCAACCGGCCGGTGAGGCCGAAGAAGATGCTGATATTGGCGGCGGTAGTGTGGGGCATCATGCGCACGTAGGAATTGGCGTTGAGCCCCTCGGCGACCGAGTTGAGCAGCATGTTGCCGAAGGCCTTGATCTCGTCCGTGCTGCCGGTGGAAGACCCGCAAGCGACGCCCATGCGCCCATCCTTGATCGATTCATCGCCCAGCAACCCTGCGTCGGCGAGGGCTCGCTCTGACGCACCAACGGCAAGGCGCGAAACGCGGCCCATGCTGCGCAGTTGTTTGCGAGTCCAGTGGCTGGGCACCTTGAAGTCATCGATGGGCCCGGCCAGGCGGGTGTTGAGTTCGGTAAACCGGTCCCACTCGTCCATTCGGCGAATGCCGCTGCGGTTGGCCGCGAAGTTGCCGGCGATGGTTTCCCAATCGCTGCCCAGAGAAGTGATGCCGGCCATGCCGGTGACGACGACGCGCTTCATCAGCACAGGCCTCCGTTGACGGCCAAAACCTGCCGGGTGATGTACGACGCTTCCGCCGACATCAGGAAATTCACTGCACCGGCCACCTCTTCCGGGGTGCCCATGCGTTGTGCGGGGATCATTTTCATCAGTTCTTCCACCGGCACGTTTTCATCGAGCATCGCCGTATCGATCAGGCCGGGAGCGACGCAGTTGACGGTGATCTTGCGCTTGCCCAGTTCGATCGCCAGGGCTTTCGCCGCACCGATCAAGCCCGCCTTGGAGGCGCTGTAATTGACCTGGCCACGGTTGCCGATCAACCCGGACACCGACGTGATGCAGACAATCCGCCCAGCGGCGCGACGACGAATCATCGGCATCATCACCGGGTGCAGCACGTTGTAGAAACCGTCGAGGTTGGTGCGCATCACCACATCCCAATCATCCTCGCTCAGCGCCGGAAAAGCACCGTCGCGTGTCAGTCCGGCATTCAGTACCACCCCGTAATACGCGCCGTGGGTTTCCACATCGGCCTCAAGAATGGCTTTGCAGCTGGCACGGTCGGACACGTCGAATTGCAGCACGCGGGCATGGCGGCCCAGGGCTTCGATTTCTGCCTTCACCGCCTGCGCGTCGGCGAGACCGCTGCGGCAATGCAGCACGATGTCATGCCCGGCCAGGGCCAGACGCAAGGCGATAGCGCGGCCGATGCCACGGCTGGAACCGGTGACCAGTACGGATTCAGTCATGACTGGACTCCTTCGATTCATGAAGATATTGCGCAGGCTGAGGCGGGCGGAACACGTTCAGACGGGCGGTGGCGTGGATGCCGGGGGCGTTGATGTGGCATTCGAACACGCCCATGCCGTTATCGTCTTCGAGCGAGCGCAGCCCGTGGATGGTCAGCTCGGTGCCGGCGGGGAAATGTTCGACGTTGCATTCGAATTTACGGGTGCCCAGCAGGAAGCCCAGCGCCACGGCATCGCCACGCTGGCGTGCATGACAGCCGGCATAGGCGGCAACGCTCTGGGCCATCAGTTCGATGCCGACCCAGGCTGGCAGGCTGCCGTCGGGACGGTTGAACAGGCCGTCGGGTTTGACGATCAGCCGGGTGAGGATCTGCTCGTCATCGAAGGACAAAACCTGCTCGATCAGGATCATGTCGCCAGCGTGAGGCAGCAGTTCGGCGAGCGGCCAGTCGATCATGGTGCGTCTCCGATTATCAGGCTGACGTTGTTGCCACCGAAGGCAAAGGAATTGCTCATCAGGTAGCGAGGTGCAATGGACGTCAGCCGATCGGCCGGGGTCACCCACTTCAGTGCGGGCAGCCCAGGGTCTGGCTGGCCATCCCAGACGTGCGGCGGCAAGGCGTGCTGTTGATTGTCAGTGCTCAGGCTCAACCAGCAGAAGGCCGCTTCGAGTGCCCCGGCCGCGCCAAGGGTATGACCGGTCATCGGTTTGGTCGACGAACACGGCACGCCTGCCGGGAACAGCGTGGCCACCGCCAGGCTTTCCATCGCGTCGTTGTGTTGCGTGGCGGTGCCGTGCAGGTTCAGGTAGCCAATCTGTTCGGGTTGCAGGCTCGCGCGGCTCAGGGCTTTGCGCATCGCTTGCAGGGCACCGCGGCCGGTCGGTTCCGGGGCGGAGATGTGATGCGCGTCGGAGCTGGCGCCGCTGCCGAGCAGGGCAATCGATTGATGTTCGCCGGCACGTCTGGTCATCAGAAACAACACCGCTGCTTCGCCGATGTTGATGCCGTTGCGATTGACCGAAAACGGATTGCAGCGTTGCCCGGATACCGCGTCCAGCGCCGAGAACCCGTTCAATGTCAGCTTGCACAGGGTGTCGACCCCGCCGCACAGCACTGCGTCGCACAGGCCGAGATTCAGCAGGCGCTGGGCACTCATCAACGCCCGTGCGCTGGAGGTGCAGGCGGTGGAAATTACATAGGCCGGACCACTCAATTGCAGCCATTGCGCAAGGAAATTCGCCGGCGCGCCGAGTTCCTGTTGCTGATAGTCGTATTGGGCGGGAAATTCATCTTCACGAATGTAGTGAGCGAGCCCGCGACTGGCTTCGTCGATGCCCGATGTGCTGGTGCCCAGGACCACGCCGATACGGTCACGACCGTAAGTCTGGATGGCCTGGTCGATGTCTCCGCGGATCTGCAGTGCCGCTTCGAGCAGCAATTGATTATTACGGGTGCCTTGGTCCGCGAGTCCAGCGGGAATGGGTGCGAGCTCACCGCGTACGGCGGCCACCGGTAATGAGCGGTCTGCGACCCAGCCGCTTTCATTGCGCATGCCGGAGCAATCACCGGCAAACAGATGGTGTGCTACTTCCTGCTTGTCCCGACCCAGGGCACAGATCACCCCGAGTGCGTTCAGATAGGCCGTCATGGCGTGTCCCCGCTCAGCGGCGTGACCTGATATTTCGGGCCTTTAGGCAGGGTCAGCTCAAAATTCATCGGCTGCGCGTAACGCACATCCCAGTGCTCGGGCAGGCTCCGTTGTGCGCCATGTTGCCAGGCGAGCGGATAGTTACCCTGGAGTTGATCCTTGGGCGTCAGCGCAAACATCAGTGCCGCGAACAGCTCTCTCGCTTCCGGATTCGGCGGCAGCAGACCGTCGGCGTGCCATTCACCGTCGATCAGTTTCTGGCGGGCCTGCGGGATACCCAACAAGTCCATCATCGACCAGCGAATGCCAGGGCCTTCGCGCTGGATCACCAAAACCCAGTCCAGACGCTGATCGTCCTGCAGGCGCTGGATGTGCAGTTGCAACGGCAATGGCAGGTCCGGGGTCTGCTCGGGCAGCGGCGCGCGGGTGGCACAGGCGCTCAACAGCAAGGCGGCGCCCAGTAGCAAAAACCTCGCTATCCCGGTAGGCGTGAGCCTGCTCGCGATGACGGTATTACATCCAACAGTCAGGTTGCCTGAGCCAGCGCAATCGCGCGCAGGCTCACTCCCACAGAATTTGACGACAGTGAACATCACAGTGCTCTCTCAAGCGGTTTGCGGGCCACCACATTGACCAGGGTTTCTTCCCGCTGGCCAAAGGGCTTTGGCTGACGCAAGCCGAAGCGTTCAAGCAAACCGAAATCCCTGGCGCGGCTCCACCACAGGTACGGGTACGAAACGTTCTGCGGACTGAATTCGAAACCCTGTTGGCGGATCATCTGCAGATACCCGGCAGCGCTTTTCTGCACGTGCATCGGATGACGAAACAACCAGCGGATCACCCACGTATCAATGTAAGCCTCGGTGGACTCGGCGAACAGCAGATAACCGCCCGGCTTGAGCACCCGGTAGAACTCGGCCAGGGCTTCGTCTTGCTCGACCAGATGGTGGAACGTCTGGTGGCAAAACAGCAGGTCAACGCTGGCATCCGGCACGTTGATGCGGGCGCAGTCGCTGCCGATCAACTCCACGTCCATCCCCTGACGGGCCGCTTCTTCACGGCTAAGGAGCAAGCTGTGTGGGTCGGCGTCCAGACCGATCAATCGCTGAGGCGAAAAGCGCTGGTGCAAGTACTGGAACGACTTGCCCTGACCGCAACCGGCATCCAGCAACACGGGATTGCACGGCAGCGCTTCAGTGAACAGGTTGCGCAAATCATTGATGGCGACTCGCAACACATGGTGCTGCCAGGTATGGCTGCGCAGGAACCAGAAGCCGAAGCGGGTTTCCTCGACGTAGTTGTCGCTCAGGTAACTCATGTCGCATCCCTTGCACAGAGCTCCGACAGCATGCGCAGTCGGCGTTTGGGTTCGGCAACGAACGGGTTGCGCACGTCCCAGGCATAGCCCGCGAGGATCGCGCTGATCATGCGGCGGATATCGGGTGAGCTGTCCGGGTGGTAAATCACGTCCTGGAAAGTCCCGGCGTACCAGCCTTCGACGTAGCAGCGGAACGTGTCCACGCCACGCTTGAGCGGTTCGGCAAATTCGGTCTGCCAGTCGACGCTTTCGCCTTGCAGTTGGCGGTGCAGAACGGCGGCGGCCATGCTCGCCGAACGCATGGCGATGGTCACGCCGGAGGAGAAGACCGGATCAAGGAATTCCGCCGCATTACCCAACAGCGCAAAGCCCGGGCCATGCAGGGTTTTGACGTTGGCGGAGTAACCGCCGATGGTGCGCGCCGGCGTATCCCACACGGCATTGTTCAGCACGCCGGACAGGCTAGGGGTTTGGGCGATGAATCCGCGCAGGCAGTCGTCGAGATTATCGGCGCGACCTTCGAAATGTTCCGCCGCCGCGACCACGCCTACCGAGCATCGGCCATTGCTGAAGGGGATGGTCCAGAACCAGATGTCGCGTTGGGTCGGGTGGGTGGTGACGAGGATTTTCGTGCGGTCGAAAGACGGGTTGTCGATATGGTCTTCGACGTGGGTGAACACGGCCTGGCGCACCGGAAAATTCGAGGGCGCTTCGAGGTCGAGCAAGCGCGGCAGGACGCGGCCGTAACCACTGGCATCGAGCATGAACCCGGCTTCGATCTGGTACTCGCTGCCGTCTTCTCGCTGCACACCGAGCAGGGGGGTTGGCCGGTCGATATCAACGCTGACAATGGCTTCGCCGTAGCGGACTTCCACGCCTTGCAACGCGGCCTGATCCGCCAGCAGCTTGTCGAAATCGGCGCGCTGTACCTGGAAGGTGGTGGGCTTGCCGTTGCTGAAGGTGTCACCAAAATCAAAGGCGCTGTACTGCTCGCCCCAGGCGAAGGCGGCGCCGGTTTTCAGCTGGAACCCGGCGGCGTTCACTGCCTCGAGCATGCCGGCTTCTTCGACGAAATCCAGGCAGTGGGACAGCAGGCTTTCGCCGATGGAAAACCTCGGGAAATGCTGGCGCTCGATCATCAGCACATCGTGCCCCTTGCGCTTGAGCAGCGCGGCGGCGATTGCGCCCGACGGGCCTGCACCGATGACAACAACCTGGCGACGTTCCATTTCAACTGTTGGCATGGGGATTCCTTGTCGGGGCGGCGATGTTCATGGGGGTTCGGTGCATACCGGCCAGTGCCGGCAGCAGTGTCGCAATCAGGCCCATCAGCATCAGCGCAAAGTACAGCGCCGGGCTGATGAGTTGTTGTTGCAACAGCAGGTTGAGAAAGACGATCTCACTCAAACCGCGAATGTTCAGCAGGATACTTTCGCGCCAGCGGCTGGCGCCTTCGAACGATGCACCAGCCCAGCCCAGGCCGAGCCAGTTGCCCAGCAGTTTACTGGCAATCGGCAACAGCAGCAGTGCACTCAGTTGCAGTCCGCTGAGGCTGTCCATGGCGCTGTGGACGTTGATCTGCACGATACCGAACGTGAGGATCAGCGGGATCGCAATGTACGTCTGCAGGCGACTCATCCACAGGGCCGGCAGCGGCAGAATCAGCGGCACCTTCAATGCCGCCATGCACAACAGATAACCGATGCCGAGAATCAGCGCGTTAAGCCTGTAGTGTTCCGCGACCACCAGCAGGGCGAAGAAGCAGCCACTGTGCAGCAACGGTTGGCGCAGCCTGAGCAGACGCAGCAGCAACGGCAGGCACGCCCCGGCGAGTGGCAGCAACAGGCTGCTCAGGTGCAGGCTGCCCTGGGCGATGGCGAACAGGGTCCAGCACGTGAGGTCGATCAGGATCGCGGTTTGCACCAGTCGCCGAGTGGCGGCAGTCGGGTAGTTGATGTGCCGCAGGTACAGGTACAACACCGGGATCGCGGTAATGGCGAACAGCAAACCGACCGCCAGTGAACTGATCCACGGTTGCGCCGGCAGCAGCCAAGCGGCCGTCGCCAGTCCGCAGGCGAACGGAATGCAGAAACTCGGCAGAGCTATTTTCAGGCTCTGGCGATCAAGGCGCAGGTCGATCACATCACTGAGGATGTGTCCCAGCAGCAGGGCAAAACTCAGGCTGTAGAGATTTTTCAACCAGGTTGGCGAGATCAGTTGAGCGCCGCTCAACTGCCAGCCCGGCTCGATCCAGAAGTACATCAACAGCGGCAAGCCGAGGGTCGCCAGGAGCAATTGGCTGACGATCGGGATCAGCCCGAAGTGGCGCCCGACACGAGTGGCCACGGCGAACAGCGCCAGGGCCATTGCCCAAAACCCGAGGATCATCACTCTGCCCGCTCCGCAACCACAACCGCATGGTTTTGGCGCCCGGCCCACGGCGCCAGCATGAAGCTGAAGGCCAGGCCCAGGCTCACCGAGAGGCCAAAGTTGCTGACGGCAGGGGTGCTCGAAACCGCGAGTAAACCGAACGACAGCCAGGTGGTCAGCGCTGCCAGCAAGGTGCCCAGCAGGCTCACGGCAGCGCCGCCGACCTGCTCGCGCATGAGGATCGCATAATCGACACTGATCGCCGTCACCAGCAGCAGGCCGAACAGGCTGAACAACGTCAGCGGTTGTCCCAGCCAGCCCAGACTGGCCAGGCTACACAGTGCGGCCAGCAACGGCAGGGCGACGATGCGCAGGGCACCGCCGAGGCCGAACGGCAGGATCAGCACCAGCACGATCAATACGCAGGAGGCGAGTTTCAATTCAGCGGCGCTGATCTGGGTGGCGGCAAACACCGAATTCAGTTCACCGAGGCGATCGACCAGTTCCACTCCCGGCAAGTCCCTCGCCTGAATTTGCAGCAGCGCAGGGTTGTTCAGACCTTGCAGGCTGACCATGGCCGCCACACCGCCGTCATCGGTCGGGCCCAGCCAGAGTGGGCGATAAGGCTCCGCCAAGGGGCCGGCCAGTGCCGCGTCGATGTCCTGAGTGGGCAACGCCTGCAGCGTCGTCACTTCGGCGTGCAGCGCTTCGGCCGGCACACCGAGGGCGAGCAGTGGCTGCCAGAATTGCGCCAGTTTTTGCAGCGCTTCGCGCACCTGCAACTGCTCGCTTGGCTGACTGACCAATTGATTGAGCGAGAGGTAGCCCTGAAGTTTTTCCAGGTTGACCAGTTGATCCAGGCGGTCGCTCAGCGCGGTTTGCCGTTCGAGTAATTCCTCTTGATTGGTCGCCCGCACAAGGAAGAATTGACTGGTGGGCTGATAGCCGGTGATGCGCGCAATGGCTTGAGCTTCATCGGTCAATTGCTGCGGTGCGCCGACCCATTGGCGAATATCGTTCTTGCTGTCGAGCTTCAACAGACCGCCCACGCAGAAGGCGATCAGCAAGGCCAGCAGCACCGGCGTGCTGGCATGTTTGAGCAATGCCTCGCGCAGCTTCAGCAAGTATTCGCAGACTTTCAGCGGCCATTGCGCCGGTCGCAGATCGACGCCCTTGAGCAGCGCAGGTAACAGGCACACCGCAGACAGGTAAGCGCCAAGCAGCCCGGCGGCAGAGAACACGGCGATCTGGGTCAGGGCCGGGAAGGGCGTCCAGGCCAGGGCGAGATAGCCGATGCAGCTTGTGATCAGGCTCAGCGTCAGGCCGGGCAACGTCAGGCGCAAGGCCGGCCAACTGTGCCAGGGTTTCAGGCTCCAGCTCTTGGACAGGTAATGCAGCGGGTAGTCGACGGCAACGCCGATCAGGCTCGAACCCAGCACCAGCGTCATGACATGCATATGACCGAACAACGCGACGCACGCGACTGCGCCGAACAGCATGCCCACCAGTACCGGGACGAACGCGAGCACAACGCGCCAGCGTCGGAAGGCCAGCAACAGCAACAGCAAAATCCCGACCGTCGCGCCGCCGCCCACCCAGGTCATCTCGCGGGTGGCTTGCTGCTGGCCATTGGCGGCGTACAGCAGGCCACTGGCAGCAAGCAGTTGCACGTCGGCCTGCGCAGCTTCTTCGCGACTGGTCTGGAGCAGGTCGGCCACTTGCAACGGCAGCTTCATGTCGAAGGCGTTGCCGGTGGTGCGTGCACGCAGCAACACCCAACTTTTGCCGTCGGCGTCGGCAATCAGCGCGCCGCTGCCGATGTCCAGCTGCACTGCGCCGTGCTGCGGCTGGCTGTTCTGGATGCGTCCGGTCAGGCCGAGCCAGTCATCCTGGCTCGGTACCAGCGTGAAGCCAGTGAAAGGGTCGAACAGCGCTTGTACGCGCTGTTGGATGAACGCGTCAGGATGCTCGATCAGCTGTTGCCGATCCTCTGCGGAAAGCATTGCCAATCGACCTTGCAACAGTTGCGTGCGCAACGCCGGCAGGTCGGCTTGCAGGTTCCACTGGACCTTTTCGAACAGGCCGCTGGCCTGCCACTGCTCCCCGAGTTTCTGCGCCATCGCGACGGCTTGCTGGCGATCGGTATGGCCGACCAGCACCAGCATTTCCCGGTTGAGCGGTTCTTGCATGCGTTGTTCGGCGCGCAGTTCCAATGCGTCCGGGGCGGTGCCCGGCACCAGCTCCATGAGGTTGGCCGACAGCGGAGGGCCGTCACGCCATTGCCAACCAGCGAGCGCGAGCACCGCCAGCAGCAGGATCAGAAAGAACGTGGGGAGCCTGCGTTCATTCGGCAAAGTCATGCTGCTCCGCTTCGGTTAACGGTTGTGCGCTGGTGCTGTCCTGCATGCGCAGCAGCGTGCTGTCGCCCTGGGTTTCCAGCAGTTCGATGCTGTGCACCAACTCACCCCCGGTGATGTTGATCTGGTTGAACACCTGCTTGAGCAACATCGAGCGGGGGATCAAGGTCAGCTTCCAGTCCTGTGCGTCGCCGCTTAGCGACAGCTCGAAATCCCTGGTCAGTCCGCTGCTGTCACCTTGCAAGACGGCGAGGAACAAACGGTTCTGCTCGGCGCCGGCACTTTTGCCCGGTAGCAGTTGCCAACCGTTGGCATCACGTCGTGAGATTCCTTTGTCGTTGATGCGGTAATCCTGTTGCAGCGGCGTTTTCAGTAACCACAGCAGGCCCTGATTTTTTGCGAGAACGAACGTGCCCTTGCTGGTCAACGGTTGAGGCAGGGCGCGCAGGTGTTTTTCCTGAATGAAATGGCCGTGGATGACATCGGGTTTGGCCAGTTGATCGCTGAGTTGCTGCAGATCAAACGCCTGAGCGAGCGACGACAAGCCGAGCAGCGCCAGCATACTCAGGCACCTGAGCAGTAAAAATTGTGGCGAGCGAGCTTGCTCGCGCTGGACTGCGTAGCGGCCCCAAAATCGGCGAATTGGTGAGCGCTGCGCACTCAAGCGCGAGCAAGCTCGCTCGCTACAGGGGGTCGGCGGGGCATCAAAAGAGGTGTCGATTCCTGGAGTCATGGAAGCATCCTTTCGACTGCGTCGGTGAAGACCTTGGGCGATGCGAGTTGCATCTCACGGCTGTCCATGTCGACAGCGACTTGCACGGACACGGCGCGGGTCAGGCGTTCGCCGGTGTCCAGGTCGCTGATCAGGTAGTTGATCTTCAGGCGGTTCTCCCATTCCACCAGATTGGCTCGAACATTCAGCTTCTGGCCGAACACGGCGCCGCGTACGTAACGCAGTTGCAGGTCGATCACCGGCCAGGCATAGCCAGATTCGACCATGGCGGTGTAGTTGTGGCCGATCTTGTCCAGCAACGCGCAGCGGGCGACTTCAAGGTATTTGACGTAATGGCCATGCCAGACGACGTGCATGGTGTCGACGTCGAAAAATGGCACCTGGATTTCCGTATCGATGTGAAGCACGCCCTTGCTACGCATGAAGCCTCCAGTGTTGTTCGGCGATACGCTTGAGGCACAGACGCAATTCGCCTTCCAGTGCCCGGTCTTCGATGACCGGCGGGAAGTCCTTGCCCAGGGCTTCGTGCATGGCCGCTAGGGCCGGTGGCAAAGGACGCGCGTCCTCGGCTTTGCTGCGCAACCAGACGCCTTGATTGGCGGCCAGCAGCGTGGCGGCGGCGACCTGTTCGGTCAGCTCCAACACACGGATGGCGTCGCGCGCCGCGATGGTGCCCATGCTCACCTTGTCCTGGTTATGACACTCGGTGGAGCGCGAAAACACACTGGCGGGCATGGTGTTTTTCAGCGCTTCGGCGGTCCAGGCGCTGGTGCCGATCTGCACCGCCTTGAAGCCGTGGTTGAGCATCGCGCGATCAGCGCTGGCGCCGGACAGATTGCTTGGCAGGCCGTGGTTGTAACGCTCGTCCACCAGGAGTGCCAGTTGGCGATCCAGCAGATCGGCGACGTTGGCGACCAGGTTCTTCAGGCTGTCCATCGCGAAGGCAATGTGACCGCCGTAAAAGTGCCCGCCGTGCAGCACACGCTCGGCTTCGGCGTCGATGATCGGGTTGTCATTGGCGCTGTTGAGCTCGATTTCGATGAAGGAGCGCAGCCAGTTCAGGCTGTCGGCCAGCACGCCGAGAACATGCGGCGCACAACGTAGGGAATAGCGGTCCTGCAGGCGATGCAGCGGTGCAGTCGGCGCGTCGATTGCCAGGTCCTTGCGCAGCCAGGCGGCCACTTGCATCTGCCCGGGATGAGGCTTGGCGGCGAACAGGCGCTCGTCGAAGTGCTCCGGATTGCCTTGCAGCGCAACCACGTTCAGCGCCGTGATGCGCGTGGCGAGTTGCAACAGGTAATCGGCGCGGGCATAGGCCAGGCAAGCGAGACCGGTCATGACGGCAGTACCGTTCATCAACGCCAGCGCTTCCTTGGGACGCAGCACCAACGGCTCCCAGCCGAGTTCGTCATGCACATCAGCGGCCTGTCGACGTTCGCCACGGAACATCACCTCGCGTTCTCCCGATAACGTCGCGGCAACATAGGACAACGGCGTCAGATCCCCGCTGGCGCCTACCGAACCTTCCTCGGGAATCAGCGGCAGGATGTCGTGTTCGATGAACGCCTGGAGGCGTTCCAGCAGTTCCACGCGAACCCCGGACACTCCTTGGCACAACGACTGCAAACGCGCCGCGAGTACCGCGCGAGTCGCCTGGGCATCGAGCAGTTTGCCCAGGCCGCAGCCGTGGAACGTGTACAGATGACGGGGCAGCGCCTCGACGTGATGCAGCGGCACCGCGACCACGCAAGAGTCGCCATAACCGGTGGTGACACCGTAGATCACGCCTTCCTTGTCCAGCAGGGAATCCAGGAACTGCGCGCCCTTGGCGATACGCCGACGGAACTCGGGGTCGCCTTGCAATTGCGTCGGCGCCTGACGGTTGGCCAGGGCCAGCACGTCTTCGATGGACAAAGGGAGTTCGCCGAAAGTTACCGGCTCAAGCGTTGGCGTCGTCATCGGTCTTCCAGAAAGGGTAAAAGTTGAACCATTGTTGAGGGGCTTCGAGGCAATAGTGACCCAAGCGTTCGGCGTAGCGGGTCGCCCACTGATGAATGACCTGCTCGCGCTCGCTTCGTTTCCAGACCACGGCGTCGGTGAACGGTTCGAGGGTCAGTCGATAGTCGCCTGTGGGTTTCTTGAGGCACAGCAACAGATTGACCGGGCACTTGAGCAGGCCGGCCAGCAGCCACGGTCCTTGGGGGAACGCCGCTTGATGCCCGAGAAAGTCCACCGTGACGCTTCGCCCGCCGTGCAGCGGCACGCGGTCGCCGGCAATCGCCAGCCATTCACCGCGCTCCAGGCGCTCATGCAGTTGCAGCATGATCACCGGGTTCAGCTCGCTGACCTGGATCAGGCGCAGGTTGGTCGCCCCGGCTTCGCCCAGCAAACGGTTGAATTGTTCGGCGTGCTTGGTGTGCACCAGCACGTTCATGGTGACTTTTTCGCCAATCTCGGCGAGCGCGCGGCAGACTTCGAGGTTGCCCAAATGTGCGCCCACCAGCATCTGCCCGCGAGTACCGCGTAGCTGACTGCGCAGCAGCGCCGGGTCGATGATTTCGATCTGCTCGATGCTCAGTTTGCCGTTCCACACGTCGAGCTTGTCGAGCATGGAATCGGCAAACGCCATGAACTGACCGAACACCCGCCAATGGGTCGGGCGCAGTTCGCTGCGGCCACTCCAGTCGGCGAGGCGCTGCTGGTATTGCCAGGCGCTTTTACGAGCGCTGCGGCCGAACAGGAAAAAGTACAGGACGATGCCGTACAGCAGCGGGCTGAGCAACCGCCGGCCCAGCACTTTGGCGCAGACGGCGGTGAATTTCATCAGCCAGAAACTGCCGCGTTCCTCGCGGTCGGCCCAGTGCTCGTTGTCGACGCTCATGCTCGCCACCGCCGCCAGAGAATCACCGGCGCCCGCAGCAACATGCCGAAGAACAGGCGTGTGTGCATGCTCGAAATCAGCACGTTGTCGTGGAACAGGCGGAAATGCGAAACGCCGTCCAGCGGGTAATGAACCTTGGTGGGCAGCCAGTGCATGGGCTGGTTGCGCCAGGCCAGTCGCACGAGGATGTCCGAGTCGAAATCCATGCGCTTGCCGATTTTCGCCGAATTGATCAGCGCCAGGGTCGGTGGCACGGGATACACGCGAAAACCGCACATGGAGTCGCGAATCTGCAACGACAGCGTGTTGATCCAGACCATGACGTGAGTCAGGTAGCGGGCATACAAGCGACCCTTTGGCACGCTGTCGTCGTACTGCGGATAGCCGCAGATCACCGCTTCGGGATGCGCGCGCGATTGCTCGATGAAAACACTCACGTCCAGCAGGTCGTGCTGGCCATCGGCGTCCACTTGCAAGGCGTGGCTGAAACCCAGGCGGGAAGCCTCGCGCAGACCGGTCATGACCGCGCCGCCCTTGCCCTGGTTAGCGGTGAGGCGGATCAGAAAGACGTTTTCGCGCCGGGCCAGGTGGTCGAGCACTTTTGCGCAGACTGGATCGCTGGCATCGTCAACCAGAATGCAGGGTAAGCCGCTGCCGAGCACCGCATCGACCACGGTGGTGATGGCGGTTTCGTGGTTGTAGACGGGGATGATGGCGCAGGGGTTATGCATGAAGATTCACACCCCTGTAGCAGCTGGCGAAGCCTGCGTCCGGCCGCGAAGCGGTCGTTGAGGGTTTTTTGGAGTGAATGGGCAGGCCAAGGCGAGTGCTTCGCACTCGGACGCAGCCTTCGGCAGCTGCTACAGGGGATCGTACATTACCCACCATTGGCCTCCAGCAAAATCCGCCCGCTTGAACAGGTCGCGGTCTCGTTGCGATAGGCGAAATACAATTTGCTGCGTACCGGGTCGAAGCGCAGATGCAGTTGCACTTCATCCCCAGGACGCACCAGTTGCTGAAACTTCAGGACTTCCATGCCGGCAAATTTTTCCGGCAGGTTCATCAGTTGCTGACCAAAGCTTAACGCCCAATCCACCTGCACCACGCCCGGTAACACGGGCGTCTGCGGGAAATGACCACTGAAGAAGGCGAGGTCCGGTGGCACCGCCAGTTGCAGGCTCCACTCACCCTCGACCTCAACCTGTTCGAGCACCTCCGGTGTTTTCGGACGCGGCGCCAACAGCAATGCTTCGACCTGGCCTTGCGGCAGCTTGCCCTGCGCGTTCAGCGGCAGTTGTCGCAAAAGACGCCAGCGTCGCGGCAGCGCCAGGGTTTCGCAGTGCTGGCTCAGGTGCTGACGCAGTGCTTCAGTGAGTGTGCGCCGGCCTTGATTGCGCAAGGCATGCAGGCCGGACTCGCTCAGCACCAGCAGCGCGCCCAATGAGGCGCGGTTTTCCTGCACCACGCCAAGGCGCGCTTCAGCCACCCAGCCGTGGGCCATCAGGGCGTGTTCGAGCATCGGAAGCGAGATACGTTTCTCTTCGAGTTTGACGATTCGGTCCAGCCGCCCCAGCAATTCGAATCGGCCGTCGGCAGCGATTCGCGCAGCATCCGCAGTGTGTTCGGTATGACCGGGAGGCAGATAAGGCGAAGCGACAAGCAGCGCGCCGTCGCTGTCCTGGCTCAGCTCGACACCGGTAAAGGGTCGCCACAGGTCATCTGCCTGACGCCAGGCAATACCCCCCGTTTCCGAGCTGCCGAGAATTTCTGTCGGCCACTGTTGCAAGCGCTGATGCAAACGTTGCGCGGCCTCGGCCGGTAAGGCGCCGCCGGATGAGAACACCCGACGCACCGCGCTCAAGGCTGGCCAGTCGAGGTTGTCGCCCATACGCTTGAGCAGCGCCGGGCTGGCGACCCAGGCGAAGGTGCCCTGTTCGCGGCTGGCGCGTTGCAGGTCCTCCGGGAAGGCCAGTTGCGTGCGCACGAACGGGCGTGCGGCGCACAGCGGCCACAGCACCCTGAACAGCAATCCATAAATATGCTGGGTGGCGACGCTCGAGATGATGCAAGCCTCGCCCAGGTCCACGCCCCAGAGCGCTTCCAGCGCTTGGACTTCATTGGCCAGTTGACGAAGGGTTTTCTCGATCCGCTTGGGTTCACCGCTGGAACCGGAGGTACACACGCTCAACCGACAAAGGTCCAGATCCAGTTCGGCAGGGGGCATTGGCGGATGTTGATAATCGGTCAGGTGCCCATCGTCTGCCAGATCGGTCAGCCACAGGTCGACGTCGCTCGACCAGCGCTGGCGCGTTTGGGGTTGCAGATCGGCAGGCAGCAGCACGCTGACACCGGCGCGCCAGGCACCGAGCAGGGCAATGGCCAGATCCGCTGCGTCTTCAAAATGCACGGCGACGCGCTGCACGCCTTGCTCTTTCAGGCCGGCGGCCAGACTCAATGCCTGTGCGCACAGGTGCGCGTGATTCAGTACCGGGTCGGCCGTCACCGCGCGTTCCGGTTGAGCCTTGAGCAGCAGATGCTCAAGTTTTATCCAATTCATGGGTGGCCTCGTACCCGTTGGCGTATCAGCCATTCAATGGCAAACAGCAGCCCCATCAACCCGTAGGAGATCAGGCCGGTGTACAACATCCACCAACTCAGCGGAGCCCAGAGGGTCAGGGCGGCGGCCAGCAAACCGTTACACAGAAAAAATACGCTCCAGACGATGGTCACCTGGCGGGTATAAACAATGGCCTTGGCCGGCAGATGCGGCTCACGCAGGCGAGCCAGGCGTTCGACCATCGGCGGACCGAATTTCAGGCTCAGACCAAACAGGCCAAGCATGAATGCGCTGATCAGCACCGGGTACCAACGCAGCAAGAGCGGGCTGTCGAACACGGCCAGTAACAGGCAAAACGTTATCGCGGTGATCGCCATCCACACGCTGCCTGGCTTGCGTGACCCCAATAGCGCCCGCGCCAGCCACAAGCTGCCCAGTAGCAAACCAAATTGCCACGGGGCGAAATGCTCCATGCCGAAAAACACCGCGAAAGGGTACAGCAGGCCCGCCAGCAGCAGGCCCAGGCCGATCAATCGGCTCATGCGGCGGGTTCAACCAGGCGGTAAACCGCCTCGACCACGTCGCTGACGGTACGCACCGATTTGAACTCCTCGGCGGCGATTTTCTTGCCGGTTTGACGCTTGATGTGATCGATCAGGTCGACGGCATCGATACTGTCGATTTCCAGGTCCTGGTACAGATTGGATTCGAGGCTCACGCGCTCGGGGTCCAGCTCGAAGAGTTCGACCAAGGCATCGCGCAAGGTGTTGAATATGTCGTCACGAGTTTGCATGGTCCGGTCTCAAGCTGCCTGTTTTGCGGTGACGAACGCCGCAAGGCTCGCCACGTTACTGAAGTGATTGCGCGTGTCCTTCGCATCGGCATCGATTTTGATGCCGTACTTTTTCTGGATCGCCAGGCCGAGTTCAAGCGCGTCTACCGAGTCCAGGCCCAGGCCTTCACCGAACAGTGTCTGGTCGTCGCCGATATCTTGTGCGCTGATGTCTTCGAGGCCCAGGGCGTCAATGATCAGTTGTTTGATTTCACGGTGTAGATCGCTCATCTTCGGCGAGCTCCTTAATGTAGTAAGAATGCAAAAAATCGTTGAGCTTGCGTGAGGCCTGGGGCGCCGGGCCACACGCGGCGAAGGCTTGTGGGTCTATATCGGCCCCGACGTGGAAACTGAAGTGCACGCGGCGTTTCGGAATGCGATACCAGGGCTCGGCCTTGGTGAGCGTCGTGGGGCTGACTTTAATGGTCACCGGAGTGAGGATTTTCGCACCGCGCAGCGCGATTGCCGCGGCCCCCCGATGAAAGGCCGGTGGTTTACCGGGCTGGGTGCGAGTGCCTTCGGGAAAGATGATCAGGGTCTGGCCGCTTTTCAGCGCATCGGCGGCGGCATCGAGCATGTCCATGCTGCCGTCGTTACTGATGTAGTCGGTGCTGCGCAGGGGGCCACGGGTGAAGGGATTTTCCCACAGGCTTTTTTTGACCACGCAGTTGGCATGGGGCACAAGGCCGATCAGAAACACTACGTCGATCAGCGACGGGTGATTGGCCACGATCATCTGCCCTGGCCGGCCGAGCTTTTCGGCGCCCTGAATGTTGTAGGTCAGCACGCCGGAGCGGGCCATGAACCGCACAAAAAACCAGAAGCAGCGACTGACGGTTTTCCTTGCCCGCAGCCTGTGGGTCTGGGTATCACCAGGCAGGCAGTTCAGGATCGGGAAAACCACCAGGCGCAGGCACAGCCCGCCCAACCCGAAGAGGGTGAAGCTGGCGGCGGTTGCCAGCAGACGCCAGTAATAGGCGTCGCGGGCTTTCTCGGTTACTGGTTGCGTTGCCAGGTCCATACACGATTTTTCCAGGCATGTTGGCAGGTGGTCTGCTGGCCGAGCAGGGTACGCAAGAGATTCAGTGCGTGAGGCCAGTGGGGTTTGGACAATGCTTGTGGGGTGCTGTTCAGGGACAGCTGCCAATCTTTACCGGGTGTGAGTAATAGGCCCAGCGCATACGGGAACGGCACATCGTCAATCCAGGTCGAGTAGGCTTCGGGCGGTTGCTCTTCGGTGACCACCACCAGCACCGCGGTCGCGCCTTCTTCAAGCAGCGCCGCCGCCTCTAGCATGCCGTGTTCCAGCCCGTCGCCGGCCGCCGCGAGCGCGGTCATTTCACTGGTTTCACCCCGCATGATCGACCAGAGACCGATGATCGCGTTGTGAACAGAGAGGCTGAACTGGGTCGGTGAAAGAGGCTGATCAGCGGCCAGTTCACTCAAGATGTCGAAGGTGCGTGGGGTTTCGCCGTGTCGGGAAATAAAGACCAGCGGTAAATCCTTCAGACCATCGGCCAACGGCCAGCCAACACTGAAAGCCATCCGCGCCAGACGGCTGAGTCGGCGACGCTGCATCGCGGGTAGAAAAGAGACGTCGGGGGCTGCATCGCTGCTCGGCAGCACGACCGGATCGCGGCTCCAGGCCTGCCAGTCGTCCACACTTTCGAGCCCAGGGGCCCAAGCGCGCCATTGGGCGATGTTGAAATTGATCACAGACATTCATCCCGCCCCTGGGGCTTTTTTGACGCAGTGAGTCACAAACCAGCGACATGCCTTGCGTGGCGCCAGGCGCCGAGTGGCGCGCATTATCCCGGTGCGGCGGGCGCGTAGCAAATGCTGGTTACATTTTGCTCAACAAAATGTACCGGTTGGTTCGGGAAAAGATGTCGCTTGGCCAGCATTCATATTGCGACGGAGGAGGTAGCTAAGCGGCGTGGTAGACCACTACACTCGGTCATTCTTTGATACACGGAGGTTTTGACATGCGTCGCGTGGTGTTTAATCAAAAAGGTGGCGTAGGCAAATCCAGCATTGCCTGCAATCTGGCGGCGGTCAGCGCCAGTGAAGGCTATCGCACCCTATTGGTGGATCTCGATGCCCAGGCAAACTCCACTCAGTACCTGACAGGTCTTACCGGTAATGACATCCCGATGGGCATTGCCGATTTCTTCAAGCAGACCCTGTCTTCCGGGCCGTTCTCGAAGAAAAACAGGGTCGACATCTACGAAACCCCTTTCGATAATCTCCATGTCATCACCGCCACTGCCGAGCTGGCCGATTTGCAGCCCAAACTTGAGGCGAAACACAAGATCAACAAGCTGCGCAAACTGCTCGACGAATTGTCCGAAGATTACGATCGGATCTATCTCGATACGCCGCCAGCGCTGAATTTCTATGCGGTTTCGGCATTGATCGCAGCCGATCGCGTGTTGATACCGTTCGATTGCGACAGTTTTTCGCGCCAGGCGCTGTACGGTTTGCTGGCTGAGATCGAAGAGCTGAAGGAAGACCATAACGAGGGGCTGGAAGTAGAGGGCATCGTCGTTAACCAGTTTCAGGCCCGGGCCAGCCTGCCGCAGCAAATTCTCGACGAGTTGATTGCGGAAGGATTGCCGGTGCTGCCTGTTTACCTGGGGACGTCGGTGCGCATGCGCGAATCCCATCAGGCCAATACGCCGCTGATTCATCTCGATCCTCGGCACAAGCTGACCCAGCAATTTGTCGAGTTGCATAACCTTCTCGAAAACGCCTGATTTACCGAGAACACAGAACCCATGTGGGAGCAGCCTGCTCGCGATTGAGGTGTAACAGTCAACAACGACGTTGGATGTTACGGCCCTATCGCGAGCAGGCTCGCTCGCACATTTGAATGTGCCGTGATTTTAAATCCCCTGGCTACGCAACCAGCTCATTAGCTGTGGCAGCGGAAACGCTCCGCTCTGGCGGGCCACTTCCCGGCCGTTCTTGAACAAAATCAGGCTCGGAATCGAGCGAATCCCCAACTGCGCCGACAACGCCTGGTTAGCTTCGCTGTCCAGCTTGGCCAGTCGACATTTGCCCGCCAGTTGCACAGCCGCCTGCTCGAACACCGGCGCAAATGACTTGCACGGCCCGCACCAGTCCGCCCACACGTCCACCAGCAGCGGCAGATCACCCTTGATCTGACTGGCGTAATCGCCTTGCTTCAATTCGAACGGCTTGTTCAACAACACCTCGGCCTTGCAGCGGCCGCATTTAGGGTGGTCGTTGAGGCGTTCGGCGGGGATGCGGTTCAGTCCGTTGCAGTGGGGGCAGGGGATGAGGAGAGGGTCGGTCATGTCGGGCTCCAGAATATCGGGCAATCAGTGACGGTGAGGTGGAGTCGACGGCTGTGTTTATCAAGTCGGGGTCGTCTCGTCACAGGCTCGAAGGCAGTTGCAACTGCTAACAGTTTCCAGGCATTCACTTCTGAAACGGCAACTACGCTGGGGAGCAATTTCGGCCATAAATCAATTTAGAGGTGTTAGCTTTGCCGTCAACTGCGTGCTACTTTTGTCGCACTTATCGAGCAATCGATATCTCACCTACTTCGGATAGGAGTTATCCCATGTCCGTGACTTCCAAAATACGCCGTCAAGGTGGTGCTGCGGTGATTACGCTCCCGCCTACTTTGCTCAAGCTCTTGCACCTGGAGGTAGGAGCCCAGTTGGAACTGAATGTAGTAGATGGCGAGTTGATAGCCCGCCCGGTTACTCCGACGCCGCGTAAACGCTTCAGTCTTGCTGAACTGCTTGAGGGCTCTGAAGAAATGTCTGAGCTGAACGCATTGACCGCGTCTGCACGCGAAGGTGATCCAGTTGGCCGGGAGCTGGGTTGATGGTTCGTCGTCAAGCACCACAGCGTGGCGATGTTTACTGGATTGACCCAAATCCGGTAGCGGGGCGAGAGATGATGAATCGACATCGCTTCGTCGTTATAACACCAAGAGAAATCAATGCACTGGGTGTCAGCATGACCGTGCCGGTGACCAGCGGTGGAAGTTTCAGTCGAAACACCGGCTTGGCCGTCATCATTTCCGGCCATGAAACAAACGGTGTGGCCGTCTGTAATCAGGTACGCAGTTTTGACATCGAACAGCGTGTCCGGGATGGTTCTGCCAAGTTCATCGAGCGACTCGACGATGCGACGATGGCGGACATTGTCAGCCGAGTCGTCAGCGCCATCGATCCATTGGTTTAAGCACGATTAGGACGAACAACTAATCTCCAGATGCTTGCCCCACTCCGGCGGCCGTTCGGCGTAACGTTCCATCCCCGGTTGTTCCTCGAACGGCTTGCTCAGCACCGCATGCAAACGGCGAACCTCTGAGTAATCGCCGCCCTCTGCCGCATCGATGGCTTTCTGCGCCAGATAGTTGCGCAGGATGTAGAGCGGGTTCACGGCGTGCATCCGCTCGCGGCGCTGCGGCTGGTCAATCTCTCCTTCACGCGCCACCCGGGCCACATAGCGCTCGGCCCATGCATCGAAGCCTTTGATGTCGACGAAGTCATCGCGAAGTCGGGCGACCGCCAGTTGCGGTGCTTCGTCGCCCAGGCGACGGAAGAACAGGCTGTAGTCGACGCCGCTGTTTTGCATCAGTTGCAGCAGCTGTTCGAGCAGTTTCTGGTCATCGTCTTCGGCGGTGGTGAGGCCGAGGCGACGGCGCATAAGGTCCAGATAATGGGCCTGATACAGCGGCAGGTACAAACCCAGTGTTTCGCGCAGGGCTTCGACGCTGATGAACGGTGTCAGTGCCTGGGCGAGGGCGCTGAGGTTCCACTGGCCAATCGGTACCTGGTTGCTGAAGGAGTAGCGGCCTTGGTCATCAGAATGGTTGCAGATGAAGTTGGCGTCGAAGTCATCGAGGAATGCAAACGGACCGAAGTCGAAGGTGATGCCCAGGATCGACATGTTGTCGGTGTTCATCACGCCGTGGCAGAAACCATAGGCTTGCCATTTGGCGATCAGCTCGGCATTGCGCTCGACGATTTCCCGGAACATCGCCAGGTACGGCTCCGGTTGTTCGAGGCATTCCGCGAAGTGCATGGCCAGGACGTGCTGGCCCAGTTCGTTCTGCTGCTCGGGGCGCTTGGTGTAGTAGAAATATTCGAAATGCCCGAAACGGATATGGCTCGGCGCCAGGCGCAGGACCATGGCCGCGCGCTCCTGTTTCTCGCGCCAGACCGGGGTGTCTGAACCGATCACGCACAGCGCCCGGGTGGTGGGAATGTTCAGGGCGTTCAGCGCTTCAGACGCCAGAAACTCGCGGATCGACGAGCGCAATACTGCCCGTCCATCACCCATGCGCGAGAAGGGCGTCTGACCGGCGCCTTTCAGGTGTAAATCCCAGTGTTCCCCGGCTTCGTTGTAGACCTCACCCAGCAGCAACCCGCGACCGTCGCCCAATTGGGGGTTGTAGGAGCCAAACTGGTGACCGGAATAGACCATTGCCCTCGGCACCGCGTCCGCCCAGAGCTTGTGGCCGCTGAACAACTCGGCGAACTCCGGGGTGTCGGCCACGGCCGGTTCGAGATCAAGCAGCGCCATGGCGGCGGGGCTGGCCACCACCAGTCGAGGGTTGTCGATGGGTTCAGGCAGCACATGAGCGCTAAAGGCATCGCCCAGACGGGCGAAGCGGTTATCGAAGGTCAGTTCGTCGAGGGCTTTCACCGGCCATCTCCAGCAGAATGTCCGAGCATTCTGCTAGGGATAAGCGGGTTAGTCGAGCTTGGCGGCGGGAGGCTCTTGCGGCGGTTTGCCATCGACCAGCGGCACGATGGTTTTGGTTTCCGGCTCGATCGGCACCATTTTGTATTCCTGGCCGTGAAGGTTCTTGAGGTAAACCTCCATCTGCCGGAACGAGATGTTGATGTGCTGCTTTTTGAACTCGCGATTGATGAAGCGGTTGACCTCGTCGAGTACCGGGTTACGGTCACCGAGGTCCCGCACGTGCATGCGCAGCTCATGGTCGAGCGTGCTTTCGCCGAAGTTCAGGAAATACACGTGGGGTTCCGGATCTTTCAGGACGCGCGGGTTTTCCCTGGCGGCCTTGAGCAGCAGCTCTTTGACCAGGTCCAGGTCCGAGCCGTAATCGACGCCGAGCTTGAGCGTGACACGGGTGATGGTGTCGGTCAGGGACCAGTTGATCAATTGCCCGGTGATGAACGTCTTGTTCGGGACAATGATGTCCTTGCGGTCGAAGTCGGTGATGGTCGTGGCGCGAATACGTATCTTGCTCACGGTGCCCGACAGGTTGCCGATGGTGATCGTGTCGCCGATCCGCACCGGGCGTTCGAACAGGATCATGATCCCGGAGATGAAGTTCGCAAAAATCTCCTGCATCCCGAAACCAAGCCCCACCGACAGCGCCGCTACCAGCCATTGCAGCTTGTCCCAGCTCACACCGAGGGTCGACAGGGTGGAAACGAAGCCGATGCCGGCGATCACATAGGACAGCAAAGTAGTCGTGGCGTAGGCGCTACCCTGGGCGAGGTTCAGCTTGGACAGCACCAGAACCTCCAGAAGCCCCGGCAAGTTGCGCGCAAGGGCGAAGGTGATGCCGATAATGATCAGCGCCCCGAGCATGTCGCCGATACTGATCGGCACCATGCTCATGTTGGCGCCGGTGCCGCTGGTGTATTCGTAGAGGGTAATGTTGTCAAGGTACGAAAACACCGAGATCAGGTCCGACCAGACCCAATACAGCGCGGCCATGAACCCACCGAGCAGCGCCAGGCGGATCAGGCGCAAGGACTGTTCGTTGACCTTTTCGATGTCCAGCGTCGGCTCTTCAATCACCGCTTCGCCATCGCCGGCCTCTTTGGCGGCCTGGCGTTTGGCCAAGGCACGCTGATAGGCCAGGCGTCGGGCTGCAACGCTGAGGCCGCGGACGAAGGTCGCTTCGATCACCAGCCAGAACATCAGCAGGTAAAGGGTGTTGATCAGCCGATCGCTGAGTTTCAGCGCGGTGTAGTAGTAGCCGAAGCACACCGCCACGAACAACGCTATCGGCAACGCCGTGAACATGATCCCCACAGCCTTGCGGAACAGTGAGGCATTCTCGTGAGTCGGGCTGCTGATCAGCAGACGGCTGAGCAGCCAGGCCATCAGCGCATAACAGGTGAGGACCACCGGCATGCCGAGCACGTCATCCGCCAGCGCCGCCGGTTGCAGCTCGGCAACCGCCACTACGGCAACCAGCGCCATCACTACCAGCCCGAGTCGGCGGACCCAGCCTTGCAGGAATTCGACCTGGGGCTTTTCCCAACGGAAGTGCAGCTCTGCCACGCCACCCGGCGCGAGAATCCGGTAGGCGGTGTAGAACACCAGCCAGGCCTGCGCCATTTGCAACAGTGCCGCGCCCATGTTGGCGTTTTGACCGCGAGCATCGATCTGCAAGGCCAGGCCACATAAGGCGAGGGCGAGGGAAACCGGCATCGCCAGCAGGATATTGATCAGGATCGCCTGCGGCGTGTGCAACTGACTGTCACGCTTGAAGTGACCGATGTCCTGGTGAACCTTGTTCAGGCGGGCATACAGGCTCTTGCGACGCCACAGCAGCGCGCCGATCAACAACGCCAGCGGCAGGAACAGCAGCGGTCGCTGGGTCAGACCGTCGTACAGCTCGCTTACGCTGGAGGCCCAGGGCAGGGTCGTGACCTGACGCTGCAGGCGCTCCGGCACGCTGTGCATCCACTCGAAATCCAGCGGTTTGTTGCTGGGGATCCAGAACATCTGCTCGTCGAGGGTTGCGCGCAAGCTCTGCGCGGTACTCAGCAGTTGTTTCTGATTGAGTTGCAGCGTGATGGATTCATTGAGCACTGCGCTCAATTCGCGGTTCAAACGCTCCAGCAAATCGGCGCGGGTGTTGGCCAGTTCCATCAGGCTCTTGCGCAGTTGCGGGGTGACTTGCTCCGGCGGTTGAGTCGCCAGCAAGTTGTCAACGTAAGTGGCCGGATTGCTCAGCAGTTCGCGTTGCTGGCTGACATCAAACTGATACAGGCGAATGTCGGCGATCTGGTCCGCGAGGTCGCGGTCGAGCTTGAGGCGCGGCAGGGCTTGTTTCTGTTTGTAGAGAATCTTGGAGAGCAGCAAGCTGCCTTTGAGCACATTGATCTGTTCGTCCAGTGCCGAATCGCTCTGGGTGACGCTGTCCAGTTGCTGTTTGGTTTGCAGGTTTTGCTGGGTGACGATGTTGAGGCGGTCAGTACTTTTGAGCAGGTAGTCGGACAGCTTCAGGTTGATCGAGCTTTCAGTGGCCAGCAGGCTACTGCCACCGGACTTTTGGGCTTCGATGGACTGCTGCGTGACGGTTTCCTGGGACTGGGCCAGGCGCTTCTGGTTGATCAGGTTCTGCAGTTCCTGGATCTCTTGATCCAGACGATCAGATTTCTCCGAGAGCAAGTCATGCTGGCTGTTCCCCAGGTCCTGCAACTGGCTGTTGCCGGCCAGTTCCTGGCGTCGCAGCGGGATCAGGGCATTGAGGGCGGCAAGCTCGGCATTGAGCTGGTCGCGCTGCTCGCCGCTCAGGGCCTTGCCGTTGTCCTTGCCGGCCTTGAGGGTGTTGTTGATCTGCTGGATGCGCGTCTGGCTGGCGGAGATTTCCGCCTGGGCGCGCTCGGGACGGGTTTGGGCCGTGATGACCAGGCTGTTGGCATCGGCCAATGCCTTTTGCAGATCGCTTTGCTGGGTAGAGCGCTCGGTGAGCATCTGCTCAAGTTGCTGAATCGACAGGTTGGCGAAGCGTTGCTCCACCGGCAGCACCTTGGTGCCCTTCAACCGGGTCAGTTCACGCTGATTCTCGATGTTCTGCTTGGGGGCGGTCGCCAGTTGCTGCTTGAGATCGATCAGCTTCTGCTCGTAATCACGCTTATTGTTTAGCTGGGTCAGCGTGTTTTGCAGGATGCTTTGCAGGGCTTTCTGATCGGCTTCCGGCAGTTTGCGATCGGCGATCTTGTCCAGGCTTGCTTGCACGGCTTCGCTGGAAGGTGGTTCGGCGGCTTGCAACGTACCGACCGTGAGGCTCAAGCCCAGCAGGGCCATGAAGAAATAGGTGCGCAGGGTTGACATAGAGACCGATCGAAAGCTGACGAAGTAGGGAGTTTAGAGGAAGAGTCCCGGACCCGGGCGACTTCCTTCGGGGAATCTGACGCCCACTTTACCAATCTTGTTCCCGTCCATGACCGCGACTGTCCAGATGGTGCTGTTCCACTCGACCTGGTCGCCCACTACTGGCGCACCGCCCACTTTCTGCGCGATGAAGTGGCCGAGTGACATGTCCGGATCGATGCCTTCGACCTTCAGCCCGTACAGGGCAGCAACCGCGGCCAGCTGGGCATCTCCTTCGAGCACGAAGTCGCCGAAGAAGCGCAAATCCAGACCCCGTTGCGGCGCTTGGCTGAAGAGTTTTCCGAGGGCCGGAAGGTTGTGTTCATGGCCGATAACACACAGTAAATCATCGACTTCGAGCACGGTACTACCCGACGGATGGAGCAGTTGTTGACCACGAAACAGGGCTGCGATACGTGTGCCTTCGGGCATTTTCAAGTCACGAAGGGGCGAACCGATGCACCATTTTTCGGCGCCGAGGCGATAAACGAACAGCTCCCACTCGCTGGTCACGTGGACTTCCAGAGCGGCGCGAGAGATAGGCGCAGGTTCTGGCGGCACGGTGACCTTCAAAAGCTTCGCCACCCACGGCAGGCTTGTGCCCTGAACCAGCAGCGACACCAGCACGATAAAGAACGCGAGGTTGAAATAGAGCTGGGCATTGGGCAGCCCGGCCATCAGCGGAAACACCGCCAGAATGATCGGGACCGCTCCGCGCAGGCCCACCCAGGAAATAAAGGCTTTCTCGCGGCCATGGAACGCTTTGAACGGGAGCAGCCCGACGACCACCGACAGTGGCCGCGCAAACAGAATCATCCACAGCGCCAACCCGAGGGCGGGCAGGGCGATGGGCAGCAAATCGTGGGGGGTCACCAACAGGCCAAGTACGAGGAACATCCCGATCTGTGCCAGCCAGGCCATGCCGTCGAGCATGTGCAAAATCCCGTGGCGACTGCGCACCGGGCGATTGCCGATCACCAGACCGCACAGGTACACCGCAAGGAAACCGCTGCCGTGCAGGGCGTTGGTCAGGGCGAAGATCACCAGGCCTCCGGCTATCACCAGAATCGGGTAGAGACCGTTGGCCAGGTTGATTCGGTTGACCAGTTGCAGCATGACCCAGCCGCCACCAAGGCCGATGACGCCGCCGATCCCGAACTCGCGCAACAGGTGCGTCAGCAAGCTCCAATGCAAACCGGTCTGGCCGCTGGCGAGCATGTCGATCAGGGTCACAGTGAGGAACACCGCCATCGGGTCGTTGCTGCCGGACTCGATCTCGAGGCTGGCGGTGACCCGCTCGTTCAGGCCTTTACCGCCCAGTAGCGAGAACACCGCCGCGGCATCGGTGGAGCCGACGATGGCGCCGATCAGCAGCCCCTGAATCATGTTCAGGTTGAACAGCCAGGCGGCTGCCATGCCGGTCAGTCCGGTAGTAATCAATACCCCGACCGTGGCCAGCGAGAGCGCCGGCCATAACGCCACGCGGAAACTGGACACTCGGGTGCGCAACCCACCGTCGAGCAAAATGACCGCCAGTGCGAGGTTGCCGACCAGATAGGCCGTTGGGTAGTTATCGAAAATAATGCCGCCACCATCGACACCGGCGGCCATGCCGACGGCAAGAATGATGACCAGAATCGGGATGCCGAGGCGGGACGAAAGTGAGCTCACCAGAATGCTCGCACCTACCAGCAACGCGCCGATCAAGAACAGGCTGTTGATGGTCGTCGCATTCAAAGGCAGTACTCCAGAAAAGCTGAAAGGCGGGCACAAACTGACCATGCAGTCTGCGTGCCAGCGATTCTAACCTGTTGAAATGTGATGCTGTCAAAAAGGTTTTGCAGAATTCCGATGACACCCGGGACGCGGGGTGAAATCACGGTGGCAAGGCATTGATCTGGGGTGAGGGGATTTCGTTGTATGAGGGGATTAATCTGTGGTTTTGGGATTTCGTTGTATGAGGAGATTGATCTGTGGTTAGAGGATTTACCTGTGGTTAGGGGATTTGCCTGTGGTTAGGGGATTTATCGGTGGTGAGGGGATTTATCCCCGTTGGGCTGCGAAGCGGCCCCTGCGTTTCTTCAGGCATACCGGGTAAACAGGTCTTGCGACGGCTTCGCCGCCGAACGGGGATAAATCCCCTCACCACAGGTAAATTCACTCATCCAGAGAAAAGCCCCCTCACCACAGAGATTTCGGTGCGTTCTTAGAGGCTAAACCGCCCAACCATATTGTTAAGATCCAGCGCCAACCGCGACAGTTCGTTGCTCGCCGCGCTCGTCTGGTTCGCGCCCGTTGCCGACTGCACTGACAAATCCCGGATGTTCACCAGATTGCGATCCACTTCTCGTGCAACCTGCGCCTGTTCTTCTGCTGCGCTGGCGATCACCAGGTTGCGCTCGTTGATCTCGACGATGGCAGTGTTGATCGTGTCCAGCGACAGGCCGGCGCCCCGCGCGATGTTCAAGGTCGACTCTGCACGCTCGGTGCTGTTACGCATCGAATTCACCGCATGCTCGGTGCCGCCCTGGATGCTGCCGATCATGCGTTCAATTTCGCTGGTCGACTGCTGGGTGCGATGAGCCAACGCACGCACCTCATCCGCCACCACCGCAAAACCACGACCGGCTTCACCGGCACGAGCGGCTTCAATCGCCGCGTTCAAGGCCAGGAGGTTGGTCTGGTCGGCCAGGCCACGAATAACATCGAGCACCTTGCCGATGTCGCGAGACTCATTGGCCAGGTCGCCGATCAACGTGGCAGTGCTCTGTACGTCGGCACTCATGCGTTCGATGGCGCTGACGGTTTCCTGCACCAGGTCACGGCCATCGCCGGCGGAAGTGGTGGCGTTCTTCGAGGCTTCGGACGTGCTGACAGCGTTGCGGGCAACTTCTTCCACGGCGCTGGTCATTTCGTTGACCGCCGTCGCGGCCTGTTCGATTTCATTGTTTTGCTGAGTCAGGCCACGGGCGCTTTCGTCGGTGACGCTGTTGAGCTCTTCGGCGGCGGAGGCCAGTTGCGTGGCGGAACCTGAAATCCGCTGCAGCGTGTCGCGCAGCTTGTCCTGCATTTTTGACATGGCCAGCAGCAAGCGGCCCGCTTCATCCTCGCCATCAACGGTGATCGGGCGAGTCAGGTTGCCCTCGGCAATGGCTTCGGCGGCGCTCAAGGCATTGGCGATCGGCTTGGTAATGCTGTTGGTCAGCAACCAGGCGAACAGGCAGGTCAGGCCCGTGGCGAGGACCAGCAGCGCAACGACCAGGTTGAAGGCCGATGAATACTGGTCGGCGGCTTCTTGATTGGTTTCTTCGATTTGCTGAGTGTTGATCTCAAGCAACTTCGCGAGTGCGGCGTTAACGGCTTCGGAGTTGGTGAGCAATTCGGTATTCAGCAACTTGCGCAAGTCTTCGACCTGGTTGTTGCGCGACAGGCTCTTCATCTGGTCTTCAAGTTGGCGGTACTGCGCCAGCAATTGCAGGTATTGATCATAGGCTGCACGTTCGCGCGGACCATCGATCAGCGGCTCGTAGACTTTTTGTGCGTCGCGAATCTGTTGGTTGCGCATCTCGAACAGCTCAAAGGTCTTTTGCTGTACGTCGGGTTCGCGGTTGATCAGCAGGCGATAGGACAGCACCCGCAGGCGCAGGGTCAGTTGAGTGAATTCGTCGAGGCTTTTCACGCTCGGCACGCTCGCCGAAGCAATGTCTTCACCGGCCGCGCGGATCTTGCTCATCTGATTCAAGGCAAATACCCCCAAAACCAGCATCAAACCGCCAATCAGGGCGAAGCCGAGGAACGCCCGCGGAGCGATATTCATATTACGAAGGGACATGGTATTTACCGGGAAAAGCGCATTTATGCGGCGCTGAGGCTGACGTATGAAGTGCTTATCGGTCCTACGACTAAAGTCTTGAGCGCCTGCGCGTTTTTGTCGCACAACGGGCTCGGCGACGAAGTGCAGGAACCAGATGGGTCAATCACAGTCTTTAAAACTCGCGAGGAAGGCCGCCCGCCAGGAAAATCAAGGCTTTGCGCCTGAATAACCCTGGCATCCGTGGTGACTTTTCTTTATCGTACGCGCCCCTTGAAAATGCTTGGAAAATCAAAATGTTGGAAGCATCCCTTAGCCAATTGGAACAGCTGGTCAGCGAACTGGTACAACAGAACCAGACCCTGCTCGGCACTAATCAGACCCTGAGCGCAGAACTGGCTCAGGCCAAGGATGAAAACGAAAGCCTGCAGTTGAGCCTGATGGAACAGGAAGAAAAACAAGGCGCCACCGCTGCCCGCATCCAGGCCCTGGTTGAGCGCGTAAGCGCCGGCCCAGTCAGCGCATGAATCAGGGCGCCGCAGGGGTAAAAGTCGTCTCGATCCTGGGGGAGGACTATTCGATCAGGGCGCCGGCCGGGGAAGAGCAAACCCTGCTGGACGCCGCGTTAATGTTGAAGGCTGCACTGGCCGACACCAAAAAGAAGTACCCGACGCTGATCGGTGACCGGCTGCTCGTATTGGCCGCGATGAATCTGTGTTCCCAGCAGATCGACATGCAAAAGCAACACAAGCTCGAACTCGACCGTTACCAAGAGCAAGTCAGCGCCACGGTTGAAGTGATCGCCAAGACCATCAATCAGGCCTGATCCGCTTTGCGCACAACCAAAGAATAAATTGTCGTTTGAGTTGTATACAATCGGCACGGCTGTTGCATTGTTTCAGCCTCTTATTCTTTGGGGGTGTTCCATGCAGTTCTGGCGACGCAGTATTCAATGGCAACTGATCCTGAGCATGGGCACCGCCCTGCTGGTCAGTGTGCTGATCGTGGTTGGCATTTATACCCTTGTGGTCAATCGCCTCGCCCAGAGCTACCTGGTCGAACAGGCGCTGCCGTCGAGCATCGAAGCGATGCGCAATGACATCGAGCGCATCCTCGTTCAACCCCTCACCGCCGCCAAGGATATTGCCAGCAACAGCATGGTGCGAGACTGGCTGGCCGAAGGTGAAAACAGCGCCCAGGCTGCAAACTTCGTCACTTATCTGGAAGGCATCCGCGCCGAGCATGACGCTTTCACCGCATTGATAGTCGGCACAGCGTCCAGTCATTACTACAACGAAAAGGGCCTTGATCGGACCCTCAGTCGTTCGAACCCCAAGGACGCCTGGTTCTACGCGTTCCTCGACAGCCCTCAGTCACGCACCCTCAATATCGACAATGACGCCGCGACCGGTGAGTTGGCGCTGTTTATCGATCTCAAGGTCGAACAGGCCGGCAAAGTCGTGGGCGTTGCCGGGCTTGGCCTGAGCATGAAAGAGCTGTCGGCGTTGATCCACAATTTCAGTTTTGGCCAGCGGGGCAAGGTTTATCTCGTGCGGTCCGACGGGTTGATCCAGGTCCATCCTGATGCGCAATTGAGCGGAAAACGCACGTTAGTGGAGCAAATTGGCGCGGCAGGCGCCCAAGCGGTGATGGGGCAGCGCGCTTCCTCCAACGCGTCCGCCACGCACAGCAGTTTTGTGCGCGACGGTGAAGATTATCTGGCGCTGAGCCTGCCGTTGCGGGATCTGGGCTGGACGTTGGTGGCCGAAGTGCCGCAGTCGCAAATCTATGCCGAAGCCCGTCAGGCCATGTGGATGAGTGCCGGGATCGGTCTCGCTGTGGCGCTGGTGTGCTTGCTGTTGGTCGTGTTGCTGGCCCGTGGGCTGGTGCGGCCGATCCGACAGGTAACAGCGGCGCTGGTAGCCATCGGTAGCGGTGGTGGAGATTTGACTCACCGACTCGATGCCGGTCGCGCCGATGAGCTGGGTGATCTGGCGCGCGGTTTCAATCGGTTCCTGGACAGTCAGCGCGAGTTGATCGGCGAAGTGCTGAGCACCAGCGAGCGTCTGCGCACGGCGGTTAACCAGGTGGCGCGAGTGGTGGACAACACGGCCGAACGCTCCGGGCGGCAGCAGGAAATGACCGACATGGTCGCGACTGCCGTTCACGAAATGGGCCTGACTGTGCAGGACATTGCCCAGAGCGCCGGCAATGCTGCGGTGGCTTCACAACATGCGCGGGATGAGGCGATGCAAGCCCGGGAAGTGGTCGGTGGCTCGATCAGGCACATTGAGAGCATGTCCGACGAAATCGGTCTCGCAGCCAGTGCTGTGGGGGCATTGGCCCATCAGGTCGCGTCCATCGATCAAGTGCTGGCGGTGATCCGCGGGATTTCCGAACAGACCAATCTGCTGGCGCTCAATGCCGCCATCGAGGCCGCTCGAGCGGGTGAAATGGGCCGAGGATTTGCTGTGGTGGCGGATGAGGTACGGACGCTGGCGCGGCGCACGCAGTCGTCCACGGATGAGATTCAGCAGATGATCGGCAGCCTCAAGCAAGGTGCGCAGAATGCTGTTTCATCGATGCATTCCGGGCAAGCGGCGACCGGCACGGGGGTTGAGTCGAGTCAGCGCACCGGGGCATCGTTGACCGCGATAACCGGGCAGGTCGAACGTATTAGCGACATGAACCATCAAGTCGCGACGGCGACGGAAGAGCAGTCGGCGGTAACGGAAGAGATCAACCGAAACGTGCAGGGGATTTCGGATCTGGCTCGAGCGACAGCGGGGGAGGTCAGGGCGTGTCGTGAGGATTGTCAGACATTGCAGCGCTTGGCAGATGATCTGGCGCGGCAGATGGGTGGGTTTCGGTTGAGTTAAAAGATCAAGAGATCGCAGCCTGCGGCAGCTCCTACATTGGAATGCGTTTCCCTGTAGGAGCTGCCGCAGGCTGCGATCTTTTTTGTGGTCGTTACACCGATCTAAACCTGATCAAAACCACTCATCCTGCATCGTCAGGCACACATCATCCCGAGCCTCAAGAATGGCCAGTTCATGGTGGCAACCCGGCACTTCCCAGGTCAGGAAGTACCGCGCCGCCTGCAGCTTTCCTTTGTAAAAGCTCACATCAGCTGCATTGCCTCTGGCCAGTCCTTCCTCGGCACGAATCGCCTGTTCCAACCAGCGCCAGCCGATGACCGAGTGGCCGAATACCTTCAGGTACAGCGCCGAGTTCGCCAGGCTGCTGTTGACTTTGCCCTGGCCAAGATCGGTCAGCAGGCCGATGGTCACGGCTTGCAGGCGCGCCACCAGTTTCTCCAGTGGCTCACGCAGGGTGGTCAGCGATTCGTACGCTTGCGCGCGCTCCGCAGTATCGGCGATCAAGCGGATCAGTTGCTTGAGCCCGGCCCCCCCGTTCTGCGCCAGTTTGCGTCCCAGCAGGTCCAGCGACTGAATGCCGTGGGTGCCCTCATGGATCGGGTTCAAGCGGTTGTCGCGGTAATACTGCTCTACCGGATACTCACGGGTGTAACCGTGACCGCCAAGAATCTGGATCGCCAGTTCGTTGGCTTTCAGGCAAAACTCGGACGGCCATGATTTGACGATCGGCGTCAGCAAATCGAGCAGCTCATGGGCCTGTTTACGTTCGGATTCGGTTTCCAGCGTGGTGGTGTCATCGAACAAACGAGCGGCATATAACCCAAGGTCGAACGAGCCTTCGACGTAGGCTTTTTGGGTCAATAGCATGCGTTTGACGTCCGCGTGCTGGATGATCGCCACCGGCGCCGTGTTCGGGTCTTTACTGTCCGGCACCCGGCCCTGTGGCCGCTCGCGGGCGTACTCCAGGGAATACAGGTAACCGGCGTAACCCAACATCACTGCGCCCATACCGACGCCGATCCGTGCTTCGTTCATCATCTGGAACATGTAGCTCAAACCGTGGTGCGGCTTGCCGACGAGGTAGCCGACACAGTCACCGTTATCACCAAAATTCAGCGCGGTGGAGGTGGTGCCGCGCCAGCCCATCTTGTGAAACAGCCCGGCCAGCAGCACGTCGTTGCGCTTGCCCAGGCTGCCATCGTCGTTGACCAGAAATTTCGGCACGATAAACAGCGAAATGCCCTTCACCCCGGCCGGTGCATCCGGCAGTTTTGCCAGCACCATGTGCACGATATTTTCCGACAGCGAGTGATCGCCACCGGAAATGAAGATTTTGTTGCCCTTGAGTCGATAGGTGCCGTCGGACGCCGGTTCTGCGCGTGTACGAATATCCGACAGCGACGAGCCTGCGTGAGGTTCGGTCAGGGCCATGGTGCCGAAGAAGCGACCGTCGATCATGGGTTGCAGGAAGCGCTGCTTTTGCTCGTCGGTGCCGAAGCTTTCGATCAGGTTCGCCGCACCCATGGTCAGGAACGGGTACGAGGTCGATGCCGCGTTGGCCGACTGAAAGTGAGCGAAGCAAGCTTGGGACAACAACGTTGGCAATTGCATGCCGCCCGCGTCGAAACTGCGCGCGGCGTTGAGGAATCCGGCCTCGAGGAAGGCATCCACCGCCGGTTTGACCTCTGGAATCAGAATCGCCTGACCGTCCTCATAGCGCGGCTCGTTCTCGTCGCCCTTGCGGTTGTGCGGCGCGAAGAATTTTTCAGCGATGTTGCGAGCGGTGCCCAGGGCGGCGTCGAACGTTTCGCGATTATGCTCGGCGAACCGCTCACGCTGGGTCAGGCCCTCGGCATCGAGGACTTCGTACAGCTCGAAAGCCAGATTGCGGGAACCGAGCAACGTCTCGGTCATGGCGGCCTACCTTTTTTTGGGATGGGCCGAGTCTAGGCGTGGGAATTAAGGCTGAACAGGATGATTGATAGCGGTGATGTCGTAGCCGCGTGGCCGCTTAACAAACACTACAAACCACTGTGGGAGCTGGCTTGCCGGCGATGGCGGTAGATGAGTCAACATTAATGGTGACTGATACATCGCTATCGCTGGCAAGCCAGCTCCCACAGGGGGTTTCGCTGAATCGGGCACCTATGCAGGAGCCCGGTTCATCGGTATTAACCGATCGTCATCAAGCTCGCATTACCACCCGCCGCAGCGGTGTTAACGCTCAACGCGCGCTCGATCACCAGGCGCTCCAGCGCAATGTTGGTTTCGCCCTGGGACAAGCCATGGACCCCGACAATTGCTCCGGCACGCTTGGCCACTTGCTGGCAGACCGCACGCAGCTGATCGGAATGGCCGTGATGCAGAACGGCGTCAAACACCACTTCATCCTTGTTCCAGTCGGAAACCAGTTTGATGCGTGCCTGAACGTCCTTCGGCAAACGTGCGAACAACGCCTTGGTCAATTCCGCTTCCGGCCAAACTGCCGAGCCGCCGACTGCCAATACCGCCGTCAGTTGGGTCAGCAGATCGCCCTCGACTTCCGCCAGGCACAACACGTGTTCACGTGGCAGGATCGCGTAGCTGTTGCGCTCGCCGGTCGGGCCGGCCAGCAAACGTGTAATCCCGCTTTGCGATTGCGCGGCGAATTGCACGCACAGAGTGCTCAGGTCGGCGAGCTTGTTGCTGTCGGCCCAGGCTTTCAGCGCGGTCAGCGGTTTGCTCATGGCTTCACGCAGACGCACATCCGGCGCAGCGATCGCGTCACCGCGAGCGAAGGATTGTTCGATAGCGTCGGTAGGACGCGTCGACAGCAGACGGTACAGGTACAACGGACCACCGGCTTTCGGGCCAGTGCCCGACAGGCCTTCGCCGCCGAAAGGTTGCACACCGACCACCGCGCCCACGATGTTGCGGTTCACGTAGACGTTACCGGCGTTGACGTTGTCGATCACCTTGGCAATGGTCTCGTCGATGCGCGTGTGCACGCCCAGTGTCAGGCCGTAACCGGAAGCATTGATCTGACCGATCAGTTGATCGATGTCTTTGCGCTTGTATCGAACCACGTGCAGTACCGGACCGAAGATCTCCCGCTGAAGCTCGTCAAAGCTTTCCAGTTCGATCAGGGTCGGCATCACGAAGGTGCCGCGTTTGACTTCTTCGCTGTTGGCGATAGCCACCTGGTACACGTTGCGACCTTTGTCGCGCATGCCCTGGATGTGCTTCTCGATGCCAGCCTTGGCTTCGGCGTCGATCACCGGGCCGATGTCAACGGACAGGCGCTCTGGATTGCCGAGACGGCATTCAGCCATCGCGCCTTTGAGCATTTCGATGACGCGGTCTGCGGAATCTTCCTGCAAGCACAGGACGCGCAGAGCGGAGCAACGCTGACCGGCGCTGTCGAAAGCTGACGACACCACGTCGATCACGACTTGTTCGGTCAGTGCCGAGGAGTCGACGATCATCGCGTTCTGGCCGCCGGTTTCGGCGATCAGCGGAATCGGACGACCCTGTGCATCCAGGCGTCCGGCAATGTTGCGTTGCAGCAAGCGAGCGACTTCGGTGGAACCGGTGAACATCACGCCTTTGACGCGATCGTCGCCGACCAGGCCGGCACCGACGGTTTCGCCGCGGCCCGGCAGCAGTTGCAGCACGCCTTCCGGGATGCCGGCTTCGAGCAGCAGGCGCACGGCTTGAGCGGCCACCAGCGGGGTTTGTTCCGCAGGTTTGGCCAATACCGGGTTACCGGCAGCCAACGCCGCAGCGACCTGGCCGCTGAAGATTGCCAGCGGGAAGTTCCACGGGCTGATGCAGACCACGGGGCCCAATGGGCGGTGGGCGTCGTTGGTGAAATCGTTGCGAGCCTGCACCGCGTAATAACGCAGGAAGTCCACGGCTTCACGCACTTCAGCGATGGCGTTGGCAAAGGTCTTGCCGGCTTCGCGAGCCAGCAGGCCCATCAGCGGCTGAATCTCGCCTTCCATCAAATCGGCGGCACGTTCCAGAATCGCAGCACGCTCGGCTGGCGGAGTGGCCTGCCAGATTGGTGCCGCGTTCAGGGCGCACTGGATCGCGTTGTCGACGTCTTCGACGGTCGCTTCTTGCACATGGCCTACCACGTCACGCAGGTCGGACGGGTTCAGCACGGGTGCAGGAGTTTCAGTGCTGGAGGCGCAACCGAGCATCGGCGCGGCTTTCCAGTCGTTGTGAGCGGTAGCCAGCAGGGCGCAGGACAGGGAAGCCAGACGATGTTCGTTGGCCATGTCGATGCCGCTGGAGTTGGCGCGCTCGACACCATAAAGATCACGCGGCAGCGGGATACGTGGGTGCGGCAGGCCGAAGCCGCCTTCCAGCGTCGCCATCTGCTCGATGCTGGCCACTGGATCGGCCACCAACGCCTGAATCGAGATCGACTGATCGGCAATCTGGTTGACGAACGAGGTGTTCGCGCCGTTTTCCAGCAGACGACGTACCAGGTACGCCAACAGCGTTTCGTGGGTGCCAACCGGTGCGTACACGCGGCACGGACGGTTCAGCTTGCCTTCGGAAACTTTGCCTACGACCTGTTCGTACAGTGGTTCACCCATGCCGTGCAGGCACTGGAACTCGTACTGGCCGGGGTAATAGTTCTGACCGGCAATATGGTAAATGGCCGACAGGGTATGGGCGTTGTGCGTGGCGAACTGCGGGTAGATGACTTCCGGTACCGACAGCAGTTTGCGTGCGCAAGCGATGTAGGAAACGTCGGTGTACACCTTGCGGGTGTAGACCGGATAGCCTTCCAGGCCATCGACCTGGGCGCGCTTGATCTCGCTGTCCCAGTACGCGCCTTTTACCAGACGGATCATCAGGCGATGACGGCTGCGGCGTGCCAGGTCGATCACGTAGTCGATCACGTACGGGCAACGCTTCTGGTAAGCCTGGATCACGAAGCCGATGCCGTTCCAGCCGGTCAATTGCGGCTCGAAGCACAGGCGTTCCAGCAGGTCCAGCGACAGCTCGAGGCGGTCGGCTTCTTCGGCATCGATGTTCAGACCGATGTCGTATTGCTTGGCCAGCAGGGTCAACGACAGCAGGCGCGGGTACAGCTCGTCCATCACACGCTCGTACTGCGCGCGGCTGTAGCGCGGGTGCAGTGCCGACAGCTTGATGGAGATGCCCGGGCCTTCATAAATCCCACGACCGTGGGACGCTTTGCCGATCGAGTGGATGGCTTGTTCGTACGAGGCCAGGTACTTCTGGGCGTCGTGTTCGGTGAGTGCAGCTTCACCGAGCATGTCGTAGGAATAGCGGAAACCTTTGGATTCGAACTTGCTGGCGTTCGCCAAAGCTTCGGCGATGGTTTCGCCGGTGACGAACTGTTCGCCCATCAGGCGCATGGCCATGTCGACGCCCTTGCGGATCATCGGCTCGCCGCTCTTGCCGATGATGCGGCTCAGGGACGAAGTCAGGCCGGCTTCATTGTGGGTGGCGACCAGTTTGCCGGTCAGCAGCAGACCCCAGGTGGCGGCGTTGACGAACAGCGACGGGCTGTTGCCCAAATGCGGGTGCCAGTTGCCGGTGCTGATTTTGTCGCGAATCAATGCATCGCGTGTGCCTTTGTCCGGAATGCGCAGCAGCGCCTCGGCCAGGCACATCAGTGCGACGCCTTCCTGGGAGGACAGGGAAAATTCCTGCAGCAGGCCCTGAACAATGCCTGCACGGCCGCCAGCGCTTTTCTGATTGCGCAATTTTTCGGCAATCGAGGCGGCGAGCTTGTTGGTGGCTTCTGCCATGGCAACCGGCAGGCGAGCCTGCTCGATCAGCATCGGCACGACTTCCGGCTCCGGGCGACGGTAAGCGGCCGTGATCGAAGCGCGCAGCACCGATTGCGGAAGGATGCTTTCGGCGAATTCGAGGAAGCACTGATGGGCGTGATCCAGCGGCGCGTCGACGGTGTCGTCGGAGTCCTTGGTCAAACCGTTCAGCTCGGTCAGGGTTGCACCACCCTCGAGTTTTTCCAGGTAATTGAAAATCGCCTGTTTGATCAGCCAGTGCGGCGTGCGATCAATCGAGGTCGCGGCAGCCTTGAGGCGCTCGCGGGTAGGGTCGTCAAGTTTGACCCCAAGGGTGGTGGTAGCCATATTTTTATCCTCATGTTTGCCACGACTGCGTGGCATCAGCTGGCGGCAAGATTAGCTGCGCACTGAACGAGGTGCAACCGGGTGCAACCCTTTTTTTGTAGGAAAAATAGGCAGCTCGTCAGGAAATGGATTCTGGAAGCCTTTCCTGCCTTTGCTTGGTGCTTTTACTTATAGCAACATCAAGTTACTGCTCTAAAAGGGAGCAAAAACATACCTTTGCCGCTTATTTCCGACTAGGTGCAACTTATTCTCCAGAAACTGGTTGCACCTTATTTACTTTGTTGAATAGCATTCGCGCCCAAGGTGCAACCGACTAGAAAGCTCGGTGCTCCGGCTGATGGCTTTCCTGGGGAAACATCAGTCATAAATGCGCGGGATCCGGAATCGTCTGTCAAACGTCGTCGTTTGCGAGCGGTTAACCAAGACCGCCGCTACATAAAAACAAAGCCAGGGCGTAACTCAATGAGCGTAAGCAATCCAACCCTGATCACGTTCGTGATCTACATCGCAGCAATGGTGCTGATCGGCTTCATGGCCTATCGCTCCACCAATAACCTTTCTGACTATATTCTGGGCGGTCGTAGCCTGGGTAGCGTCGTGACTGCATTGTCCGCCGGTGCTTCCGACATGAGCGGCTGGTTGTTGATGGGCCTGCCGGGCGCCATCTATATGTCTGGGCTTTCCGAAAGCTGGATCGCCATCGGCCTGATCGTGGGTGCCTACCTGAACTGGCTGTTCGTCGCTGGCCGTCTGCGTGTGCAGACTGAGCACAACGGTGATGCGCTGACCCTCCCGGATTACTTCTCCAGCCGTTTCGAAGACAAAAGCGGCTTGCTGCGGATCATTTCTGCGGTCGTGATTCTGGTGTTCTTCACCATCTACTGCGCTTCCGGCATTGTGGCCGGTGCCCGTCTGTTCGAAAGCACCTTCGGCATGTCCTACGAGACCGCGCTGTGGGCCGGTGCTGCGGCAACAATTGCCTACACCTTCGTCGGTGGTTTCCTGGCCGTGAGCTGGACTGACACCGTACAAGCCACGCTGATGATCTTCGCCCTGTTGCTGACACCGATCATCGTGCTGCTGGCCACCGGTGGTGTCGACACCACGTTCCTGGCGATCGAAGCGCAAGATCCAAGCAACTTCGACATGCTGAAAAACACCACCTTCATCGGCGTGATCTCGCTGATGGGCTGGGGCCTGGGCTACTTCGGCCAGCCGCACATCCTGGCGCGTTTCATGGCCGCGGATTCGGTAAAGTCGATTGCCAAGGCGCGTCGCATCTCCATGGCCTGGATGATCCTGTGCCTGGGCGGCACCGTAGCGGTCGGTTTCTTCGGTATCGCCTACTTCTCGGCGCACCCGGATCTGGCCGGTCCTGTGACTGAAAACCCTGAGCGTGTGTTCATCGAGCTGGCAAAAATCCTGTTCAACCCATGGGTTGCCGGTGTGCTGCTGTCGGCCATTCTGGCGGCGGTGATGAGTACGTTGAGTTGCCAGTTGCTGGTCTGCTCGAGCGCCCTGACCGAAGACTTCTACAAGACTTTCCTGCGCAAGAGCGCTTCCCAGGTTGAACTGGTCTGGGTCGGTCGCGCCATGGTCCTGCTGGTTGCCCTGATCGCCATCGCGATGGCCGCTAACCCGGAAAACCGTGTACTGGGTCTGGTCAGCTACGCCTGGGCCGGCTTCGGTGCTGCGTTCGGCCCCGTTGTCCTGATCTCCGTGATCTGGAAAGACATGACCCGTAATGGCGCACTGGCCGGTATCCTGGTCGGCGCGATCACTGTGATTGTCTGGAAACACTTCGAGTTGCTGGGTCTGTACGAAATCATCCCTGGTTTCATCTTCGCCAGCCTGGCGATCTACATCGTCAGCAAACTGGGCGCGCCGACTGCTGGCATGCTGCAGCGTTTCGAAGCTGCCGAAGCTGATTTCCGCCTGAACAAGTAATGGGGATGAGCTAACGCTCTGAACCTTTGCTGACATGAAAACGGCCCGTTTCCTTTGGAACCGGGCCGTTTTTTTATGCCGGTAGCACTCACTTCAATCACCCGGATTGTCTGTAGCCAAACGCCTGTTTTCGGTCGGTAAAAGCGCCAGGCGCCGTCAGAAAAGTCTGTTTTTCCTGTCCCCCCGTCAGTACCCGTTGTCGCTCATACAGAATCGCTCACCTTCGTTCTGCAGAGACACATCGGATGTTCGCTCCTGCCAATCAGCCGCGTTTCACGTTGACCCTCGATGGCGATTCAAAAAGTGACTTCAAGGTGCTTGAGTTCAGCGGTAAGGAGGCCATCAGCCAACCCTACCGTTTTGACTTGGAACTGGTCAGCGACCGCCCGGACATAGACCTCGAAACGCTCCTGCATCGTGAGGCGTTTCTAAGCTTTGATTCGGGCGAGGCCGGCATTCACGGCCAGATCTTTCGGGCAGGCCAGGGATGCTCCGATCATCGGCGAACGCACTATCAGATCAGCCTTGTGCCGCGTCTGGCGTACCTCGGCCAGCGCATCAATCAACGTATTTTCCAGCATCAAAGCGTGCAGGCCATCATCACCCTGGTCCTCAAGGAGCACGGCATCCTGGGGGATGCCTTCAACTTTCAGCTCGACCATCAATACCCGGAACGCGAGTACTGCGTGCAATACGCGGAAAGCGATTTGGCGTTCATTCAGCGCCTGTGTGCGGAGATCGGCTTTCACTACCATTTTCGACACAGCCCCGACGGGCATTTGCTGGTGTTCGCCGATCACCAGACGGGTTTCACGCTGCTCCCTGAACCGACTGTTTACCGGCCGCGAAGCGCAACAGTGGCGGATCAACCCGTCATCAAGCGCTTCGACGTACGCTTTGAAACCCGAATGACAAATGTGTCTCGTCGCGATTACGACTTCCTGAAGCCGCATCTGGCGCTTGAAAGCCGCGCCGGTCAGAAACAGTCGGTGCATGAGGATTATCAATTTCCGGGGCAATTCGCCGAGCCGGAGCATGGCAAGCGTCTGGCGCAGCGGGCTCTGGAGCGGCATGGCGCCGATTATCAACAGGCCGAAGGGCTCAGCGATCAGCCTGCGTTAATCAGCGGGACATTCCTGCGGTTAGCCGAGCACCCGCAAGAGAAATGGAACGACCTGTGGCTGATTACCCAAACCGAGCATCGCGGTCGGCAGCCGCAGGTGCTTGAAGAGTCAACGCCGACCGACAATCCGAATGATTTAAAAGGCTATCAAAACACCTTTCTGGCGACGCCGTGGGACGTGCTGTTTCGCCCGCCATTGGGTCCAGAAAAGCCGCGCATGCTCGGCTACCAGTCCGCCGTGGTGACGGGACCCAAGGACAGCGAAATCCACTGCGACGCGTTTGGCCGGGTCAAGGTACAGCTTGCCTGGGACCGTGAAGGTGAGCGCGATGAACATTCCAGCTGCTGGCTGCGCGTGGCCTCGGGTTGGGCGCACGACCGATATGGCAGCGTGATGATCCCGCGGGTAGGCATGGAAGTGCTAGTGGGGTTCATTGATGCCGACGCGGACAAACCGCTGGTAATGGGTTGCGTGCCGAATGCGGCCAATCCGATGCCGTTGAACCTGCCAGCGGACAAGACTCGCAGTATTTTTCGCAGCCAGACCAGTCCGGGTGGCGGTGGCTACAACGAAGTGCGAATCGAGGACCGCAAGGGCGCTGAAGAGATCTATCTGCGAGCTCAGCGGAACTGGAATCAACACGTGCTCAACGATCAGCATGTGCAAGTGGGCAATCAGCGCCACGTCGTGATTGGTGGCGATCAGTCGCAGGGGGCGAGCGACAACCTGCGAGTGCACGGTGATCAATCTGTCCGGGTAAACAATCAGAACCTTGAGGCGAGCGGGCATTTCCATGTGCGTGCGGGCCAGCAGGTTGTTATCGACGGCGGTGCCAGCTTGTCGATCCAGGCGGGCGGGCATTGGATCAACATTGGCCCTGGCGGAATCTTCAGCAGTGTAGAGATAGAGCTTGGTGGTGCGCTGATGCCTGTAATGGGCGCCGCGACCCCTAAAGTGGTACCTGCCGCGTTAAGCCCCGCACAAATCCGCAGCCTCAAAAGCCCCGCGCCGTTCTGCGAAGAATGCGAGCGTTGCAAGGATGGCCTCTGCCTTCCTCCGAACTCGTTACTCGACACTTCCAAAGCCGCCGTGAGCGAAGGCGCTGAACCGGGTTTTCACATCGTCGAGCAACCCATGTCCCGTGCGGCGCTCGAGTCTCTGCTCTTCCCCCAGCCGACCCCGGCCGTTATTGAAAAATTTCGCCGCCTCAATCCGCAAGTGAGTGGCTACGCCAAGCCTGGTCAACTGATCGTCCTGAGCGACCCCGGCAACACCCAATGCACCCGCGAAGAAGCGTTGCTGATGGAAGCGGCGCAGACCGTCGACGCGGCGCTGGAGCCAATGAGTGATGCCGAAGCCGAGTTCATGGCGCGGCATCATGATGAGGTTGAATCGTTCCTGACGCAGGGTTCGACCGGCGTCGGGATAGGTGCTGCGATGTTTGGTACGCACCTGGGGAACGTACAAAAGACACTGGTCGACATTGAAGCGCTGCACAAAAGGACCTTCGAACAGAACAGGAAACTGACGGGCGCCGACTTCTACGCCGAACGCCAACGATTGATGAAACAACTGGATAACGGCCTTGGACCGCTGGTGCGCAAAGGCATTGGCATTCCTGATCATCTGAAACTGAAGAACGCGTTGGGTATTTCTACCCGAAGTCTGGTGCGGCATTGGAAACAGGCGGGTACGGCAGGTGGGATTCCGGGGTATGCCACGCATATTGAGGGGGTGAGTAGGGCGAGTAAGGTGATTAAGGCGGGGGGGTATGTCGGGATTGGATTGGGTGCTGCTGCTTCTGGGCTGAAGGTCAAGGAGACTTGTCGGGTTGGAACGGAAGAAGCTTGCAGGAAGGTGAAGTTTACGGAGGCGGGGAAGTTTAGCGGGAACGTTGCTCTAGGGGCGATCGGCGGGGTTGCCGGAGCAACCACATGTGTCCTAGTAGGAATAGGTACTGCCGGGATAGGAGGGATAGCTTGCGGACTTGTACTTACTGGAGTTGGCACAGTCTTGGGAGGGGCGGTTGGGGCAGAATTGGGAGAATTGGGTGGGGAGTTGGTTTATGAGGTTTCCAAGTGAAGGAGAATCTCGGTGAGCTATTAATGTTTGGTGGGCTAGCTTTAATAGTTGTTACTTTGCTATGTTTTTGTTTAATTGTTTATCTTGCGTATTTTAGGTTAAAAGAAATACTTGCTAATTTAAAATCATCCTCTTCTGTTAGTGGTTATGATTTTCCGCTTGGGATTGCACCTTTAATGCGTCTTGCATTGCTTGGTTATATAGGAATGATGTTGACCTTACCGCAGTCATGCATAAAAAAGGGAACATTAAGCGCTCATGATTACGCGCGATTTCCTAAGCGGTTAAAGTTTTTGGTGAAATTTTGCAATTGCTTTGTTTGGTCGCTATTAGTAGTGCTCTTAATTGTATGGGGGAAGCTGCCATAGCACTGCGAGTGGTTCAACGGGTGCCGGGATAAGTGCTGCTATTTTTTGTAAATGTTTTGGCGGCGTAAAAAAGACGTTAGTAGACATTGAAGCGCTGCACAAAAGGACCTTCGATAAGAACGGGAAACTGACGGGCGCCGACTTTTACGCCGAACGCCAACGATTGATGAAAAAACGCGTTGGGTATTTCTACCCGAAGTCTGGTACGGCATTGGAAACAGGCGGGTACGGCAGGCGGGATTCCGGGGTATGCCACGCATATTGAGGGGGTGAGTAGGGCGAGTAAGGTGATTAGGGCGGGGGGGGTATGTCGGGATTGGATTGGGTGCTGCTGCTTCGGGAGTGAGGGTAAGCGAAGCTTGCCGCGCTGGCCGAGAGCAAGAATGCAAAAAAGTGCAAATCGTTGAAAGTTGGAAATTGATGGGGGCTATAGCAGGAAGTAGTGCTGGTCCAGTTGTGGTCGGTAAAACATGTGCTGCCGTTGGTAAGTCTCCCCATGGCCTGCTGGTTTGTGCCTTAGTCGCCGCAGGTGTTGGCGCGATCGGTGGCGGGTTGATAGGAGAGACAATTGGTGAAGGTATTGGCGAATTAGTATACGCGTGGACTGAGTGATGTTAGATGCAAGGGGGATCTATTTTTTAGTTGCGATGATTGTTGTTGTGTCAGGGGTGGGGATGTTTCTATTTCAGTTGTATTTCGCGTACTTCAAGCTTGATTGATTATTAAAAAATCTGCCAAATTCGTATGGGGTCGATATCCGGAAGTCAATGCTGGGTAGAGATCCGATGAGTAGGGTTTTTGTGTCTGCGAACATTGCAATGATGCTTGTTCAATATAAGAAATCAATAAAAAATGGTGAGCTTGATCAGCGGGATTACGACGCAATTCCAGCGAATTTATTGCTGTGTATGAAATTGATTTATTTTGCTGCGTTGGTAATAGGCTGGATGCTGATTAGCATGTTTGTAGTCGGGAAATTTTTGGGTTGGCTTTAGTTAATAAGCGAGCTTGGCTATTAAGGTGGGGCAGTTGAGGTTCGGCCGAAATGGGGCTGCTCGATGGGTCGAGGTTAAGGAGACTTGTCGGATTGGGACGGAACATGCTTGCAAGAACGTCCCATCGATAGTGCTGGGGGAAAACACTTATGGTTGGGGTGTGATCGGAGCATCTGGCGAGGAGAAATCACGTGAAATCACTTATAAGGTATTTAATGAATGACAAACGATAGCGAGGTATGGTTTTTCTTGGATTTTGGTGGTTTGGCTTTTGGGCTCGGCTTTATTTTTATTATAGGACAAATCTATCTCTGTTTTTTTAAGCTGGAACGAATTTTAAGATTGCTCAGTAATTCGTTTGGGGTCGTGATACTTCACCCTTTCCTGAGAAGTGGTTTTTTCAGGGCTAGTTTTATGATGAATCAAATAGCTTCATATTTGTTGTATCCAAATAGATCAATTAGAAGTGGCGCTTTAGATGAGCTGGATTATTTGAATTTTCCTCGCGGGTTACTGTATCTCATACGTGGTTTATATATGACGGCAGTTGGGAGTATGGTTTCAATGCTCGTGCACTATTTTTATAAAAATGGATGGCTTGGATAAGTTTGGTTTTTAGTTCTCATGGATAAATTAATGACTAACGAGCATACAGATACCTGGCTCCACAACAACCCGCTCAAGAGTGCGGAACAACTCTTTGCCATTTTCAGCAGTGCGAGCGCTGCTGAACCTTTCAAAGTTTGGCGGGCTTCGAAGGGTGGTAAGGCTCCCAGCCCGGTTTGGGCCGAAACAATTTATGCCGAGTGGGAAGAGGTGATGCCTTATGTAGGAATTGTCGCGGCTGACGGTGAGTTTTTGCAGTGGGTTGCGACAACTGAGTCTCAGGATTGGGGGTGGTTGGCGGTTTCGGCGGCACCCTTAAAAGTCGTGGTTGAGCACATGCGCAGTCTTACCCAGGTGACATTGCCCAATGGTAAAGCGGTGTTTTTCCGGTTTTGGGATGGGCGATATCTGCTGCCGATTTTGCAGTCTGCGCAAATGAATGCGGCTGAGTTGCTGCCGGTTTTTGACCGGTGTCTGATCAATGGGCAGACGGTTGAAATTGGCGGTAACGCGTTGAAATCGGGGAAGGTTTTTCCATGGTGGGCGGTGCCGGATTCGCTGCTGCAGCAGTTGGGGACTGAGGATGTTTCGACTCAGCTCAACAACTTGATTCAGTGGTTGAGTGAGGAACATCAGACGCTGTTCGAGGCCTTTTCGGAAAGCGTGTTGCGCAGGAAGGTGGAGGCGTTTCTTGCGCAGCCTGGGCTTCCTTCAGCTCCGAAGGTGGAGTTGCTGGAGCACTTGATGATGGAGCTGGGTTGATTTGATGGGGTAGGTTCGAGGAAATTTCTGGGCAAGGTCTTCGGAGATTTCCTTCGAGTTTTGGCGGTTTGCGTGAACTGGTGCGGTGGGCGGTCTATCGATAGTCTTGGTCCGTCACTGCAAATTCAGTGACAGGGTGTGGAAGCCCTTATATCGTTAGGCGCATCAAGCGCCGCCAGCCGGCGTTTTTTATCGTCTGTGTTTTTGGTGGCTGTGCGCGGGGCGCTTTCGAGCGCGCCGGGTGCCTAACGTCCCGGTCTTCCACACCTGCGTACAGCCGCCACCTATTACGTGGAAGTGATAGTTGACGGCTTCTTTCCATACGTTAGGAAACAGACAGATGAAAACACTTACGCCGGATCCTCCCTATGTGAAACCAGCGCCGTATCCCGATAACCGCTTCAAGGCGCTCACCAGCAACTGCAGTGACATGCCAACGCTATTCCTGGATACCCAGGCACCCATCGACGTTTTGACCGACGCAGCCAACTACCGAATCCAGGCTGTCACCCAAGTGCTCGAAAACCTGTCCATGCGTGGATCGATCGAGTGCGACTCTTTCATTCTCAGTGACTTTGCATTGCTCTGCGCGATTCCGTTGCGGGACGGCTGTGATGTGCTGGAAGTGGTGAGGCGGCGGTTGCGGCCTCGAGCTTCCGGATCGTAACGGGCTGTTGTGGCGAGGGAGTTTATCGAATCGTCGCACCGTCCCGCTCGGCTGCGAAGCAGACTCAGGATCAGCGAAACGGTTTTGTCAGACACACCTCGGGGCCTGGTCCGGCGACTGCTTCGCAGCCGAACGGGAGTAAACTCCCTCGCCACAGGTTTTTGCGCTCACTACAGAGTCTGCCAGTGCTCACCACAGGTTTTGCCAATGCCGGCCACAGGTATTGCCAGTGCTCACCACAATTAGTTCTTCTGACGGGCAGTCGCAACAGCTGCAACCGCCCGCTCGGCTGCGAAGCCCTGACGTTCGGCTCGGTACAAGGTAAACTTCCCGGCCTTCGCAGGAGCAATCATGAATTATCGTCACGCCTTCCATGCCGGCAATCACGCCGATGTGTTCAAACACCTGACCTTGACCCGCCTCATCGCCCTGATGTCGCGCAAGGAGCAGCCGTTTGCCTATCTCGACACTCACGCCGGCATTGGTCTGTATGACCTGCAGGGTGATCAGGCCAACCGTACCGGTGAGTACCTGGAAGGGATTGCTCGGTTGTGGGATCAGCCTGATCTGCCGGCGTCGACAGCCGATTACATGAAGGTGCTGCACGACATGAACCCGGATGGCCAATTGCGCTATTACCCGGGCTCGCCGGAGCTGGCGCGTCGTCTGACACGGCCACAGGATCGGTTGATGCTCAACGAGAAGCACCCTGAAGACGGTGTGTTGCTCAAGGACAATATGGCGGGTGATCGCCGGGTCAAGGTGCATCTGGGCGAAGGCTGGCACGTGCCGCGGGCCATGTTGCCGGTGCAGGAGAAGCGGGCGGTGATGTTGATTGATCCACCGTTCGAGCAACTGGATGAGATGCAGCGTTGTGCGGCGTCGCTGAAAGAGGCGATTGGGCGGATGCGTCAAACCGTGGCTGCGATCTGGTACCCGGTAAAGGACCAGCGCATGTTGCGCCGTTTCTATCAGGACCTGGCCGGCACGGGCGCGCCGAAGTTGTTGCGGGTGGAGTTGCTGGTGCATCCACTGGACACGCCGAACACCTTGAACGGTTCCGGACTGGCGATTGCCAATCCGCCGTGGGGGCTGGAGGAAGAATTGCGTGAGCTGCTGCCGTGGTTGTCCAAGAAGCTGGGACAGACTCAGGGCGGGTGGCAGATGGATTGGCTGATTGCCGAGTAGAGGTAATCGATAGGCAAGATCAAAAGATCGCAGCCTCGTTTCACTCGACAGCTCCTACACGGGGAATGCGGAATGAGTATTCCGTTGTAGGAGCTGTCGAGTGAAACGAGGCTGCGATCTTTTGCTTTACGGGGGTCAGATAGGGCAAGTCACGCCCGTACCGCCAATCCCGCAATACCCTTCCGGGTTTTTCGCCAGGTATTGCTGGTGATAGGCCTCGGCAAAGTAGACCGTCGGGGCTTCATCGATTTCGGTCGTGATAGTGCCTTTGCCAGCCTTGTTCAATTCAGCCTGGAAGATCTTCCCGCTGGCCTTGGCCGCGTCCAGCTGTGTCGGGTTGGTGGCATAGATGACCGAGCGATACTGCGTGCCGATGTCGTTGCCCTGGCGCATGCCTTGAGTCGGGTTGTGCAGCTCCCAGAACATCTTCAGCAGCTCGTCGTAGCTGACTTTCGCCGGCTCGTAGACTACCAGTACCACCTCAGTGTGGCCGGTCAGGCCCGAGCAGACCTCTTCATAAGTCGGGTTCGGCGTGAAACCGCCGGCGTATCCAACCACGGTACTGACCACACCCTCACGCTGCCAGAAGCGACGCTCCGCCCCCCAGAAGCACCCCAGACCGAAGATGGCGAAATCCACATCCGTGACGAACGGACCCAGCAACGGCGAGTCGTGGACGAAGTGTTTTTCCGGCAAGTTCATTGGGGTTTCGCGGCCAGGCAGGGCTTGTTCTTTAGTTGGAAGCACGTTTTTGTTCACCAGAATTTCCGAGCGCAGAACCATCATCAGTCCTCTCAGTCAGGTTGAATGTGAATTGTTAGACACGCAGTTTGCCCAATTATCCCTTTGGGAGCGAGGGTGTGCCGTCAGGCGAGTGGGCCGCGCGGATAGCGCTTGAGCTTTTCAATCAGCTCGGTGCCGGGGATCGGCCGGTCGAACAGGTAGCCCTGACCGACGTCACAACGGTGGCGCCGCAAGAACGCGAGCTGTTCTGCCGTCTCGATGCCTTCAGCCACCACCTTGAGTTTCAGGTTGTGGGCCATGGCGATCACGGCGGAGGTGATCTCCATGTCGTCCTGGTTATCCGGGATTTCGTGAATGAAGCTTCGATCGATCTTGATGATATCGATCGGGAATTTTTTCAGGTAACTGAGCGACGAATAACCCGTACCGAAATCGTCCATGGCCAGGGTCAGGCCCAGGCGCTTGAGCTGGTCGAGCTGCAAGTGAGTGTCTTCGGTGGCCTCCAGCAGCAGGCCTTCCGTTAACTCAAGTTCGAGCAAATTGGCCGGCAGCGCTTCTTCCTTGAGGATATTGGCGATGGACGCCACCAGGTCCGGGTCGGAGAACTGCTTGGGCGACAGGTTGATCGCCACCTGAAGATTGCCCAGGCCGGCCGCCGTCAGGTCTTTGCTCATGCGGCAGGCCTGGCGGGCGATCCATTTGCCAATGGGAATGATCAGGCCGGTCTCTTCCGCCACGCTGATGAACTGATCCGGGCGGATCATGCCTTTTTCCGGATGGTTCCAGCGCAGCAGCGCTTCCATGCCCAGCAGGCGACCGCTACGCAGGCAAAGCTTGGGCTGGTAGAACACGTCCAGCTCATTCTGGGTCAAGGCGCGGCGCAGGTTGTTTTCGACGAACAGCTTGTAGCTGGCCTCGGCGTTCAGCGCTTCGGTGAACACCTGAACCTGATGTTTGCCGTTGGCCTTGGCCTTATGCAGCGCGAGGCCGGCGTTGCGCATCAGGGTTTGCGGGTCGCGTCCATGCAGGGGCGCGCAGGCCAGGCCGACGGAGCCCGTGACGCTGATCAACTGGTTGTCGACGAACATGGGCTTGTCGAGGGTCGCCAGTAATTGATTGGCGACCTTCTGGCCGCTGCACAGGTCGGTGTTGTCCAGCAACACCGCGAACTCGTTACTGGCAAAACGCGCCAGGCTGCCGCTCGGGCTCAGGCTGTTGCGCAAGCGTCGGGCCAGGCTGATCAGCAGCTTGTCGCCGGTCTGGTGGCCGAGGCTGTCATTGATGCGCTTGAAGTTATCAATGTCCACCAGCAGCAGGCTGATGGGCGTATCGGTGTCGCGCGCGAAGCGTTCGTCAAGGTTGCGGATGAACGCCGGGCGATTACCCAGGTTGGTCAGGTTGTCGGTGTAAGCCAGGCGCTCGATGCGCTGCTGGGCGAGTTTGGTCTGGGTGATGTCTTCGTAAATGCCGATGTAATGCGTCAGCTCGCGGTTGTCGCCGTAAACCTTGGAGATCGACAACTGCCCCCAATAGGGTTCGAGGTTTTTACGGCGGCTTTTGAACTCGCCTTGCCAGCTGTTGCTTTTGACCAGCGCCGAGGGCGCGTCGAATAGCAGCTCGCTCAGGTTCTCCAGTGCCGGCAGTTCCGACAGCCGCTGGCCGTGGACTTCTTCAGTGCTGTATTGAGTGATCGCTGTGAAACTCGGATTGACGTACTCGACCACCCCGTCGCAATTGACCAGCAAAAAAGCATTGGCACTTTGCTCCACGGCGCGTTGGAACAAGTGCAACGCACTGGTGGCGGCGCGGCGGTTGTGGTTGTTGATCACTTGGGCGAATTGGTCTGCCAGCTCACCGGCGAAGGCAATTTCGTCCGATTGCCAGGCGCGAGTGATACCGATCTGTTCCAGGCAGAGCACGCCCACGACGTTGCCATCAACCCGAATGCTGGCATCGAGCATCGCAATGATGTCCCGCGGTCGCAGGCTGTCCACCAGTTCCCGGGTACGCGGGTCGTGCATGACGTTGTGGGCGTCAATGGCGCGGCCGGTGTTCAAGGCTTCCAGGTAATTCGGGAAGCCGCTGACGTCGATCGGTTCCGGCAGCTGATGGTTCCGAGTGGCGCGATGATAGGCCGAGATCGGCACCAGCAACGAGCCCTCAAGGTTCCACAGACTGGCACAGTCGATTTCGTAGATGTCACACGCGCTGCGGGTGATCAGCTCTGCGGCTTCCTGCAGGGAATTGTTGCTGCTGTAACGCTGGCGAGTCAGCAACAGGATCAGGTCCTGCTGTGCGCGAACCCGATCCAGGTGCAGTAGTTGTTCCTGCTGTGCGCGCTGATTGAGTTCCAGTGCGATTTGCAGGCGCGAGTTCTGAGTTTCCAGGTCCAGCGCGGACAGCTGCGGGTTGCCCTCGAACAGGTCGTCTACGACCATCAGGTAGCCACGCAGCAATTGCCGATTGTGCTGTTTGAAGGCTTCACCCAGCTCCAGCAGGTTCAAGGCGCCGGAGGGGGTGTGCAAGGTGTAGCGGATCAGGTAATTGGGGCTTTCAGTCAGTTGCTGCTGGATCGCGTCATGCAACTGATGGCGCGCTTGCGGCTCCATCAGGCTGGCGTAGGGCGAACTGATCAGGGAGCAGAGCTCCGTAGCCGCCAGGCCGAACTGTCTTTCGCAGTTCGGATCGAGAAACAACAGCGCCCAGCTCGCCTCATTCAGCCGTTCGAAACGCAGCATGCCGAGCCGCGAGGGCACAGGCAACTGCGTCACTACCTCGGCCACCATACGGCTGGCGGCATCGGGTTGGCTTTTCATGGAGGGAACTCGCTTCGAAAGTGCTGATCGCGCCGGGCTTTCGCCCTCTTTACTCTTGCGTGCGGCAAGGTTGCATCATTGCAACACTGACTGACAAGAGACATGAAGGCCAAGTGCTATAAGAATATGTCGGCAGAGAAGAAGATTTCTTCAGTGAGCCGGGGAAAGTAATGTTTGAGGGGAAAAGATCGCAGCCTGCGGCAGCTCCTACAGGGCGCGTACAACCCGTAGGTGCTGCCGCAGGCTGCGATCTTTTGATCTTTAACGCAACGGGATATCCGTCTGTTGAAGCAATTTGCCCTCATGATCGTGATAACTGACACGAATCTGCCCGGCATCAACCACCAGATGGGCAAAGTTGTCCTGGCTGATCACTGCGCCGGTCAATGCGTGCCGGTACTCGCCCTCGGCCGTGCGGGCCAAGGGTTGATCGAGGATAAAGCTGGCGGCATTGGCGTAAGGCAGTAATTTGCTGTTGCTCAGAGGCGACGACACCACGGTGTGCACCTCAAAATCCGGGTCCTCGCTGTGCGTCAGCCGGCTGGTCAGGGAGCCGTGGACATCGCCGGAGACGAAGATGACGTTCTTGATGCGGTGCTGGCGGATCGTCTCCAGCAGGCGCAGTCGCTGTTCGGGAAACGCTTTCCAGGCATCGTCGCCCTGAATTTTCTTATCGGGGTAGAACATGACGCTGGTCACGACGAACTTCACTCGGGCCGAACTGTTGATCAGCCATTCACATAAGGCGATTTCTTGCGCCTGATCAAGAATGCGCCGGTCAGCGGTGGATAGATTTCGCCGTGTTCGGCTGTCGGTCACAAACCATTCGATATCGCCCTCGGTAAACTGATACCAATACCTGTTGAGTGTCGAGCTTACCCGGCCATTATCGAGTAACTCAGGAATGGGACTGTGGCTGGCCTGGTATATCTCATAAGCAGTCATCGCATTCGTATATAAGTAGTCGTCTTTATTGCTCTTGTTGGCGGGCCAGTTGTCTTCTATTTCATGATCGTCAAGGATCATGTAAGTCGGCACACTGGACATTAACTGACTGATATTGGGCTGAGAAAAAGCGGCGCGGTACTTGCTGAAGATATCGTTTAGTTCACGGTCGGGCGCCACGATGTTCAAATCATCGACATAGACTTGATCGCCGGTCATCAACACCGCGCTGACGGGTGGTTGGGCGTGGCGTACCTGTTGCATGATCGACGCGAAGATTCGGTCACTCCGGTGCGGTAGAACGGGCATGCCGCCGGTCATTCGCAGGTATCGGCATGAGCCGACGATATAGGCGCGTGGTTTGGTCGTCGTGTTGGATGGCGTGCGAAAGCGGTAGAGGTCCTGCGGCCATTGCAGCGGTAGCTGTTGCGCTGTCTCCACCGTGTGCATCGGGCCTGCGGGGCTGAACCAGCCAGCCTGATACTCGTACTCGGTGTCGGCGCTCAGTTCATTGAGTGCGATGACTTCGCACCCGTCACGGACAGGTTCCAGTTTCGCAAAAACACTGTTCAGCCAGCACACCTCTCCCGCTCGTCGATAACGAATACCGGCGAAAACAGAAGTGTTTTTTCGTGGCGTGCCGCGCAGGAAGAGGCGCGTCTGATGAGTTGTCGTGTGGCCAACAATAGGGCCGACAGTAGGTTTGAACATAGTTGAGTCCATTCAGTATTGCGCCAGTCAGACAATTAACAATGTCGGCGCGTTTATTAAGGCGTCGCCTCACCAAGACTAGTGAGTGGACCTTAAAAAATACGGAGCGGAAAGGGACTCGAGTTGTGGGCGATATCAGCTACAAATGTAGGAAGGCACACTTTTAAATTAAAAAATATCAGGCAAAAAAAAGCCCCGCCAAATTGGCGGGGTTGAGGTACGAGCGTGGCGCCCGGAAAACGTAGAACGCGGCAGGCCCTCCAGTGAAGGAGGGCCGCCAGGTGTTACAACAGAATGGTACGAATGTCCGCCAGCAGGTCGCTCAGACGCTTGGTGAAGCGTGCTGCAGCGGCGCCGTTGATCACGCGGTGATCGTAGGACAGCGACAGCGGCAGCATCAGTTTCGGCTGGAAGGCTTTGCCGTCCCAGACTGGTTGGATGGTTGCCTTGGAAACACCGAGGATCGCCACTTCCGGCGCGTTGACGATCGGCGTGAAGCCGGTGCCGCCAATGTGGCCGAGGCTGGAAATGGTGAAGCAGGCGCCTTGCATGTCGTCAGCGGTGAGCTTTTTGTCGCGGGCTTTGGCGGCCAGCGCGGCAGCTTCAGCGGCGAGTTGTAACAGGCTCTTCTGGTCGACGTTCTTGATGACCGGTACCAGCAGGCCTTCAGGCGTGTCGACGGCGAAGCCGATGTTCACGTATTTCTTGCGGATGATCGCTTTGCCGCTTGGTGCCAGCGAACTGTTGAAGTCCGGCAGTTCCTTGAGCAGGTGCGCGCAGGACTTGAGCAGCAGCGGCAGGATGGTCAGCTTGACGCCGGCCTTCTCTGCAACGGCCTTCTGAGCGATACGGAACGCTTCCAGATCGGTGATATCAGCCGAATCGAACTGAGTAACGTGTGGAATGTTCAACCAGCTGCGGTGCAGGCTCGATGCGCCGATTTGCATCAGGCGAGTCATCGGCACTTCTTCGGTTTCGCCGAAACGGCTGAAGTCGACAACCGGAATCGGCGGAATGCCCGCGCCACCGGTTGCGCCAGCAGCGGCCGGTGCTTCCTTGGCCTTCTGCATCATGGCTTTGACGTAAACCTGTACGTCTTCTTTCAGGATGCGACCGTGCGGGCCGCTGGCGCCGACGGCGCTCAGCTCGACACCGAACTCACGGGCCAGTTGACGCACGGCTGGGCCGGCGTGAACTTTGGCGCCTGGCCTGGCAGGTGCAGCAACTGGAGCGGCAGCCGCAGGTGCAGCGGCAGCCGGAGCAGCAGCGGCCGGAGCACTTGGCGCAGCAGCGGCAGCTGGAGCCGGAGCAGCAGCAGGTGCTGCGCCCTTGACCTTCAGCTTGAGGATCAGGTCGCCGGTACCGACTTCGTCATCCAGCTTGATGGAAACGCTTTCCACCACGCCAGCGGCAGGCGATGGAATTTCCATGCTCGCCTTGTCGGATTCCAGGGTGATCAGTGACTGGTCGGCTTCAACGGTGTCGCCAGCCTTGACCAGGACTTCGATGATCTTGGCCTTGCCCGACGAGCCGATGTCCGGAACGTGGATGTCCTGAACGCTATCGGCAACCGGTGCCGCCGGAGCTGCCGCTGCAGCAGGCGCAGCGGCCGGTGCAGGTGCAGCTGCCTGAGCTGGAGCGGCAGCAGCAGGCGCCGCAGCACCTGCCACTTCCAGGTCCAGGATCAGGTCGCCGGTGCCGACTTCGTCGTTGAGCTTGACGCTGATGGCCTTGACCACGCCCGCGGCAGGCGACGGGATTTCCATGCTGGCCTTGTCGGATTCCAGGGTGATCAGCGATTGATCAGCCTCGACGGTGTCGCCGACCTTGACCTGGATCTCGATGATCTGGGCCTTGCCCGACGAGCCGATGTCCGGCACGTGCACTTGTTGAACCGAAGCGGCAGCAGGTGCAGCGGCTGGCGCGGCAGCAGCAGGTGCGGCAGCCGGTTTCTCTTCAGCCTTGGCCGCCGGTGCAGCGGCCGCCGCAGGGGCTGGCGCAGCGTCACCTTCGACTTCCAACTCCAGCAGTTCGTCGCCTTCTTTCAGGCGATCGCCCAGCTTTACTTTCAGGCTTTTGACGATACCGGCCTTCGGCGCAGGCACTTCCATGCTCGCCTTGTCTGATTCCAGCGTCAGAATGCTCTGCTCGGCTTCGATACGGTCGCCGACCTTCACAAACAGTTCAATTACTTCACCTTCACCGCTGCCGATGTCAGGTACGCGAATGAGTTCGCTCACAGAGTGTCTCCTCAGCAGTCCAGTGGGTTGCGTTTTTCCGGGTTGATACCGAACTTGGCGATGGCTTCAGCCACGACCTTAGGTTCGATGTCACCACGGTCAGCCAATGCTTCCAGGGCTGCCAACACCACGAATTGACGATCGACTTCGAAGAAGTGACGCAGCTTCTTACGGCTGTCACTGCGGCCGAAACCGTCGGTGCCCAGGACTTTGAATTCCTTGGACGGGACCCACTGACGAATTTGCTCAGCGAACAGCTTCATGTAGTCGGTGGAGGCGATGACCGGACCTTTACGGCCGTTCAGGCACTCTTCGACGTAGCTCAGTTTAGGCTTCTGGCCCGGGTGCAGACGGTTGGTACGCTCAACGGCCAGGCCGTCGCGACGCAGTTCGTTGAAGCTGGTAACGCTCCAGACGTCAGCACCGATGTTGAACTCTTCACGCAGAATCTTCGCCGCTTCACGCACTTCACGCAGGATGGTGCCGGAGCCCATCAGTTGTACGTGGTGCGCCGCTTCGCGGGTGTCTTCTTCGAGCAGGTACATGCCCTTGATGATGCCTTCCTCGGCACCGGCCGGCATGGCAGGTTGCTGGTAGGACTCGTTCATCACGGTGATGTAGTAGAAAACGTCCTGCTGCTCTTCGGTCATCTTCTTCATGCCGTCCTGGATGATCACCGCCAGCTCGTAGCCGTAGGTTGGATCAAAGGTGCGGCAGTTCGGGATGGTAGCGGCCAGGATATGGCTGTGACCGTCTTCGTGTTGCAGGCCTTCGCCGTTCAGCGTGGTCCGGCCGGCGGTGCCGCCGATCAGGAAGCCACGGGTGCGGCTGTCGCCAGCGGCCCAGGCCAGGTCGCCAATACGCTGGAAGCCGAACATCGAGTAGAAGATGTAGAACGGCAGCATTGGCTGGTTGTGGCTGGAGTACGAAGTACCAGCGGCGATGAAGGAGCTCATGGCGCCTGCTTCGTTGATGCCTTCTTCGAGAATCTGGCCTTTCTTGTCTTCCTTGTAGAACATCACCTGGTCTTTATCGACTGGCTCGTAGAGCTGGCCGACGGACGAGTAGATGCCCAACTGACGGAACATGCCTTCCATACCGAAGGTACGGGCTTCGTCCGGGATGATCGGAACGATGCGTGGGCCGACTTCCTTGTCCTTGACCAGCTGCGCGAGGATCCGCACGAAGGCCATGGTGGTGGAGATTTCACGGTCGCCCGAGCCGTCAAGGATGGCCTTGAGGGTATCGAGTGGCGGGGTCGGCACGCTGAAGCTCTGTGCGCGACGTTGCGGCACGAAACCGCCCAATGCAGTGCGGCGCTCGCTCAGGTAGCGGGCTTCTGCGCTGTTTGGCTCCGGCTTGAAGAACGGCAGGTTTTCCAGCTCTTCGTCCTTGACCGGGATGTCGAAACGATCACGGAACAACTTCAGGCTGTCGACATCGACTTTCTTGGTGTTGTGCGCCGTGTTTTTCGCTTCGCCGGCACCGGTGCCATAACCTTTGATGGTCTTGGCCAGGATGACAGTCGGTTGTTCTTTGTGGTTGACCGCTTCGTGGTACGCCGCGTAGACCTTGTACGGGTCGTGGCCGCCACGGTTGAGCTTCCAGATCTCGTCGTCGGACAGATCAGCAACCATCGCCTTGAGTTCTGGCGAGTTGAAGAAGTGTTCACGCACGAACGCGCCGTCTTTGGCTTTGTAGTTCTGGTACTCGCCGTCGATGACTTCGTCCATGCGACGTTGCAGGATGCCGTCGACGTCTTTGGCCAGCAGTGGGTCCCAGAAACGGCCCCAGATGACTTTGGTCACGTTCCACTGAGCACCGCGGAATACGCCTTCGAGTTCCTGGATGATCTTGCCGTTGCCGCGAACCGGGCCGTCGAGGCGCTGCAGGTTGCAGTTGATGACGAAGATCAGGTTGTCGAGCTTCTCGCGGCCAGCCAGCGAGATCGCGCCCAGGGATTCCGGCTCGTCGCACTCGCCGTCGCCCAGGAAGCACCAGACTTTCTGCTTGCCTTCAGGGATGAAGCCACGGGCTTCCAGGTACTTCATGAAGCGTGCCTGGTAGATCGCCTGGATCGGGCCCAGACCCATGGATACGGTCGGGAACTGCCAGAAGTCAGGCATCAGCCAAGGGTGCGGGTAGGACGACAAGCCTTGGCCGTCGACTTCCTGGCGGAAGTTGTTCATCTGGTCTTCGGTGATGCGGCCTTCCATGAACGCACGGGCGTAGACGCCTGGCGAGGTGTGGCCCTGGAAGTAGATCAGGTCGCCGCCGTGTTCTTCGGTCGGGGCCTGGAAGAAGTAGTTGAAGCCGATGTCATACAGGGTCGCACTGGAGGCGAAGCTGGAGATGTGACCGCCGAGGTCAGAATCTTTCAGGTTCGTACGCATTACCATGGCCATCGCGTTCCAGCGAACCAGCGAGCGAATGCGGCGTTCCATGAACAGGTCGCCAGGCATGCGTGCTTCGTGGGTCACAGGAATCGTGTTGCGGTAAGGCGTGGTGATGGCGTATGGCAGCTGCGAGCCACTACGGGTCGCCAGTTCGCCCATACGGGTCATCAGATAGTGAGCGCGGTCTTCGCCTTCTTTGTCGAGAACCGATTCCAGGGCGTCCAGCCATTCCTGGGTTTCGACGGGATCGAGGTCTTGCATGGCTTGCTCCAGGGCGGAAAGGCTTCCAGAATCGGTTGCCTGAGTTTGCGACTGGCCTTGTGGGCAGACGATATAAATTCTTGGATTGCCGAGAGGTTGTTCCGGCGGCGTGTAGTTTTACTACAAATCTTCGGGCATTTCAGCCTTTCGAATGTATAGACGAGTAGTAAAACTACAGATGAGCGGCTTGTGGCCTCCAGCTGCGTTGTGAGAATAATCGTTAAGGTTGGTCTTTTGCCAACCGAAAAAGGTGAAAGCTTGATGATCGCTGCCAACATTAAAAGAATTTCAGCTATTTCTAACCTTTGTTCGACAGTCGATCAGGTAGTGGGTTTTCAGAAATCACTACATGCAGCCCGTTACACGCCGATCAAGGATAGACCATGAGCCTCCCTTCGCTTGCCCAACTGCCCGCCATACTCCTGCCGTTTGTCACCCGTGCCGAGCAGTCGTTCCGTGAAGCCGTCGCTGCACTCGATGGCGACTCGAACCTGTCCGGCTGGATGCCTGAACGTTGGGCCCAATTTGCCCGTATTACCGCCGCCAGCGACTTTGTCACCGAACAGAGTGTGCGTGACCCTTTAATGCTGCTTGAACTGGTGCAGTCCGGCGAACTCGACCGTGGCTTTGCCCCCGGTGAACTGTGTGCGCAGATCGCGGCGGCAGTAGGGCTGGCTGAAACCGAGGACGAATTGGGGCGTGTCTTGCGTCGGCAGCGCACCCGCCATCAGGTGCGGATCATCTGGCGCGATCTGACCCGGCAGGCCGATCTGGTCCAGACCTGCCGCGACCTTTCGGACATGGCCGATGCCAGCATCGATCAGGCCTATCAATGGTTGTACGCGCGCCATTGCCAGCAGTTCGGTGTACCTACGGGACGGCGCAGCGGCGAGGCGCAGCAAATGGTCATCCTGGGCATGGGCAAGCTTGGCGCGGTCGAGCTGAACCTGTCGTCGGACATCGACCTGATCTTCGCCTACCCCGAGGGGGGCGAAACCGTCGGTGTGAAGCGCTCGCTGGATAATCAGGAATTTTTCATACGCCTCGGTCAGCGCCTGATCAAAGCGCTGGACCCCATGACCGTCGACGGCTTCGTGTTCCGCGTTGACATGCGCCTGCGGCCCTACGGTTCGGCAGGTGCCCTGGTGCTGAGCTTCAATGCGCTGGAGCAGTATTACCAGGATCAGGGGCGCGACTGGGAACGCTACGCGATGATCAAGTCGCGGGTGGTGGCCGGCGATCAGGTGGCCGGCGCGCAATTGCAGGAGATGCTGCGTCCTTTCGTTTACCGACGGTATCTGGACTTCTCGGCCATCGAAGCGCTGCGCACCATGAAGCAGCTGATCCAGCAGGAAGTCCGCCGCAAGGGCATGGCTGACAATATCAAGCTCGGCTCTGGCGGCATCCGCGAAGTCGAATTTATCGCTCAGGCTTTCCAGCTGATTCACGGCGGTCGCGACCTGAGCTTGCAACAACGCCCTCTATTAAAAGTACTGAGCACACTGGAAGGCCAGGGGTACCTGCCACCCGCGGTGATCAGCGAGTTGCGCGAAGGCTACGAATTCCTGCGTTACACCGAACATGCGATCCAAGCGATCGCCGACCGCCAGACCCAGATGCTGCCCGACGGCGCGCAGGATCAGGCGCGCATTGCTTTTATGATGGGTTTTGCCGATTGGCCTGCCTTCCACGAGCAATTGATGTACTGGCGCGATCGTGTGGCCTGGCACTTTGGTCAGGTGATCGCCGATCCCGACGAAGAGGAAGGCACCGAGAGCGAAGTGGTGGTCGGGGGTGAGTGGCTGCCGCTGTGGGAAGAGGCTCAGGATGAAGAAGCCGCTTGCCGCCAGTTGGAGGACGGAGGTTTTGCGGACGCTTCAAAAGCCTTGAAAACCTTGGCCAGTCTGCGGGGCAGCCCGCAATTGCGCGCCATGCAGCGCCTCGGTCGCGAACGGCTCGACGCCTTTATTCCGCGGCTGCTGGCTCAGGCCGTGGAGCACGCCAACCCGGACCTGGTGCTGGAGCGGGTATTGCCATTGGTGGAGGCTGTCGCCCGTCGTTCCGCGTACCTGGTGTTGCTGACCGAAAACCCGGGTGCACTTCGCCGCCTGCTAACCCTATGTGCCGCGAGCCCGTGGATTGCCGAGCAGATCACCCGCTTCCCGTTGTTGCTCGACGAACTGCTTAACGAAGGCCGGTTGTTCAAGCCGCCCCTGGCGCCGGAATTGGCCGCCGAGCTGCGCGAACGCCTGACACGAATTCCTGAAGACGACCTCGAGCAGCAAATGGAAGCGCTGCGCCATTTCAAACTGGCGCACCGCTTGCGTGTTGCCGCCTCGGAAATCGCCGGCAGCCTGCCACTGATGAAAGTCAGTGATTACCTGACCTGGCTGGCGGAAGCGATCCTGGAGCAAGTGCTGGCACTGGCCTGGCGTCAAACGGTGGCCAAATATGGCACGCCCCTGCGCACTGACGGCACGTTGTGCGATCCCGGCTTCGTCATTGTCGGTTATGGGAAAGTCGGCGGGCTGGAACTCGGGCATGGTTCCGACCTGGACCTGGTGTTTATCCACGACGGTGATCCGCAGGCAGAAACGGACGGGGCGAAACCGATTGATGGGGCCCAGTTCTTCACGCGGCTCGGGCAGCGGATCATTCACTTGCTCACGACCCAAACCAACTCGGGCCAGTTGTATGAGGTGGATATGCGCCTGCGACCATCCGGTGCGTCGGGCTTGCTGGTGAGTTCGCTGGGTGCGTTTGCGCGTTATCAGGAAAACGAAGCCTGGACCTGGGAGCACCAGGCATTGGTGCGGGCGCGAGTACTGGTGGGCAGTCAGGATGTGGGGCTGGCGTTCGAGAAAGTCCGAGCGGCAATTTTGGGTAAACCAAGGGACTTGCCGACCTTGCGCCAGGAGGTCAGCGAGATGCGCGCCAAGATGCGCGATAACCTCGGCAGCAAGAGCACGGCGGCCGGCACCGGGACAAATGCTTTCGAAGCCACGGCGCCGTTCGATCTCAAGCAGGATGCCGGAGGTATCGTCGATATTGAATTTATGGTGCAATACGCGGCCCTGGCGTGGTCCGAAACGCACCCGTCATTGCTGCGCTGGACCGACAATATCCGCATTCTGGAAGGGTTGGAGGAGGAAGGGCTGATGCCCGCCGAAGACGCCGGTTTGTTGCGCGAGGCCTATAAAGCCTATCGTTCCGCCGCGCACCGACAGGCCTTGCAGAAGGATGCTGGCGTAATACCTGGCGATCAGTTCGCGGACGAACGACGGCAGGTGCTGCGTATCTGGCACGAGTTGGGGCTAAGCTGAAACCGGAGATTGGCAGCACCGTATTACCCTGTGGGAGCGAGCCATGTGGCGAGGGGATTTATCCCCGTTGGACTGCGCAGCAGTCCCATTTTTTAGGGCCGCTTCGCGACCCAACGGGGATAAATCCCCTCGCCACATGGCTTGCTCCCACAGTAGATCTTCATTGTTTTGTAGATTGAGGCAGCTAAGCTGCACCGCACTGGATGTGCACCAATACCCAATGTGGGAGCGAGCTTGCTCGCGATAGCGGAGTGACAGTCGACAGTCATGTTGAAGGTGATGACCCATCGCAAGCCTGCATGCTTCCACAGTGATTCTCGAGGCGGGGAGGCGTAAGCCTCCCCGGTTCGTTTTTGGAAACCACATGAAAATTCTGATCGTTGGGCCCAGTTGGGTCGGTGACATGGTGATGGCGCAGACACTCTTTCAGTGTCTTAAACAGCGCCACCCGCAATGCGAAATCGACGTGTTGGCCCCCGAGTGGAGCCGGCCGATTCTGGAACGCATGCCCGAAGTCCGTCAGGCCTTGAGCTTTCCGCTCGGCCACGGCGCTCTCGAGCTGGCGACCCGCCGGCGCATCGGCAAATCCCTGGCCGGCCAGTACGACCAGGCGATCCTGCTGCCCAATTCCCTCAAGTCGGCGCTGGTGCCGTTCTTCGCCGGCATTCCAAAACGCACAGGCTGGCGGGGCGAGTTTCGCTACGGCCTGCTCAATGACGTGCGCACGCTGGATAAAGAACGCTATCCGCTGATGATCGAGCGCTTCATGGCGCTGGCTTACGAGCCCGGCGCCGAGCTGCCGAAACCATATCCCCGGCCAACCCTGCAGATCGATCCGGTCACCCGCGAGGCGGCTCTGGCCAAATTCGGCCTGACCCTCGACCGCCCGGTGTTGGCGCTGTGCCCAGGCGCCGAGTTCGGTGAGTCCAAGCGCTGGCCGTCCGAGCATTACGCCAAGGTCGCCGAAACGAAGATTCGTGAAGGATGGCAGGTCTGGTTGTTCGGCTCTAAAAACGATCACGCGGTGGGCGAAGACATTCGCGCCCGATTGATCCCTGGCCTGCGCGAGGAGTCGGTGAACCTCAGCGGCGGAACGTCCCTGGCTGAAGCCATTGATCTGCTGTCCTGCGCCGACTCGGTGGTGTCTAACGACTCGGGCCTTATGCACGTCGCCGCCGCACTGAACCGTCCTCTGGTTGCGGTCTACGGCTCGACGTCGCCAGGCTTCACGCCACCCTTGGCCGAGCATGTCGAAATCGTTCGCCTGGGCATTGAATGCAGCCCTTGCTTCGACCGTACGTGCCGCTTCGGTCATTACAATTGCTTGCGCCAGCTCATGCCGCAAGCGGTGAACGAAGCCTTGCAGCGGTTGCAGGGCACTGTGGTCGAGGTCAATTAGTTTGCGGGTACTGTTGATCAAGACTTCATCGCTGGGTGACGTGATCCACGCGTTGCCGGCGCTGACTGACGCGGCACGGGCAATTCCTGGCATCCAGTTCGATTGGGTCGTGGAAGAAGGTTTCGCCGAAATTCCGACCTGGCATCCCGCCGTGGGCAAGGTGATTCCGGTGGCGATCCGTCGCTGGCGCAAGAACATCTGGCAGACCCTCAAGAGCGGCGAGTGGAAGCGCTTCAAGCAAAGCGTTCGCGCCACGAAATACGATCTGGTCATCGATGCCCAGGGCTTGCTGAAAAGTGCGCTGCTGACCCGTTACGTCAAAGCGCCGGTGGCCGGGCTGGACAAAAACTCCGCCCGTGAACCGATCGCTGCGCGCTTCTATTCCCGGCGTCTTGCCGTCGCCCGTGGGCAGCACGCGGTCGAGCGTGTGCGTCAGTTGTTCGCCGTGGCCCTGGGTTATGACTTGCCCAAGGGCCTGGGCGACTATGGCCTGAACGTTGAACGACTGGTGGAGCTGCCACGCAAAAATCCTTACGTGCTGTTCCTGCACGGAACCACCTGGGACACCAAGCACTGGCCGGAGGCGTACTGGCGCGAGCTGGCCGAGCGCGTAGGCTATCTGGGCGTCGGGGTGAAACTGGCGTGGGGCAACCCGGCAGAGAAAGCCAGGGCCGAGCGCATCGCCAAAGACATGCGACACGTCGAAGTGCTACCGAAGCTGAACCTGGCGGGCGTTGGCAAAGTGCTTGCCGGGGCGCAAGCCTGTGTGGCAGTGGACACCGGTCTGGGCCATCTGGCGGCCGCGCTGGACGTGCCGACGCTTTCATTGTTCGGCCCAACCAACCCCGGCCTGACCGGTGCCTACGGCAAGTCGCAGATTCACATGGCGAGCGATTTTCCCTGTGCGCCGTGCCTGCAAAAGAAATGCACTTATCAACCGACGGCTGAAGATGCTCGTCGGTTCGACCTGAAACGCGAGTGGCCCCTGTGCTTCACGCGTTTGAATCCCGAGCGTGTCGCGACCCGACTGAGCACGTTGTTACTGGCTGAGGAGCTGCGCTGATGCAATTGGCATTCGTCTTGTACAAGTATTTTCCATTCGGGGGCTTGCAGCGTGACTTCATGCGCATCGCGCTGGAGTGTCAGCAGCGTGGTCATCAGATCCGCGTCTATACGCTCATCTGGGAAGGCGACATTCCGCCCGGTTTCGAAGTGCTGGTGGCGCCGGTCAAAGCGTTCTTCAACCATCGCCGCAACGAAAAGCTCAGCGAGTGGATGGCGGCGGACCTGGCCAAGCGCCCGGTCGACCGATTGATCGGTTTCAACAAAATGCCGGGTCTGGACGTCTACTACGCCGCCGACGGGTGCTTCGAGGACAAGGCGCGGAACCTGCGCAATTCCCTTTACCGTCGCTGGGGCCGCTACCGGCATTTTGCCGAGTATGAGCGTGCGGTGTTCGCCAAGGACGCCAAGACCGAAGTCCTGATGATTTCCGAAGTTCAGCAACCGCTGTTCATCAAGCATTACGACACACCGCTGGAGCGTTTCCATTTGCTGCCGCCGGGCATCTCCCAGGACCGTCGTGCGCCGCCGAATGCGGCCGAGATTCGCGCTGAATTTCGTCGCGAATTCAACCTGAAAGACGACGAGCTGCTGTTGGTGCAAATCGGCTCCGGCTTCAAGACCAAGGGCGTCGATCGCAGCCTGAAAGCCCTGGCCGCATTGCCCGCTGATCTGAAGAAACGTACCCGGCGGTTTGTAATTGGCCAGGACGACCCCAAATTATTCCAGATGCAGAGCGCGACGCTGGGGCTTGGCGATAACGTGACGTTCCTCAAGGGACGCAGCGACATTCCGCGTTTTCTGCTGGGCGCCGACCTGTTGATCCACCCGGCGTACAACGAAAACACCGGAACCGTGTTGCTCGAAGCCGTGGTGGCCGGGTTGCCGGTGCTGGTGAGCGCGGTCTGTGGTTATGCCCATTACATCGCCGAGGCCGACGCTGGCCTGGTGCTGGACGAGCCTTTCGATCAGACCCAGCTGAACGGTTACCTGAGCGATATGTTGAAAGACCCTCATGCCCGCGCGGCCTGGAGCCGTAACGGTCTGGCCTTCGCTGAGACGGCGGACCTCTATAGCATGCCGCAACACGCGGCTGATGTGATTCTGGCGGAGCACGCTTAATGAAGTTGATGCTGGCTGAACCGTTCAAGAGCCTGTGGGCTGGACGCGATCCGTTTACCGAAGTCGAACGCCTTGAGGGCGAGGTGTATCGCGAACTCGAAGCGCGCCGGACCCTGCGTACCGTCGTCGGTGGCAATGGGTTCTTCGTGAAGATTCACCGTGGCATCGGTTGGGGCGAGATCTTCAAGAACCTGCTCACCGCCAAGTTGCCGGTGCTCGGCGCCGGGCAGGAATGGAAGGCCATTGAGCGCCTCAAAGAAGTCGGTGTGCCGACCATGACGGCTGTCGCCTATGGCGAAAAGGGCAGCAACCCCGCAGACCAGCATTCGTTTATCGTCACCGAAGAACTGGCGCCGACCGTCAGCCTCGAAGACTTCAGTATCAACTGGCGCAAGCAGCCGCCGGAACCCGCACTCAAGCGCGCATTGATTGCCGAAGTGGCGCGCATGACCGGCATGATGCACCGCGGCGGGGTCAACCACCGCGACTGCTACATCTGCCACTTTCTGCTGCACATCGACAAGCCTGTGACGGCTGGAGATTTCAAACTCTCGATCATCGACCTGCATCGTGCCCAGACTCGCCCGGCGATCACTCAACGCTGGCGCAACAAAGACCTGGCCGCGTTGTATTTTTCGGCCCTCGATATCGGCCTCACCCAACGCGACAAATTGCGCTTTCTAAAAGGCTACTTTCAGCAGCCGCTGCGCCAGATCCTGGCGGAAGAAGCGGCGTTGCTGGCCTGGCTCGAAGGCAAGGCCAACAAGCTTTACGATCGTAAGCAGCGATACGGGGACGCGCTCTGATGTCGGGTTGGAAACTTGAACCGGCTTACAGCGACCTGGCAGAAGATTTCGGCAGTCTCGAGGCGGTGTTTTCGCTTCAGGGCGAGCGCCTGACCCGCGACCCGTTGTCCGAAGTCATCCGGGTCGAGCGCAATGGCGTCAACTATTACGTCAAGCGCTACGTCGGTGCCGGTAAGGGCTTGCGTCGGTACCTGGGCAAGCCTCGTGTCAAAGCCGAGTGGCAGAACCTCAAACGCTTCGCCAAGTGGGGTATCCCGACAGCCGAAGTCGTGGCCTGGGGGCTGGAACGTCGCGGCGCGGCCTATGATCGCGGGGCGATGATTACCCGCGAATTGCCGCATACCGAAGACTTGTCGGCACTGGCCGAGCGGCACGATCCGAAGCTGCGAGATCGTGCGTGGGTCGATACGGTGAGCCGGCAACTGGCCGGTTACACCCGGATCATGCACGACAATCGGTTCACCCATAACGATCTGAAATGGCGCAACCTGTTGATCGATGATCAGACCCGACTGTTCCTGATCGATTGCCCCAACGGTGATTTCTGGCGTGGCTTCTGGCTCAAGTACCGTATTACCAAGGATCTGGCGTGCCTCGACAAAGTCGCCAAGTATCAACTGTCGGCCACTCAGCGCCTGCGCTTTTACCTGCAGTATCGCCAACGTGATCGTCTGAATGACGCGGACAAAAAGCGCATTCGGCACGTTGTAAGATTTTTCGAGGGACGCGAATGACTGATTTTCTGGCGGCTGAAGACCGTGCGCTGCTGGAGCGTCACGGGCTCGGCAACTTTGATGCGCTCTGGGCCAAGCAACTCGAGGCGGTGGATGAACCCAACACCGCGCGCGGTGGCTGGAGCAGCGTGTTTCGCCTGGATCTTGAAGGTCATGGCTACTACCTCAAGCGCCAGAGCAACTATCAGATGCGCACGCTGCATGCGCCCTTTGGCGAGCCGAGTTTCTCTCGTGAGTTTCGCAATATCAGTCGTTACGAAAACCTGGGAATTCCCGCATTGAAAGCGGCGTTCTACGGTGAACGCAAGGTCGAGGGTGAAGTCCGGGCGATTCTGCTGACCCGTGCGCTGGATGGCTGGGACGATCTGGATTCGCTGTTGCAGCGCTGGTCGGAGCTGAGCGAGGCGCAGCACTCGGCGATCATGAACGCCTGTGGGCAGTTGGCTCGACGCCTGCACGGCGCTCGTCAGGTTCACGGCTGCTTTTACCCCAAACACATTTTTCTTCAGGCGACCGGCGACGGTTATCAAGCCCAGCTCATCGACCTGGAAAAGACCCGGCCATTGCTGTTCGGTCTTCGTGATCGGGTCAAGGACCTGGAACCGTTACTGCGCCGAGCGCCACAGTGGAACGACGCTCAGTTGCGCGAGTTGCTGGCGGCCTACCTGGTTCAATCGCCGGACAGCTCGCTTATCGACACCTGGCTGGTGCGGCTGACCGCGCGGCGCAGTTACAAGGGAGTGCGTTGATGCGTTTATCCGAACTGAAAAACGCGGGGCGCAGCCCGAGCCTGCCGCTGAGCATCTCACTGGCAGATGCTGCCGGGCCTGCTGACTTGCAGTTGCTGACCTTGTTGCGAGTGTTGCCGGGACAGCGCTATGTCGGTGCCGGTGTGTGGCGTGGTCGGCCGGTGCTGGCCAAGTTGCTGGTCGGTAGCAAAGCATCGCGACACTTTCAGCGTGAGCTCAACGGCGTGCGTTTGCTGGCTGATCAAGGACTGACAACACCCTTGCTGCTTGCCGATGGATTGAAAGAAGGCGAGGGCGGTTGGCTGCTGTTCGATTTTCTCGAAGGTGCCCACAGCCTGGGGGATGCCTGGCAACAGGTCGAATCCCTGCCAATGCTCGCGGACGAGCAATCGGCGGTGTTGGCCGATGCCCTGGGCGCGATTGGCCAACTGCATCGAAAAGGCTTGTGGCAGGAAGACCTGCATCTGGACAACCTGCTGCGTCAGCGCGGTCGGTTGTACTTGATTGATGGTGCCGGTATCTGTGCAGAAACACCGGGACAGCCGCTTTCACGACAGAAAGTGCTGGAAAACCTGGGTGTGTTTTTTGCCCAGTTGCCTAAATCCCTGGAACCGTTCACCGAAGAGCTGCTGGTGTATTACCTGCTGAGCAATGGCGAACATGCGTTACCGATGGAGGCGCTGCAAAAGCAGATCAACAAGGTGCGTAGTTGGCGGCTCAAAGACTTCCTGGACAAGGTGGGACGCGAGTGCACGCTGTTCAGCGTCCAGCGCGGCGCATTTGGATTGCGGGCGATACGGCGAGAAGAAGAGGCGGCGATGTTGCCGGTGCTGGATCAGGCAGACGCCTTGCTTGATCAGGGGCATCTTTATAAAACCGGTGGCGCTGCGAGCGTAGGAAAAGTCCAGATTGATGGTCGCACGCTGGTAATCAAGCGCTACAACATCAAAGGCTTCGCTCACTGGCTCAAACGCTTCTGGCGTCCGAGCCGTGCCTGGCACTCCTGGCGCGAAGGTAACCGCCTGGCGTTCCTTGGCATTGCGACACCCAAGCCACTGGCGGTGCTGGAGAAGCGTTTTTTCTGGCTGCGGAGTCGGGCTTACCTGGTGACTGAATTTTTGCCGGGGCCGGACATTATCGAGCGCTTTGCGCCCTACGTTGAGAGCGGCGATGCGCCTGAAGCTGAGCTGCTGGCGCTGGATCATCTGTTCGCCGAGCTGATTGGCGAGCGGATCAGTCATGGTGATTTCAAAGGGCACAATCTGTTCTGGCAGCAGGACCGTTGGGCGCTGATCGATCTGGATGCGATGCGTCAGCACACTTCGGTAAGCAGCTTTGCCCCAGCCTATGCGCGGGATCGGGCAAGGTTCATGCGTAACTGGCCAGAGGGCAGTGCGCTGTATCAGGTCATTGATCAGCGTCTGCCCAGAGATATCTCCAGCGCTGCCTGAATCGCCTTCGTGAGCAATCTCCCGAGGTCTGGCGGACAAGTTTTTATGAAATGTCCTACATCATCCTCAGATTCATGAGCTATGCCCTGAATAGTCGCGATGCTAGCTTGCCTGACGTTTTCGGAGGGCAGCTTGTGACTATAAAAATGAGTATGGCGATGGGTGCTGTCGCACTGGCCTTATCCGGCTGCGGAACCGTCGTTACGGTCTTTCAGGATGAGGCTGAAACGGCAAAGGATCTGCGGAAAAGGCAGACCTACTGTCAATCCATACCGCGTGTCTACAGCGGTCTGGCCTACGACTTCTGCATACTCAACTCGCCACCCAGCCAGACGGCAGGTTCAGCCCAAGTGGGCTCTATTCCACTGATCTTTCTCGACATTGTGGTTTCCGGCGTACTGGACACTGTCATCTTGCCTTACACCATTTATCGCCAGAGCGAGGACGGAAGCCTCTGGATCAAGTGAAGGCACCACCATGCGAAGCGTTCTGTTGCGACAGACCGGTGTAAACAACCGCCGGGTCATTCCCGCCATGTTTACGCTATAATCCCGCCCTTTAGCTGTCTCTCGCCACTTGCGAGGGGCACATCAATTTTCGAGGCGCCTTGCGCCTGCATGCAGACTAAAGAGGCTAGACCCCTGTGGCATTGACGATTCTTGGCCTGTCCGGCGCCCTTAGCCATGATCCTTCCGCTGCTTTGTACATCGACGGCAAGCTGGTTGCGGCGGCTGAGGAAGAGCGCTTTGTGCGCGATAAACATGCAAAGAACCGCATGCCTTACGAATCGGCGAAGTTCTGTCTCGAACAGGCAGGTATCAAACCGTCCGACGTTGACGTAGTAGCGATCCCGTTCGCGCCTATCAGCCTGTTTGGCAAGGCCCGCTGGCACTACGCCAAGCGTTACTGGTATGCCCCGGACCGCGCTCTTGACGCGATCCTGATGGGCAACCGTCGCTACAAGCGCTATCGCAACAAGATTGTCTGGTGCCTCGAGCAACTGGGCTTCGATCCGAAGAAAATCAAGATCGAGCCGGTTGAGCATCACCTGGCCCACGCCTCCAGCGCTTACCACTGCTCCGGTTTCAAAGAGAAAACCGCGATCCTGGGGATCGACGGCAAGGGTGAGTACGCCACGACGTTCTTCGGTTACGGCGAAAACGGCAAGATTCACAAGATCAAGGAATTCTTCGATCCGGACTCCCTCGGCGGCCTGTATGGCGCGATCACCGAATTCCTCGGTTTCGAGATGCTCGACGGTGAGTTCAAGGTCATGGGCATGGCGCCGTATGGCGATGCCAGCAAGTACGATTTCTCCCGATTGGCCTCTTTCGAGAATGGCGAATTGGTGATCAACACCGAATACGCGAATGTCATCGGTCTGCGTCGTTATAAAGAGAAGGGCAAAGGCTTCTACTTCTCGCCAAAGCTGATCGAGTGGCTGGGTCCAAAGCGCGAAGGCGACATTGCCGACGAGCCTTACATCCACTACGCCGCGAGCATGCAGGCGCTGTTCGAAAAGCTCTCGCTGCAGATGATCGACCACTACCTGGGCGATGTGCTCAAGGAAACCGGCAAGCTGGCCTTCGCCGGTGGCTGTGCGCTGAACGTCAAGCTCAACCAGAAGATCATTGCCCGCGATGACGTCAAGGAGCTGTTCGTACAGCCTGCATCCGGCGACGCCGGTACTGCGGTGGGTGCGGCGGCTTATGTGTCCCACGCCCGTGGCGTGCCGGTCGAGAAGATGGAGCACGTCTACCTCGGTCCGTCGTACACCAACGAAGACGTGCTTGCCGCGTGTGCTCGCCACCCAAGCAAGCCTGTTTGGCGCAAGCTCGACAACATGCCGGAAAACATCGCCAGGATCATGGTCGATGGCAACCCTGTGGCCTGGTTCCAGGGCCGGATGGAGTTTGGTCCGCGTGCGTTGGGCGGTCGTTCGATCATTGGTTGCCCAAGTGCCACCGGCGTGGCTGACCGGATCAACCACCAGATCAAGTTCCGCGAGCGCTGGAGGCCTTTCTGCCCGTCGATGCTCGACACCGTCGCGCCGCAGATGATCAAGATCGATCACCCGGCCCCGTTCATGACGTTCACTTTTGAAGTGGCGGAAGAGTGGAAGACCCGCGTACCGGAAGTCGTCCACGAAGACGGTACGTCCCGCGCCCAGGTGCTCAAGCGCGAATACAACCCGCGCTACTACGACATGATGAAGGCACTTGAAGTGCTCACCGGTAACGGCGTGTCACTGAATACGTCCCTCAACCGCCGCGGCGAACCCATGATCTGCTCGCCGACCGACGCCCTGAACATGTTCTTCGGGTCCGATCTACAGTATCTGATCATGGAAGACATTCTGGTCGTCAAAGAGGGCGCGGACGCATATGACTCGCTCGGCTGAACGCCATGTGCTGCAGTTCTGTCACGGCTATGACGGGCCGTTTCTGGACTGCGCCCGGCAGTATGCCAGTCTGTTCGCGGGTACCGGCTATCGAGTGACCACCGTGTTCCTGACCGGGGTCGCCGATGCCGACGTGGCTGCGGGCTGTGCCAGCGATGAAGTGTTGTTCATGGAATACAGCTCCAAAGCCATTCGTGGCCTGAAGCTGGGTGCCATCGGCGATCTGCGCAAGATTGCCGCTTCGCGCAATTTCAGTTTCTGCATTGCTCACCGTTTCAAACCCATCTATATCGCCTTGCTCGGTACTTCATTACCGGTCATTGGCGTGCATCACGCGTTTGGTGATTACAAACGCGGCACACGCAAACTCTTCGCCCATATTTTTCGTAAACGCCTGAGCCTGCTGGGCGTTTCCGATGCTGTGCGCGACGACATGCGCGAGTGCCTGCCGAAATGGCCGGCCGACCGGATTCAGACGCTCTACAACCGAATTGACGTGCAGGCGTTGCTAGACGGCCAGGTATCAATTCAGGAAGCCCGGGAAACCCTCGGCCTTTCGATGGATGCCTGGATCGTGGGTAATGTCGGTCGGCTGCATCCAGACAAGGACCAGACTACGCTGCTGCATGGTTTTGCTGCGGCATTGCCGGGTTTGCCGAGTCACAGTCAGTTGGTCATTCTGGGTACCGGTCGGCTGGAGCAGGACCTCAAAAGCCTGGCGCGTGAACTGGGAATCGGCGATCGCGTGCTGTTTCTCGGTCAGGTGCCTGAGGCCCGACGTTACTTTCGTGCCTTCGATGTCTTTGCCTTGAGCTCCGATCACGAACCCTTCGGCATGGTGCTCCTGGAAGCCATGGTCGCCGGTGTGCCGTTAATCGCTACAGCGGCGGGCGGTGCCAGGGAAGTCGTTGAGGGTGTCGGCATTCTGTTTCCGCTGGGCGATGCCGAGCGTTTGGCTCAAGGACTTCAACATTTGGCAGCGATGGATGAGCAACAGCGTCGCCAGTGTGCCGAGCTGATGCTCGACCGCTTGCATGAACGCTTCAGCGATCAAGCCGTGCGTGACGCTTTCTGGCGTTTGCCGCGTGTTCGCGAACTGGCACCGAGGGCCTGATGCTCAACAGATTTCAAAGCTGGCGTGAACGTGGCTGGTCGGTCATCGATGCCTCGACTTATGCCGACGCCTGGCAGCGTTTTGGCGGTAGCGTCGCCACTCATCCCATGGTGGTCGAACGGCTGGCACAATTGGCCGCAATCCCGGTGCGCTATCTGGCGTGGGAACAAGACGGGGAGATCAAAGCAGCGATTCCGACCTGGGGCCGCGACCTTGCCTTGTCCAAGGATGTGCTTAAGCGCAGCGGTAAAAAGGGTTTGTTCGACTTGGGTAATGCCGAACTCATCCTGCCGGCTGTTGCCGATGCCCAGGCGCCGTTGCGTCATCGCGCGCGTTATCTGTCGGCGCTGAACGAAGGCCGCTTTATCGGCCTCAAGGCGCAGACCGAGCAATTGGCCATGGCCCGCACTCCTGAAGAACTGTCGAAGAAATTTCGCTATAACCAGCGCCGTGAATTGCGTTTGCTGGAAGAGGCGGGCGGAGTGGTGCGGCCGGTCACCGACTTTTCCAGCAGCGAGCTGGCAGCGATCTATTGCGACCTGTTCCAGCGTCGCTGGGGTTTTCCTGCAACGGGGGCCGAGCGCATGGCTGAGGTCATCGAGTTGCTGCGAGAGCTGCTGATCGGCTCGGTGATTTTCCTTAACGATGCGCCGATTGCGATTCAGCTGGTTTACCGCGTTGAAGCACCGCAATGGATCAGCGTCGAGTACATCAACGGTGGCGTCGACCCCGAAACCCGCGAGTTCAGTCCTGGGAGCGTGTTGAGTTTTCTCAATACCCAAAGTGCGTGGGAGCATGCCCGGGCGCTGGACAAACCGTTGCGTTTTTCCTTTGGTCGCGCCGACCGTGAATACAAGGATCGCTGGTGCAATCCTGTGCCGGTATTCACCGTATGAGACAGCCCATGAGCCGCAAACAACAACTGCTCAAGCGCCATCGGCGCAATAAACGTTTTGGTCTCATCATCGCGCTTTTGTTGCTGATCGCCATAGGGGTGTTGGTGGCCTGGTGGTTGCCGGTGGTACTTGCGGTGCTGGGCTGGGTTGCCCACGAAGCCTGGTTCGCTGACCATTTGTTTTATTCCCCCGCAGACGATTACCAATACAGTTTTCCGCCCTACACTCAGCAGCCGAAGGTCCATCTGGACGGTGAGCGCTTGAGGCTGGATGACGGTGTCATGCTGGTCGACGACGCCACGTTGATACTGGCGCTGCGAATTAAAAGTAACTGGCTGGGGCGCTTCATTGACCCGGTTGTCGAGCTATCGGGCGGCAGCAACCCCGACCGGCAAACCTTTGAACGCGGCGTCGATGGTCTGCGTTACCTCAATCTCAGTGGTCAATCGTCGGCGTTATCCCAAGGCGAATTGCGTCTTCGTGGTCGATTCTGCCGACTACTCGGCGAGCCGGTGCTTTGGGCGTTCGAGTACCCGGACTACCGCAACAAGCGGGTGATGGTCATCGCCCCCCACGCCGACGACGCCGAACTGGCCGCGTTCGGGCTGTACAGCAGCGCCGAGCAAAGCTGGATCGTGACGTTGACTGCCGGTGAAATCGAGGCCGGGCACTATCAGCAGATGGGGCTCGATCGCGTTGAAGCGTCGCGGCTGAAAGGCTCTCTTCGTGCCTGGGACAGTGTCAGCGTGCCGTTATGGGGCGGTGTTCCGCAGGAGCGCTGTATCCAGTTGGGTTACTTCTGTCTTCAGTTGCCCGTCATGCAACGGGCACCTGCTGAGCCGGTGGCATCGAATGATGCGCAACTGGGAGATACCCGATACTTCCGACGATTCAATCCGTTTGCCCTGCACAGCGATGTTGATGGCGTGCCGTCCTGGAACAATCTGCTTGGGGACCTGCACGAGCTGATCGAGCGCATCCAGCCTCAAGTCATTGTGTTGCCGCACCCTCGCTTCGACCCTCACCCAGATCACCTCTGCTCGCAGCAGGCTGTCCTACAGGCGCTTGCCGCGACAACCTGGCAGCCTGAAACCCTGCTGTATTACGCCAACCATTTGCACGACAACGATCGCTGGCCGATGGGCGACGCTGGCACGGGAGTGGCGCTTCCGCCGCAGATCACGGCGGATGAGCCGTTGCGGCCATGGACGCTGGGCCTGTCGACCGAGAAACAATGGCACAAGGCAATGTCGCTGGGCATGATGCATGACCTTCAGCCGCGACTTCCCTTCAAACGACTTCTTCGGCGTGTGATACAGCGATGCCTGGCTGCCCGACGCTGGCCGGTTTATGGCGAGAATGAGTTTTTCCGTAAAACGGTGCGGCGCCACGAATTGTTCTGGGTCCAAGAGTTGTCTGGAAAGAGAGAAAACAATTGAAAGTTCTGTTTCTGGTGCAGAAGGAGCAGAGGGCGATCCTGGATCGACTCTATGACGGCATCGCCGAGCATTGCGATTGCGACAAACGTGAGCTGACCAGTGAAGAACAGGGCGACTTGCGCGGCTACTTTCGCAAGCACGTCGACGTGACGCTCTACGATCGCATTGTGTTTTTCCTGCGATTCAAAAAAGAAATAAGGCAGGTAAGGTTCATCCAGACCGTGCCCAACCTGGTCTTTCTGGAACACGATGCTTACCAGAATTACATCCCGTGCAAGTACACCGGTAAATTCAGCGCCCATTATCGCAAGCTGCCATGGGTGCGGGTGATCAGCTCGGGGTATGTGGTCACCGAGCGTCTGCGTGGGGAAGGCTTCGATGCGGTGTTCGTTCCCAAGGGATACGACCAGACACTGCTGCAGGACCGGGGTCGTGAGCGGGATATCGAGCTGGCATTTGTCGGCAGTACCAACAGCGTCGCCTACAGCGGTCGTAAAGCCCTGCTTGATGAGTTGGGGCGCGTAGAGTCGCTGGTGGTCACTCGGACCAAGTCTGGCGAAGAGTATTGCGAAACCCTCAACCGTATTCGCTTTTTCGTCAGCGCCGATGTCGGTATGGGCGAGTTCATGATCAAGAACTTTGAAGCGATGGCGTGCGGTTGCGTGTTGCTGGCGTATGACCAGGGCGAGGCAGAAAGCCGCGCGCTGGGGTTACAGGACATGCATAACGTGGTGTTCTATCAGACCATCGCGCAGCTTCAGGAAAAACTGGCGCAGCTGCGGGCAGACCCGGAGCTGGCGCAACGTATCGCTCGCAATGGCCGCGAACTGGTGGTTGGTCAACTCAGTTTTGCGCGTATCGGACAGCGTATTGTCGAAGAACTCGAGCCGCCATTACGTCCTCGCGCACCGTTGAGTTTTTTGGAAAAAGCGCGCTTGAAACTGGGCGTTTGACAAGGGGTAGCCAGCCATCGATATTGCTGGCACTTTGGCTTGATTGGAGGTCTGGTGCAGTTTTCTAAAGGAAGTGACATCACATTAGTGGTTACCAGCTGTGGCCGTCTTGATCTGCTCAAGGCGACCCTTGAAAGCTTTGACCGCTTCAATACGGCTGCCATTCGCGAGGTCTTCATCACCGAAGATGCAGGCGACGATGCCGTTCATTCGGTCATTCCGGCTAGCTGGAAAGGTCATTGCACCGTTTTCGTCAATCGACCCAAGCTGGGTCAGTTAGCGTCCATCGACCTGGCCTATGAACACGTCACGACGCCCTACATTTTCCATTGTGAGGATGATTGGGAGTTCTATCGTCCAGGTTTCGTTGAAGATTCTTTGGCGGTTCTTGAGGTGCGACCGGAAATCCTCCAGGTCTGGATGCGCAGCTATATTTATGATCTGAGTGTTCATAGTCCCTACATCCGTTTGGGCGAGCGGGAATTCATCGCAGGCGTGGCCTGTTATCCGCTGATTTCCGACAAGCCCGAGTGGCAAAGTTTTTCTCTGAACCCAGGTTTGCGCCGCATCAAGGAATATCGGCTGTGTGCTCCATATTCCGCGCACGACGGAGAGAAGGCGTTGTCCAAGCGGTACGCGCAGCTGAATTTGACGGCTGTGACGCTGGAAGGCGATGCTGTCCGGCACACCGGATTTGGGCTCCACGTCCAGACATCGGAAGAGCGTCAACGCAAGGCGCGTCGCAGTCGCCGCGAAAAGATCAAGTTTGCATTGTCTCTACTGTTGGGAGTCTGCATTGGCTGGTTCATCAATTAAGTGCACCAGAGCATCTCTCCCCAAGGTCCTGCATGGGCTTGGGGCGCTATGAGCATTCTCAACGTCATGTGGTCAGGCGGTGCGCCATTCGCGTCGATTCACAAGGTTCATCAGCAGATACTGTCGCAGGCCGGTTCTACAACTCCTGTAGAGACCTGGTTACTCCAGGGCGGTGTTTCTGACTGCGGCGTGAATGTTGATGGTGCCAGGGAATGGAAGCTGTCTTCTGCTCGCTTGAAAGGGCGACATTTCTGGCGGCTGGCTAAACCCTGGATGCGGGCTGGCTTCAAGAAGGCGCTGGTGGAGAGCGGTGCGAAACTACTGCTCCTTGATGGCCTTGGGGTTGCGCGCGCACTTTTGCCTCTGCTCAAAAAACTCCCCCATATCCGTGCTGTCGTTATTTTCCATGGCTCAACGCGGATACGTGCCGAGGATCGAGTCCTCTTTCAACACTTCAAGCCGTCTCAGCTGACATTGGTTGCCGTGTCGGACACCTTGGCGACCAAGCTGGGGCAGGATCTTCAACTACCCATCATTACGCTACGCAGTGCCTTCGATCCAGTTGCCTTTCGCTCGCAAGTATTGTCGCGAGACGATGCTCGTGTCCGTCTGGGTTTGCCGGTGGACGGAACGCCGGTACTCGGGGCGGTGGGGCGACTGGAAGACAAGAAAGGCTTCGGATGCCTGCTTGAGGCATTTGCCGGCGCTTTGAGGCGGCGGGCCGATTTGCGCCTGGTCATTATCGGTGAAGGGTCGAACCGGGCGGCCCTGCAGGGTCGTATCGACCACCTCGGGTTGGGTTCCAGTATCTCGTTGCCAGGTCATTTGACTGACGCCGCGCAGCTTTACCGTGCTTTCGACTGGGTCGCGATACCTTCGCTGAGCGAGGGACTCGGGTTGATCATGCAAGAAGCTGTGATGGCGGGTGTGCCGGTGGTGTCCAGCGACTTGCCAGTGTTCCGTGAACAGCTCGCTGACAAGGGGTTGTATGCAGCTGCCGCTGATGTCGATGCCTGGAGCGATGTCATCGTTCGCGCATTCAACAACTCCGCAACGACGGTCGCTGCCGACCAGCGCCAGGAGCTGGCGCCCGAGCAGGCCTGGCTGAACTTCAGTCAGGCTGCCCGCGCATTGCTTTCATGACGACAGGACAGCCTGCTCGAGTGCTTGCATTGGAAAGCTCCCGTTCAGGTTCTCGCGCGCAATATATCGCGCGAAGTGTCGCAGGTTGCGCTTGATCAAATGCTTGGGCAGTGGCGCACGCAAAAAACGCATGTCAGCGACATCGATCAGGCCCATCCGGTTGTCTGGCGTGACCACGATGTTGCCCAGATGCAGTGAGCGAAAGTAGATCCCCGACGAATGAAGACTGCGTATCAACCCGGCCAGTGCGGGTAAGGCCTGTTGCCAGGTGAAGCCTTCCTTGCCGGCGATCTGGCGCAAGGTTTCTCCCGGCAAAGGTTCATACAGCACAGCCGTCATGCCAGGCGCTTGCAGGCGATAGAACTGCAGTACCTGAAGGGTGGGTACGCCAAGCTTTTGCAGTCCCGCGACATTGTCGATGAACCGTTTCGAGTACGGACGGAACATCGCAGAAGAAAATATGCGTTTACGTCTAAACAGTTTGAGGATATTCCCATCCTGCAACAGGTAGACTTTCGGGCCGTAGCTGTCAGCCTCCAGTACTCTGGCGCCTTCAATCATGCGATTTAAAGCGTCTTGCGGAAGTCGGGAACATTGCATCGTATAAAGCCTTGTCGGAATAGCGGGCACTGTGGCGGGCAATGATGCCCAAAAGTTTCAGTTTTAACCATGCCGGGTTGGGCAGGGTGAATATCCAAGGAGCAAATTGATGCAGGAAACACGCTGGGCGCAACTATGGATGTCGACGGGGCTGCTGTGGTTTTTGCTGGCTATTGCCGTTGCGCCGTCCAACAAGGTCTACCAACAGGGCCTTATTGCCCTGATCTGGCTGCCGGCATTGGTGTTTGCCTGGCCAGCGCGAGCTCGCCTCAGGGAACTGTTCCATGAGCAGCGTTGGGTCTACCTGCCTATGCTCGGATTGCTGGTCTGGTCAGTGATCAGCCTGTCCTGGACCAATGTCGAAGAACCGAGTCGCGAAGCGAAGCGCTTGCTGTATATCGTCGTTTTCCTGCTGTTCTTCCCGGCTTTCGCCAATTCCCGGCCCGAGCGCGTGATTCGCATCATGCAATGGGGCGGTATAGGTCTCGCGCTGACGGCGCTGGCCGCCATCGTTAAGTTTTATGGGCTCCATGCCAACAGCTGGGTCGCGCGTCTTGAAGGGTTGGGCGAGCTATCGCATCCAATTCTGGGTGGGTATGTCATTGGGCTCGCAGCGGTGTGGCTTGTTCTTTGGGTGCCGAGCAATCGCTGGTTGCAAGCCGTCTGGGTGGTCGCGCTGAGCCTGCTGGGCTTGTTTGTGGTGCTCAGCCAAAGTCGAGGTGCTGGTCTGGCGTTGTTCTTCACATTGCTCGCCATGCCACTCTGGTGCCGCAATCGACGCAGTTGTGTCGTGGCGATCGGTGCGTTGATCGTGGCGATGGCGGCATTCTGGCTTTTCGAGCCGTTGGTGATGGCTCGCGGCGCTTCTTTCCGCCCGCAAATCCTGATGGCAAGTATGAATATGGTCGCGGAGCACCCATGGCTCGGTCTCGGCCTGGGTGGAAACTACAAAGTCTTTGCCGAAGGCATGTACTTTGATCACGCCCATAATCTGTTCAGTCACGTGGCGATCGAGCTGGGTTTGCCGGGCCTGCTATTGTGGTGCGCGGTGTGGTTCGCGGTCTTGCGTGAAGCCTGGAAAGCCCGGGAAACCCTGTATGGCCAAGGCATCATCGGTATTTGGCTCTTCTCGACACTTGCCATGCAGTTTGACGCGGCCAGCCTGACCGGAACGCCAAGGGCCGAATGGTTCATCAGTTGGTTGCCCATTGGCTTGGCCAGTGTTTTGGTATGGGCACGGGTCAACTCCAGCGGCTGTGATAAAATTTCGCGTTCTTCCTAACAAGTGAGCTCTACGATGAGTGACGCACCGCCCAAAGCGGGACAGGATTCCAGCCTGAAAATCTATCTTCGGCTGTTGGGGTATGTAAAACCCTATGTGGGCCTTTTCCTGCTGAGTATCGTGGGCTTCGTGATCTTTGCCTCTACCCAGCCGATGCTGGCGGGGATTCTCAAATATTTCGTCGATGGCCTGAGCAACCCTGAAGCGGTGCTCTTCCCCAACGTCCCCTACCTGAAAGACTTGCAACTGCTGATGGCGGTGCCGTTGCTGATCATCCTGATCGCCGCGTGGCAGGGGTTGGGTTCGTTTCTGGGTAACTACTATCTGGCGAAAGTTTCGCTGGGACTGGTACATGACCTGCGCGTCGAGCTGTTCAACAAGCTGTTGGTGCTGCCGAACCGCTATTTCGACACCCACAACTCCGGTCATCTGATCTCCCGCATCACCTTCAACGTCACCATGGTCACTGGTGCCGCCACGGATGCCATCAAAGTGGTCATCCGTGAAGGCCTGACGGTGGTCTTCCTGTTCGCGTATCTGTTGTGGATGAACTGGAAACTGACGATCGTGATGCTGGCAATCCTGCCGGTGATCGCTTTCATGGTCGGTAATACCAGCAAGAAATTTCGCAAGCAGAGCAAGAAGATCCAGGTGGCGATGGGGGACGTGACTCATGTGGCGTCCGAAACCATCCAGGGCTATCGCGTAGTGCGCAGCTTCGGCGGCGAGAGCTACGAGGAGCGTCGCTTCGCCGAAGCCAGTCAGGGCAACACCGACAAGCAATTGCGCATGACCAAGACCGGTGCGGTCTACACGCCGATGTTGCAGTTGGTGATTTATACCGCCATGGCCGTGTTGATGTTCCTGGTCCTGTTCCTGCGGGGCGATGCCACAGCGGGCGACCTGGTGGCCTACATCACCGCGGCGGGACTGTTGCCTAAACCGATTCGTCAGCTGTCAGAAGTCAGTTCGACCATCCAGAAAGGCGTAGCCGGTGCCGAAAGCATTTTCGAGCAGCTGGATGTCGAGCCCGAGGTTGATCACGGTACAGTCGAGCGCGATCGCGTCGATGGTTACCTGGACGTACGCAACCTGAGCTTCACCTACCCGGATACCGAACGTGAAGTGCTGAAGAACATCAGTTTCACTGCGGCGCCAGGGCAGATGATTGCGCTGGTAGGTCGCTCGGGCAGCGGCAAGTCGACCCTGGCCAGCCTGATTCCGCGTTTCTATCATCACGAAACCGGCGAGATCCTGCTCGATGGCGTAGAGATCGAAGATTACCGCCTGCGCAATCTGCGCCGGCACGTGGCGCAGGTCACGCAGCATGTCACCCTGTTCAATGACACCATCGCCAACAACATTGCCTACGGCGACCTGGCCGGCGCTCCGCGTGCCGACATTGAAAAAGCGGCCACCGACGCCTACGCAATGGACTTCATCTCGCAAATGCCCGAAGGCCTGGATACCCAGGTTGGCGAAAACGGCGTGTTGCTGTCCGGCGGTCAGCGTCAGCGCCTGGCGATTGCCCGGGCACTGTTGAAGAACGCCCCGTTGCTGATTCTCGATGAGGCAACCTCGGCGCTCGATACAGAGTCCGAGCGCCATATTCAGGCGGCACTGGATCAGGTCATGAAAGGTCGGACCACACTGGTGATTGCTCACCGCTTGTCGACCATCGAAAAAGCTGACCTGATCCTGGTCATGGATCACGGTGAAATCGTCGAGCGTGGCACCCACGCGCAACTGTTGGCGCAGAATGGCTACTACTCGCGTCTGCACGCCATGGGGCTCGATGCTCCGGTGGAAAACATAGCCTGACGTGACGAGAGGGTGGGTCCAGGCTCACCCTCTCGGATCACCGGCGTGCAATGCGTCCGGTGTTTAGACAATACCTTTATTTCAGCTCAATTTTTGAACAGAAAATCCCCTGTATTCATCCTCTTGCAGCCGTCACGCAAGCCTGTGCCAACCCTGTGTTAATATCGCGACCCTGTTCATTTTGTATGTGGGTTGCACCATGAAGTTGTCCATGCCGCGATTCGATCAAGCCCCTGTCTTGGTGGTCGGCGATGTCATGCTCGACCGTTACTGGCATGGTGGTACCTCACGGATTTCTCCCGAGGCGCCAGTACCGGTAGTCAAGGTCGAGCAAATCGAGGACCGTCCGGGCGGTGCCGCCAACGTTGCGCTGAACATTGCCGCCCTCGGTGCACCAGCCTCATTGGTTGGCGTCACTGGCGACGATGAAGCCGCCGACAGCCTGGTCAATAGCCTCAAGGGCGCGGGCGTCCGGGCATTGTTCCAGCGCATCGCGCACCAGCCGACCATCGTCAAGCTGCGAGTCATGAGCCGTCACCAGCAATTGCTGCGTATCGACTTCGAAGAACCCTTCGCCACCGACGCCCTGGCGTTGGGCGAACAGGTCGACGAGCTGCTCGACGGCATCAAGGTATTGGTGTTGTCCGATTACGGCAAAGGCGCGTTGAAAAACCATCAGGTGCTGATCCAGGCTGCGCGAGCTCGAGGCATTCCGGTGCTGGCCGATCCCAAGGGCAAGGATTTCTCCATCTACCGTGGTGCGAGCCTGATCACCCCGAACCTAAGCGAATTCGAAACCATTGTCGGCAAGTGCGTTGATGAGCACGAGTTGGTGAGCAAGGGCGCGACCTTGATGCACGAGCTCGATCTCGGCGCCTTGCTGGTCACCCGTGGTGAACACGGCATGACCTTGCTTCGTCCGGATCATCCCGCGCTGCACTTGCCGGCGCGAGCGCGTGAAGTGTTCGACGTGACAGGTGCTGGTGACACGGTGATATCTACCCTGGCCGCAGCGATTGCTGCAGGCGAAGAACTGCCCCACGCAGTGGCGCTCGCCAACCTGGCCGCAGGCATCGTGGTAGGCAAGTTGGGTACCGCGGCCATCAGTGCGCCCGAGCTGCGTCGCGCGATTCAGCGTGAAGAGGGCTCCGAGCGCGGCGTGCTGGGACTTGAGCAATTATTGCTGGCGGTCGACGATGCGCGTGCGCACAAAGAGACGATCGTCTTCACCAATGGCTGCTTTGACATTTTGCATGCGGGTCATGTGACCTACCTCGAGCAGGCGCGAGCCCAGGGTGATCGCCTGATCGTTGCGGTCAATGACGATGCTTCTGTGAGCCGCTTGAAGGGACCGGGTCGCCCGATCAATAGCGTCGACCGTCGCATGGCTGTACTTGCCGGTCTGGGCGCTGTGGACTGGGTGATCAGCTTCGCCGAAGGCACTCCGGAAAACCTGCTGCGCGAGGTCAAGCCGGACGTGTTGGTCAAGGGCGGAGACTACGGAATCGAGCAGGTGGTGGGTGCTGACATCGTGACGGCTTACGGCGGAACGGTGAAAGTGCTGGGGCTGGTGGAAAACAGCTCGACCACGGCGATTGTGGAGAAAATCCGCAAGTCCGAGTGAAACAACAAAAGATCGCAGCCTTCGGCAACTCCTACAAGGTTATGTGTACACCTGTAGGAGTTGCCGAAGGCTGCGATCTTTTGATTTCAAGAACTCACCTTCTTGCGCGGCACGATCTTCTTCAACAACTGCTTCGCCTTCCCGCGCAATCGCGCCAGACCTGAATCTTTACCCTGCGGGCTCAAGCCCTGCTGGCGTACCCAATCCTTCCACTTGATCCGCTCATCCCGCACCAGCCAGCCATCCTGCAGTGCAAAGCTCTCCGCCAGGTACAACCCTCGCGTACTCGCCGGATACAGCTGATCTTTTTTAAGGGTATAGAGTTCAGCCATCGGCTGGCCGTCCTGCAAGGGCATCAAATACAAATCGGGCCGTTTGCGATCGAGTCGCGCGACCAGTTGATCGCCCTCCAATCGTTCATCGACATGAAACAGGCTCAAGGATTTCGCTTCCTTGGGCACGTCCAGTCGCAAGTCATAGATCAGTTGCAGCGACGCCGTCGGCAAATGCACATAGGCCCGCGGCCGTTCGATCAACTGCATGTTGGCGCAACGCACTGGTCGCGCCGAGCCGGACAATGGCGTCAGGCGAAACGGCAGGGCTTCGCGATAATGCAGGGCGGAGGAGTAGGGTGCCGGTAGCCAGGTGTCATTGAAACGCCCTCCCAGCCAGCCTTCCGGTGTTTCCAGCAGACACTCTTCAGCAATCTCCTGGATGGCCGTGTGCAGCGGCAGGTTCAGCTCATGGGCGGGCACGTAACCTGAGATCAGCTTCAGCACCACATCGCCACGGTCTTGCCGGCGTTGACGGACCAGCACCCAGTAATCCCGATTCTGCCAATGCAGGGTCAGTCGCACCGACACCCCAAGGTTGGCCAGCTCGACCGCAAAGCGCTCGCTGTCAGGCACTGCCACCGGGCGGCGACGTTGCAGGGTCTGGGAAAAATTGAGCGGCATCCCGACGCTCTGATAACTCAAGCCTTCGGGAGTCGCTTCAACGAATAATGGCAGGGTCTTGAAGTTGCTCGGGTTCTTTCTAATGAGCGTACGCGGCATGTCGGCTCCTGCTTAAGGCCGCGTGGGCGGCGTCAGTGACTACGTAGGACCTTGGCAACGGTCGCGACGTTGTGGGCGAGGTGCAGCGGATTGATGGTCCCGACAATAGCACTGGCTACACCCGGATGCTCAAACAACAACTCGAAGCTGGCACGCACCGGATCGACACCCGGACTCAGGCAGACGTGGCCGCTGGCGAGTGCTTTTTTTACCAGAATGGCTTTGCCGTGAGCAGCAGCATAGTCAATGACGGCTTTCTCGCTCAATTCGTTCAGATTGTAAGTGACCATCGCGCAATCACCCTGTTCCAGAGCCTTCAATCCACCTTCGACGGTTTTCCCGGAAAAACCGAATCCACGAATTTTCCCTTCGGCCTTGAGCGCAGCGAGCGTTGCGTAGACCTCGCAGTCGTTGAGGATGGCCAGGTCGTTGCCGTCGGAATGCACCAGCACCAGGTCGATAAAATCCGTTTCCAGACGTTGCAGGCTGCGCTCGACCGACAGGCGGGTATGGGCGGCGCTGAAGTCGTGACTCGATAGACCGTCGGCAAACTCTTCGCCGACCTTGCTGACAATCACCCAGTCCTGACGCTGACCGCGCAACAACGGGCCAAGCCGCTCTTCACTGCGACCGTAGGCCGGGGCGGTGTCGATCAGGTTGATGCCCATGTTCTGCGCCAGTTTGAGCAACATGCGTGCTTCATCGTCGCCCGGGATCTGGAAGCCGTTCGGGTACTTCACACCTTGATCGCGACCCAGTTTGACGGTGCCCAGGCCTAGCGGTGAAACCATCAGGCCTGTGCTGCCCAAGGGGCGATGCAAATCGTGCAGGGTCGGTTGGGTCATGGCAGCAGTTGCTCCCAGGCAGGAACGCCCATCGGTGGTTTGGGTAGCTCGGGCAGTGGCGCGCAGTGGCTGGGTTCAATGCCGTCGCGCTGCAGAGAGGCGATGACACGGTCAGCGAAGTCCGGCGCCAGCGCCAGTTTGGTAGGCCAGCCGACCAACAGTCGGCCTTCCTCGGCGAGAAATGCGTTGTCCGGTCGCGTCAGTCCCGATTGCAGGGGCTCGGCGCGATCTACCCGCAACGTCGCCCATTGCGTGGTGCTCAAATCGATCCATGGCAGCAATTGGCCAAGCTCTTTCTGCGCCGTGGCAATCTGCTCGGCGGGTTCGCGGGCAACACCTTCGGATTCAGCGATGTCACCGCCCAGGTACCAGACCCATTGGCCATCGGCGGCCGGATGAGTGGTGACGGTGATGCGAGGTTTGGTACCGCCTCCCAGGCAGTGGGCATACAGCGGTTTAAGGCCTGGACCTTTGGCGATGATCATGTGCAGCGGCCGACGTTGCATGGCTGGCCGACTCAGCGCCAAGGCTTCGAGCAGCGCTGCCGTGCCTGCACCGGCGCTGAGAACGATGCGCTGGGCGCGAATGTCGCGCCCATCGACCGTCAATCCCACCAGAAGGCCACCTTCCAGCAACGGTTCGATCTGTTGTCCGGCCAGTAGACCGTCACCCGCCAGGTCGGCGAGGCGCTGAATCAGACTCGGGACATCCACCACCAACTCGGCCAGGCGATAAACCTTGCCCTTGAAGCGCTTGTCTTGAAGCGCAGGTGGCAGTTGATCGCCCTTTACCTGATCAACCCGGCCGCGCACGGCTTTGCTGGCGAAGAAACTGGTGAGGTTTCCAGCGAGTGTGCCGGGTGACCACAGGTAATGCGCTTCGGACAGCAGGCGCACGCCAGACAGGTCGAGTTCGCCATTGCCGGCCAGCGCTTCACGCCAGCGCCGTGGCATGTCGGCGATTGCTTCCGACGCGCCGGTCAGGGCGCCGTGCAGCGCGTACTTGGCGCCGCCATGGATGATGCCCTGGGACTTCAAACTCTGACCGCCGCCGAGGCTGGCGCTTTCCACCAATACCGTCGAAAAACCCTGACGGCGCAGACGCGCATTCAGCCAGAGGCCGGCGACACCAGCGCCGACAATCAGAACGTCGGTGGAAATAACGGATGGCATGCAGCGACCTCAGTGTTCAAGACGAGGGCGCAGTATACAGACTCGACGGAAAGGGGATTTGATGGATCAATCAGGATATACGCACGACCTGTGGTGAGGGAGCTTGCTCCCGCTGGGCCGGGCTGGCGCTCCAGCGCAAAGCGGCCCTTAAAACCATGCGCCGCGGTTTTTCAGACTGACCGCGTCTAATGGTCCTGCAACTGCTGCGCAGTCGAGCGGGAGCAAGCTCCCTCGCCACAGGTTACTGTTTGTCTCCAAGGTTCGGTCAATGCCCCGCCGTTTTGGAAAATAGCTGGATGACCACAACCCCCAGCACAATCAGCCCCATCCCCAGCATCGCCGGCACATCAAGCTTTTGCCCATAGATGAACAACGCCGCAACGCTGACCATCACGATCCCCATCCCGGCCCATACCGCATAGGCTACGCCGACCGGAACGCTGCGCACCACCAGCGTCAACATCCAGAAGGCAATGCCATAACCGACGATGACCAGCACCAGGGGCAGGGGCGTGCTGAATCCTTTGACGGCTTTCATCGAAACGGTCGCGATCACTTCGGCGCAGATGGCAATGGCCAGGTAGTAGTAAGCGGTCATAGGTGCATCCTCAAGTGAAGTGTTGCTGTCTTGGCTGGGCATTCTAGAGCTTCGTCAGATGCGGTAAAGTCATTACCTATCTGTTTTGGAGATGGGTTAGCCATGAACGCGCAATGGGATCTGGAACAGCTACGACTGTTTGTCAGCGTAGCGGAGCAGCGATCGTTTTCGGCCGTTGCGCGGGATCAGCGCAAGGCGCAGTCAGCTGTCAGCAGTTCAATTGCGATGCTTGAAGAGGACCTCGGCGTCAGCCTGTTTGATCGTAGCAGTGGCCGTCAGCCGACGCTGACCGAAGCCGGCAACGCGTTGCTTGAAGAGGCGCGGGAAGTATTGCGTCAATGCGAGCGCCTCAACGGACGGGCATGGGCGATGATGCGCGGCCAGGAGGCGCGGCTGCGTTTGGCCCAGGATGAGGCAATGCCTTATCAGGCTGTGGTGGATAGTTTTGAAGCCCTGGCGGAAAAATTTCCCAGCCTTGAGGTGCAATTGACCAGCGCCGCGCAAGGGGAAGTGGCGCGCAAGCTGGTGGAGCGTCAGGCCGATCTGGGTTTGCTGTTTTACCACGATCAGATTCCCGAAGCGCTTGAGCGGCAAGTGCTGGGCAGCGTTGAGATGGTCACCGTGTGCGGTGCCGGTCATCCGTTGGCGGGGAAAGCGGCGGTGGACTGTCAGCAACTGGCGCAGCATCGGCAACTGCTGATGTCCACGCAGTCCAGCGTCTACCCCGGCAGCGAGCCTGCCAGCCCGCAAGTCTGGCGCGCCGACAGTTTCTACGTCATGGCAGAGTGGCTGGTTCGCGGTCTCGGCTGGGCCTGGCTGCCGCGTCATGTGGTGCAATACCCCGCTTATCAGGGGCAGATGATCGAACTGGTCAGCGAATGGACTCCGCCTGCGTTGGTCGTGGAGTTGGTCTGGCGCCGTGATGAGCCGCTGGGGCCGGCAGCTCGGTGGCTGGCGGAACGTTTTGCTGTGCACTTGCGGGCGATCGGCGATAAAAGCCGATAAACTCCGCCGCCATGAATAGAACTCTCTACACCGCGCTGTTTTACCTGGGGCTGCCACTGGTAGCGATTCGGCTTTGGTTGCGAGCGCGTAAAGCGCCAGCCTATGCCAAACGTATCGGCGAGCGTTTTTCCTACGCGATACCGGCGATGAAACCAGGGGGCATCTGGGTGCACGCGGTGTCGGTGGGCGAGAGCATCGCCGCAGCGCCGATGATTCGTGCCTTGCTGCAACGTCATCCACAGTTGCCGATCACCGTGACCTGCATGACCCCGACCGGCTCGGAGCGCATCCAGGCCTTGTTCGCCAATGAACCGCGCATCCAGCACTGCTACTTGCCGTATGACTTGCCCTGCGCAGCCAAACGGTTTCTGGATCGGGTTCAGCCGAAATTGGCAGTGATCATGGAGACCGAACTCTGGCCTAACCACATTCACCAGTGCGCCAAGCGCGGGATCCCGGTGGCGCTGGCCAACGCGCGGCTGTCCGAGCGATCGGCCAAAGGCTACGGTCGTTTCCGAAAACTGACCCAGCCGATGCTTGGCGAAATGAGCCTGTTCGCGGTGCAGACCGAAGCAGAAGCCCAGCGCTTTCTTGATCTGGGCGCGCGCCCGGAGACTGTCGAAGTGACCGGTTCGATCAAGTTCGACCTGACCATTGACCCGCAACTGCTTCAGCGTGCCACCGAGTTGCGCGGGCAATGGCAAGCACAGGAACGCCCGGTATGGATTGCTGCCAGCACCCACGACGGTGAAGACGAAGTGGTGCTGGCGGCCCATCGTCAGCTGTTGGCCAGTCATCCGGATGCCTTGTTGATCCTGGTGCCCCGTCATCCGGAACGATTCAACGCCGTGTTCGAGCTGTGTCAGCAGCAAGGTTTCGCCACTGTTCGTCGTTCCTCCGGTGAGCCAGTCCGCAGCGATACTGCTGTGCTGATGGGCGACACCATGGGTGAGTTGCTGTTTCTCTACGCCTTGGCTGATACCGCGTTCGTCGGCGGCAGCCTGGTGCCCAATGGCGGGCACAACCTGCTGGAGCCGGCCGCGTTGGCCAAACCGGTCTTGAGCGGTCCGCACCTGTTCAACTTCCTCGAAATCGCCGCGCAATTACGCAATGCCGGCGCATTGCAGGAAGTGGAGGATGCCGAAGGGTTGGCCGTGGCGGTACAGCGCTTGTTTGAACTGCCGCGTGATGCGCAGCGGATGGCGGATGCCGGATTGAAGGTAATGCGCAGCAATCAGGGCGCATTGCAGCGATTGCTGGAGGGGTTGGGGCGGTTGATCGAGCGTTGATTCAGCTCATCCTGTGCCCCCCCGCGCCGGCGTCCTTCGACTGATTCTGCCGCGACACTGCACCTGTGGCGAGGGAGTAAACTCCCTGGCCATGGCATCTCGGTATTTAGTCGCTTATGGCCGGGCTTTCAACTGTTCCGCCGCAGCCTTCGCCAGATCGGGCGGCAGGAAGTCCTTGTCCGGGTTGTAGTCAGGCTTGAGGTAACGCTTGAGGTCCTCCAGGTCGCCCGGGTTCAGCGTGCCGGCAGCCTGCTTCAAACGCAGGTTGTCGAGGATGTAGTCATAGCGGGTGTTGTTGTAGTTGCGCACCGAGGTGTACAGCTGACGCTGGGCATCCAGGACATCGACAATGTTCCGTGTCCCCACCTGATAGCCGATTTCAGTCGCTTCCACCGCACTCTGGTTGGAGATGATCGACTGTTTGCGCGCTTGAACCTGCTCAACGTCGGTGTTCACCGCGCGGTGCAGGTTACGGGTGCTTTCGACGATTTGCCGACGCAGGCCTTCGCGCTGTTGTTCCGTCTGGTCCAGGCGCGAGTAGGACTCACGAACCTGCGAGGTGGTCAGGCCGCCGCTGTAGATCGGGATGTTCAGTTGCAAGGCCAGGGTGGTTTGTTCGACCGGGCCCCGATACGACTGACCGAAGGCGCTCGGGTTGCTGAAACCAAAGGCGTCGTTGTCACCTTTCTCGTATTTCGCCACCGCATCCACAGTGGGTGCATGGCCGGCCTTGCGCTGCTTGAGGGTTTCCTCGGCGGCGCTGACCGCGTAGTTGCTGGCCAGCAGATTGAGGTTCTGGCGGGCGGCGGTGTCGACCCAGGCTTTGGCGTCGTTCGGTGCCGGCGGCAGGATCGGCAAGGTGTGAACAATGCCCTGAATCGAGTTGTACTGGCGGTTGGTCAGGGTAATCAGCGCTTCAAAAGCATCATCCACCTGACGTTGAGCGAGGATTCGGTTAGCTCGCGCCGTGTCATAACTGGCTTGAGATTGCAGCACGTCAGTCTTGTCCGACAGGCCCACGTCAAAGCGTTCGTTGGACTGGTCGAGCTGGCGTTTGAACGCGGCTTCTTCGGCCTTGGTCGAGGCCAGGTTGTCCTGTGTGCGCAGCACGTTGAAGTAGTTTTCGGCGGTCTGCAGGATCAGGTTTTGCTCGGTAGCCGAGAGTTGCAGTGCAGCCTGTTCGTTGACGTCTTTGGCGGCCTGGTACTGGAACCAGCGATCGGCCCGGAACAGTGGCTGAGCCAATGTTGCCTGATAGGAGTTGGCGCTGCGATTGGCGACGGCGGCCGGTTGATCGATATCGGTACGCACACTGGCCATCTGAGCGCCGCCGGAGATGTTCGGCAACAGGCCGGCACGTGCCTGAGGCACTACTTCTTTCTGGGCGCCGTACTGGGCGCGGGCGGCAGCCAGGTCGGCGTTGTTGTCTACCGCTTCCTGGTAGACGCTCACAAGATCGGTTCTGGTCGATAAGGGCGCTTCTGCTGCCCAGGCCAATCCATTGGAAGCACAAGACACGGCAAGGGCCAGTGAAAGTTTGCGCAGCATGCGGCCATCCCTAAAAATTACGCTGATAATTTGCGCCAAAGGTACGGCGCGGCTTCGTCCATCGTCAATGCACAGCGTCGATGCGCGGCACGGCGTAGCGAGTGTAGTTGGGCATCCGTCCGGCAACAATCCTGTAATTACGCCATTCATCATGGTGTTTACCTTGGGGTTGGCGTTCTTTGCCAGTTGTGTCTAGACTGGCCGGGTTCTTGTCGGGGTGCCTTGCTATGAGGCTGAGATCGAATAATTTCGGATCCCGTTGAACCTGATCAGGTTAACGCCTGCGTAGGGAACAAGATTTCTCGTCACCCGGCGAGTCCTCTTGTGCTTCGTCCGGGATGTTGTTCGACAATCGAACACCCCTCGAGTACTGAGCACAGCACCAACAGCGCCACAGCTGATTGGTCGCGTCCATTCGTTACAGGTTCGCTCCGACAAAATTCCACCGCCTGGATGCTGTCTGGAGAGCCCGTGATGACGATAAAACTAAAAAACGTAACGAACCTGAGTGACTCGGCCCAAGTCGATCAACAGTCCGTTCAACCCTTTACCCGCTCGCAAAAAATCTACGTTCAGGGTTCACGCCCAGACATTCTCGTGCCGATGCGCGAAATCAGCCTCGATGTCACCCCGACCGACCTCGGTGGCGAGATCAATGCACCGGTGGTGGTCTACGACACCTCGGGCCCTTATACCGATCCCAATGTCATTATCGACGTGCGCAAAGGCTTGGCCGACGTGCGTTCGCCGTGGATTGAAGCCCGTGGTGACACCGAGCGTCTGCCTGGCCTGAGCTCGAATTTCGGTCGTGAACGCCTCGCCGATGCCGAGCTGACCAAGCTGCGATTTGCCCACGTGAACAACCCGCGTCGCGCCAAAGCCGGCGGCAACGTCACCCAGATGCACTACGCCCGTAAAGGCATCATCACGCCCGAGATGGAATTCGTTGCCATCCGCGAAAACATGAAGCTTGAAGTGGCCCGCGCCGCCGGTCTGCTGGACCAGCAACACGCCGGCCACAGCTTCGGTGCCAGCGTGCCGAAAATCATCACCCCTGAATTTGTCCGCGAAGAAATCGCCCGCGGTCGCGCGATCATTCCGGCCAACATCAACCACACCGAACTGGAACCGATGATCATCGGCCGTAACTTCCTGGTGAAGATCAACGGCAACATCGGCAACAGTGCCTTGGGTTCGTCCATCGAAGAAGAAGTGGCGAAACTGACCTGGGGCATTCGCTGGGGCGCGGACAACATCATGGACTTGTCCACCGGCAAGCACATTCACGAAACCCGCGAATGGATCATTCGTAACTCGCCAGTGCCAATTGGTACCGTGCCGATCTATCAGGCGTTGGAAAAAGTCGGTGGTGCGGCCGAAGACCTGACCTGGGAGCTGTTCCGCGACACGCTGATCGAGCAGGCCGAGCAGGGCGTCGACTACTTCACCATCCATGCGGGCGTGCTGTTGCGTTACGTACCGCTGACCGCCAAGCGCGTGACCGGTATCGTGTCCCGTGGCGGCTCGATCATGGCCAAGTGGTGCCTGGCGCACCACAAGGAAAACTTCGCCTATACGCATTTCGAAGAAATCTGCGAAATCATGAAGGCCTACGACGTCAGCTTCTCGCTGGGCGATGGCCTGCGTCCGGGTTCGATTGCCGACGCCAATGACGCCGCGCAATTCGGCGAGCTGGAAACCCTCGGCGAGCTGACCAAAATCGCCTGGAAGCATGACGTGCAAACCATGATCGAAGGCCCGGGCCACGTGCCGATGCAGTTGATCAAAGAGAACATGGACAAGCAGCTCGAGTGCTGCGACGAGGCGCCGTTCTACACCCTCGGCCCGCTGACCACTGACATTGCGCCGGGCTACGACCACATCACCTCCGGTATCGGTGCGGCGATGATCGGCTGGTTCGGTTGCGCCATGCTTTGCTACGTCACGCCGAAAGAGCACTTGGGCCTGCCGAACAAGGATGACGTGAAAACCGGGATCATCACCTACAAGATCGCCGCCCATGCGGCCGACCTTGCGAAGGGCCATCCGGGCGCGCAGATCCGTGACGATGCCTTGAGCAAGGCGCGTTTTGAATTCCGCTGGGAAGACCAGTTCAACCTGGGCCTGGATCCGGATACCGCTCGTTCGTATCACGATGAAACGTTGCCGAAGGACTCGGCCAAGGTCGCGCATTTCTGCTCGATGTGCGGGCCGAAATTCTGCTCGATGAAAATCACTCAGGAAGTCCGCGAGTACGCGGCCAACCAGCAGCTTGAAACCATTGACGCCGAAGTCGCCCAGGGGTTGGCGGAACAGGCCGAGCGGTTCAAGCAGGAAGGCAGTCAGCTGTACAAGAAGGTTTGATCTGACCTGAATGGGTGGGGCCTGCACAGGCCCCATCGCCAGCAGGCTGTCTCCCACATTGGATCTGTGGCGTTCACAAGTCCCCTGTGGGAGCCAGCCTGCTGGCGATAGCGATCAATACAACAACAAAAGTCCCTCTGAGATAACACCCTTGAGCATTCAACCCAGCACTTATTCCCCAGGCATCGCGGTGCCCACTGACAAACGTGTCTTCGGCGGCCGCGATCTCTTCTCCCTGTGGTTTTCCCTCGGCATCGGCCTGATGGTTCTGCAGACCGGCGCATTGCTGGCGCCAGGTCTGGGCCTGTCCGGCTCGCTGCTGGCGATCTTCCTCGGCACGCTGGTAGGTGTTCTGCTGCTGGCCGCCGTCGGCGTGATCGGCAGCGACACCGGCCTGTCGTCGATGGCCGCACTCAAACTCAGCCTCGGCAAACACGGCGCGAGCCTGCCTGCGGTGCTGAACCTGCTGCAACTGATCGGTTGGGGCTCATTCGAAATCATCGTCATGCGTGACGCGGCCAGCCTGTTGGGTGCCCGTGACTTCAGCGAAGGCAGCGTATTGTCCAGTCCACTGCTCTGGACCCTGTTCTTCGGCGGCCTGGCGACCTTGCTGGCGGTCAGCGGCCCATTGACCTTTGTGCGGCAGATCCTGCGTAAATGGGGTATCTGGTTGCTCTTGGCCGCCTGTATCTGGCTGACCTGGAACCTCTTCGCCAAAGCCGATCTGGCTTCCCTGTGGGCCCAGGCAGGTGATGGTTCGATGCCGTTTGCCGTGGGCTTCGATATCGCCATTGCCATGCCGCTGTCATGGCTGCCGTTGATTGCCGACTACTCGCGTTTCGGCAAGCGAGCCAGGAATGTCTTTGGTGGCACCGCAGTGGGTTTCTTTATCGGTAATTTCTGGCTGATGAGCCTGGGCGTGGCCTACACCCTGGCCTTCGCGCCGAGCGGTGAAGTCAACGCATTGCTGCTGGCATTGGCCGGTGCTGGGCTGGGGATTCCGCTGCTGTTGATTCTGCTGGATGAATCGGAAAACGCCTTTGCCGACATTCACTCGGCGGCCGTATCCAGCGGATTTTTGCTGCGCTTGAAAGTCGAGCATCTGGCCCTGGCCATCGGCGTGATTTGCACATTGATCGCCTTGCTGGCGCCATTGGCCCAGTACCAGAACTTCCTGCTGTTGATCGGTTCGGTGTTCGCGCCGCTGTTCGGCGTGGTGCTGGTGGATCATTTCATCCTGCGCAAGCGCAGTGCTCAGGTGGCGTCAGCCGCATTGCGCTGGCCGGCGCTGCTCGCCTGGTTGGGCGGGGTAAGTACGTATCACTTGCTGGCCAATCTCTACCCGGACATCGGCGCAACCCTGCCGTCGTTGATTCTGGCAGGGTTGCTGCAGCTGGTGCTGGGTCGGGCCTTCAGTTACGGCCGGGAAACAGCTCGGGCTTGAGAATGCCGTTCAGGCGAGGGTAGGGGATCTTCAGTTCGACGTGGCCCAGCGCGTAAGGCGCGATGGTGCTGGTTTCGTACTTGAGGACTACCGCTCCATAGGTCAGCGCCACGTTCTGGGTTTTCTGGAACGGCCAGCTCTTCACGAACTCTGCTTCCTGATCGAGCTTGGTGCTGATCAACCAGCTGTTATGCGCCACTTGTGCGGCTTTCCAGAATGCTTCTTCCTGCCCTGGCAACAACATGTCCGACAGCGTCAGCACCTTGTGCTGCTGGCGCGAATAGTTGATGAAGCTGCGCCCCGGCGTGCCATGTGCGCCGCCGGTGTCCAGGTAGCTGGAAAACTCGACGATCACCAAGCCGTCATGCTGCTCACGTACCTTGGCCTGCAGGTAGCTGCTGTAGCGCGGGGCGGCGGTGCGCAAAAACTCGTCACGGTAAGCCGTCAGCGTTGGCGCCACCGGTGCGTCGGGTGAGGTGCGGGTCATTTGCAGCAGGCGTTTTTCGATGATGCCGTCCAGCGCAGGCTCGGCAGGGAAACGCAGCGTGTCGATATTGACCAGCGGGCAATCAGGTGTCGTGCAGCCAGGCTTCAGCTGCTCGGACGCATCGCGGGTCGTTTCCAGCGGCGCCCGATAGTTGGGCTGGAACAGGCTCTGGCAAGCGCCCAGAGTCAAAGCGATTGCGGCCACGGAGGCGATTTTAAAAAGCGACATGGGCGTCCTTGATAAAACTGGGAAAGGCGAAAAGTTATCCGCTTCGACTCTCAACGAAGCAGTCAGTTCGCCACTAAGCTAATTAGAGTTGGTTTCGCCCTCACCGTCTATCCCGCTGACGGGAAAGGGGCTGCATCAAACGTCACGGGCGCGTTAGGATGGCGCGAAGTCGAGGCTGGAGCCTCGGTGTGTAGATACGAGGATTGTCATGACTGATTTTGCCAACGCCATTCCGACCGCCGTTGATATCGTTCGGCGTGAAAAGTGCTACGAGGGCTTTTACAAGCTCGACCGTGTGCACTTGCGCCACGAATTGTTTGGCGGGGGCATGAGCCGCGAAATCAATCGGGAAGTGTTCGTCCGCCATGACGCCGTCTGTGTGTTGCCCTACGACCCGCAGCGTGACGAAGTGGTGTTGATCGAACAGTTCCGCGTCGGCGCCATGGGCAAGACTGATAATCCCTGGCTGATCGAGCTGGTCGCTGGTCTGATCGACAAGGATGAGGTGCCGGAAGAAGTTGCTCACCGCGAAGCGCAGGAGGAAGCTGGGCTTGTGTTCGGGGCGCTCTGGCCGATGACCAAATATTTTCCATCGCCGGGCGGCAGTAACGAATTTGTGCATCTGTTCCTGGGGCGTTGCGACAGTACTGGCGCTGGCGGCCTGCACGGGCTGGAGGAAGAAGCAGAAGATATTCGCGTCACGGTCTGGGCGTTCGAGGATGCCTTGCAAGCCGTACGCGACGGACGAATTGCCAACGCGGCCAGCATCATTGCCTTGCAATGGTTAGCTTTAAACCGCGCTGAAGTGAGGGGGCTATGGTCGTAAACAAACTGCGCGATCGCTATCGGGTTGACCTCGTGGGGCTGCAAGCCTCCTGCGAGGCCAACTACGCGCGCCTTATGCGGCTGCTCCCGGACATGCGCAACGAGCCGGCAGCCCGGCGCATAGCCGTGACCCATGGCGACCAGATGCTCGGCGTATTGGCGCTGGAGGTGCTGCAGGTCTGTCCGTACACCACCACGTTGCAAGTACGCCAGGAGCACAGCCTGCCGTGGCTGCCGGTGCCCCAGCTGGAAGTTCAGGTCTATCACGATGCCTGCATGGCCGAAGTCGTCAGTGCCGAGCATGCACGACGCTTCCGTGGCATCTATCCTTATCCGAATGCCTCGATGCATCAACCGGACGAAAAAGCGCAGCTGAATATGTTCCTGGGGGAATGGTTGAGCCATTGTCTGGCGTTGGGGCATGAGTACGAAGCTGTTCGTTAAGTGCCAGATGTGAACTGTGTTCGGTTCACAGCGTTCCTCTTTTGGTCGTCCCCCAGCATAATTGCGGCACTTACCCACACCCGTGATTCAGCCTTGGGAGAACGCCTTGCCGAGCGTATCCACATTGACCACCGCCGATTCGGCGTTGCTGGTGCAACTGTCCGACAGTCATCTGTTTGCCGACGCGGACGGGACGTTGTTGGGGATGAATACCCGCGACAGTCTGATGAAGGTCATCGAGCTGGTACGCGCTCAGCAGGCGAAAATCGACCTGATCGTCGCCAGTGGTGATCTGTCTCAGGACGGGACGCTGGAGTCTTATCAGCTGTTTCGTGACCTGACTCGGCAGCTCGACGCACCGGCGCGCTGGATCCCCGGAAATCACGACGAACCACACATCATGGCCGAAGCCGCGGTGCAGAGTGCGCTGCTGGAACCAGTGGTGGATCTCGGCAACTGGCGCATCACCTTGCTGGATTCAGCCGTGCCCGGATCGGTGCCGGGTTATCTTCAGGACGAACAGCTGCAACTGCTGGCCCGTTCGTTGAGCGAGGCGCCGGAGCGGCATCATCTGGTGTGTTTTCACCATCATCCGGTGTCGATCGGGTGTGCATGGATGGAGCCCATCGGATTGCGAAATCCCGAAGCGCTGTTTGCGGTGCTGGATCGGTTTCCCCAGGTGCGCGCGGTTTTATGGGGGCATGTTCACCAAGAGATCGATCGGGAGCGCAATGGCGTACGGTTGATGGCCTCGCCGTCTACCTGCATACAGTTCGAGCCGGGCAGTGAAGAATTCAAGGTGGGCGATCAAGCGCCAGGCTATCGGTGGATGCGGTTGTTGCCCGATGGTCAGCTCGAAACCGGCGTGGAGCGGGTCACCGGGTTCGATTTTCAGGTGGATTACGGCTCCAACGGTTACTGAGTTTTTTGCAACTTACATAGACCGAGGCGCGCCCATCGCGGGCAAGCCCGCTCCCACAGGGATCCGAGGTGCTCGCAAATCCCTGTGGGAGCCAGCCTGCTGGCGATGGCGTCCGCTCAGGCGAGCTGAATTCCACGGATATCCCCGATTCCCCCGACTCCCTGTAAACTCCGCCTTCTTTACCCGACGCACAGGGCGCTCAATTGTCTGGTTCGATCCTTTATATCCATGGTTTCAACAGCGCGCCTGCTTCGAAAAAGGCCACTCAGTTGATGGACGTGATGGACCGCCTGGGTTTGAGCGATCAATTGCGCGTTCCGGCCTTGCATCACCACCCGCGTGAAGCCATCGGTCAGCTGGAGCAGGCGATTGGCGAGCTGGGGCGGCCTCTGCTGGTCGGCAGCTCACTCGGCGGCTACTATGCGACTCACTTGGCCGAGCGCCATGGCCTCAAGGCCCTGTTGATCAATCCTGCCGTGAGTCCGCACCGGATGTTCGACGGGTTTCTGGGGCCGCAAACAAACCTGTACACCGATGAGACCTGGGAAATGACCCACGACCACGTGACGGCCCTGGCCGAGCTGGAAGTGCCGGCGCCTCAGGACCCGCAGCGGTATCAGGTGTGGTTGCAGACTGGCGACGAAACGCTGGACTATCGCCTCGCCCAGCAGTACTACCGGGCCTGTGCCTTGCGCATCCAGGCCGGTGGCGACCATGGTTTCCAGGGTTTTTCCAGGCAATTGCCGGCCATGTTGAGTTTTGCCGGCATCGGCGCAGATGTTTATCAGTCGATCGATTTCGAAGCGCTGTGACCGGCCTCTTTTTCACAGAACACTTTTTTCACTGAAGGACGACGAGACCCCATGGCCACTCCCAGCGCTAGCTCTTATAACGCAGACGCCACCGAAGTCCTCTCGGGCCTCGACCCGGTGCGCAAACGCCCCGGCATGTACACCGACACCAGTCGGCCGAACCACCTTGCCCAGGAAGTCATCGACAACAGCGTCGACGAAGCCTTGGCCGGACATGCCTCCTCGGTGCAGGTCATCCTCCACGCCGACCACTCCCTGGAAGTCAGCGATGACGGTCGTGGCATGCCCGTGGACATCCATCCGGAAGAAGGTGTGTCGGGCGTTGAACTGATCCTCACCAAGCTCCATGCCGGCGGCAAGTTTTCCAACAAGAACTACCAGTTCTCCGGCGGTTTGCACGGGGTGGGTATTTCCGTGGTCAACGCCTTGTCGACCGAAGTCCGGGTGCGTGTGAAGCGTGACGGCAACGAATACCAGATGACTTTCGCAGATGGTTACAAGAAAACCGATCTGGAAGTGATCGGTACCGTCGGCAAGCGCAATACCGGCACCAGCGTGTTTTTTGCTCCGGATCCCAAGTACTTCGACTCTCCGAAATTTTCCATCAGCCGCCTCAAGCACGTGCTCAAGGCCAAGGCTGTACTGTGCCCGGGACTGCTGGTCAGTTTCGAAGACAAAGCCACAGGCGAAAAAGTCGAATGGCATTACGGAGACGGCCTGCGTTCCTACCTGGTCGATGCGGTCAGCGAGTTCGAGCGCCTGCCGGACGAGCCTTTCTGCGGCAGCCTGGCCGGCAATAAAGAAGCGGTGGATTGGGCGCTGCTGTGGTTGCCGGAAGGTGGCGACAGCGTTCAGGAAAGCTACGTCAACCTGATCCCGACGGCCCAGGGCGGTACTCACGTCAACGGTTTGCGTCAGGGCCTGCTCGATGCCATGCGCGAGTTCTGCGAATTCCGCAGCCTGCTGCCCCGTGGGGTGAAGCTGGCGCCGGAAGACGTCTGGGAACGCATTGCTTTCGTCCTGTCGATGAAAATGCAGGAACCGCAATTCTCTGGTCAGACCAAGGAACGCCTGTCATCCCGTGAAGCCGCGGCGTTTGTTTCCGGTGTGGTCAAGGACGCATTCAGCCTGTGGCTCAACGCCAACCCGGAAACGGGCATGATGCTGGCGGAACTGGCGATCAATAACGCTGGCCGTCGCCTGAAGGCCAGCAAGAAGGTCGAGCGCAAACGCATCACCGCGGGCCCGGCACTGCCCGGCAAACTCGCCGACTGCGCCGGCCAGGACCCGATGCGTTCCGAACTGTTTCTGGTGGAAGGTGATTCCGCTGGCGGTTCGGCCAAGCAGGCGCGAGACAAGGAGTTTCAAGCGATTCTGCCGTTGCGCGGCAAGATCCTGAACACCTGGGAAGTCGACGGCAGCGAAGTGCTGGCGAGCCAGGAAGTGCACAACATCGCCGTGGCCATCGGTGTCGATCCCGGCTCGGCGGACATCGCCCAGCTGCGCTACGGCAAGATCTGCATCCTCGCCGACGCCGACTCCGACGGTCTGCACATTGCCACGTTGCTGTGCGCGTTGTTCGTCCAGCACTTCCGGCCGTTGGTGGATGCCGGTCACGTCTATGTCGCCATGCCGCCGCTGTACCGTATCGACCTCGGCAAAGAGATCTACTACGCCCTGGACGAAGCCGAACGCGATGGCATTCTCGATCGCCTGGTGGCCGAGAAGAAACGCGGCAAGCCGCAGGTCACCCGATTCAAAGGTCTGGGTGAAATGAACCCGCCACAACTGCGCGAAACCACCATGGACCCGAACACTCGGCGCCTGGTGCAGTTGACCCTGGAAGATTACGACGCAACCGCAGAAATGATGGACATGCTGCTGGCGAAAAAGCGCGCTGGTGATCGCAAGTCCTGGCTGGAGTCCAAAGGCAACCTGGCCGAGGTTCTTGGCTGATGCGGGTTGGCTTTGCCCTGTTGTCTGCGTTACTCCTGAGTTCGACGGCGCTGGCCGAACCGACTCCGGAACTGCGCCTGTTATCCGAGCATGCCGTCGAAGGCATGCACGGTGGCAACCTGTCGGGTCTGGCGCAGTGCGGCGAGGCGCTGTGGACGATCTCCGATCGAGACGATAACCAGATCTACCGTCTCGATACCCGCCAAGACACCTGGCAAGCTGAAGCCGTGCCGATCGATGTCCCGATCGTGCCTGCCAGTGGTTTGCCGTGGGGGTTGAGTTCGCGCAGTTGGGCGGCTTCTTTCGTTCGCGGTGGCGACCTGGATTTTGAAGGCATCACCTGCGACAGCGCCGGCAATCGTTACATCGTCAGCGAGTCCCATGCCGCGGTGCTGCAAGTGCCACCATCGGGACCGGCATCCTGGCTGAAAATCTCGCCGATGCTGGTTCGCGAGGCACGGGCCAGTGGCATGCTGTTGCATTTCAATGCGCTGTTTGAAGGTCTCGCGGTTAACCCCGAAGGTGACAAATTGTGGCTGGCCGCCGAACGCGATCGCCGCGGTTTGCTGTTGATCAAGCGCAAGCAAGTCGTCTGGGATTGCGACGGGGGTTGCGTGCTGTTGAGCGAGGCCGGGAAGGAAATGCAGCCTGCGCAGTTTCGCAAGGCCAAGGCGGTTTCCCGGGATTTTGCCGACCTGTCATTGTTCGACGGCAAGCTGTTTACCCTTGAACGCAACGCTTACAAGATCTGCCGCCGCGATGCGGTAACGGCAAAGGTCGAGCGCTGCTGGTCCTATGCCGCCGAGTTGTTGCAGGAAAACCGGCAATACCCCCAGGGCTTTGGCCTTGAAGAAGCATTGGTCGTGGACGCCAAAGGTGCCTGGATCGGTGTCGATAACAACGTTGGTGCCCGCGATGATGGCGAGGTTCGTCCGATCGTTTGGCGTTTCGCCGCACCTGAAGACGGTTGGAGTGCCAAGCCGTGAGTCAGCAGACGCCGGGCAAGCGCGCCGGTCGAGTGTTGATGGTGCTGGCCTGGTGCGCGGCGTTATTCCTGGCGACGCGGTTTTTTGGCCAATGGGAAGCGCGACAGGAAAATCCCAATGTCGTCGTCAACTCGGAGCAGGGCGAAGGTTTTATCGAAGTGAAACTGGTCAGTAACCGTCAGGGGCATTTCGTCGCCAGCGGCCAGATCAACGGCCAGCCGGTGGATTTCATGCTGGACACGGGGGCAACCGATGTTTCTATCCCGGCGGAAATGGCCAAGCAGCTGAAGCTGGAAGAAGGCTTCGGCGTCACCCTGAGCACGGCCAACGGCTTGAGCCAGGGGTATAGAACCCGAATCGACCGTTTGCAGGTGGGCGATATTGTCTTGCGTGATGTACGTGCGCTGGTCGCGCCCGGCCTGGGCGGTAAACAGGTGCTGCTCGGTATGAGCGCGCTGAACAAACTTGAATTTACCCAGCGCGGTGGCACCATGCTGCTGCGCCAGACAACGAACCGATGAGGCCCGCATGAGCGACTCCCTTGATCTCAGCCTGGACGGTGTAGAACGCCGGTCGCTGGCTGACTTCACCGAAAATGCCTACCTCAACTACTCCATGTACGTGATCATGGACCGTGCCTTGCCGCATATCGGCGACGGCCTGAAGCCGGTACAGCGGCGCATCATCTATGCGATGAGCGAGTTGGGGCTGGACGCCGATTCCAAACACAAGAAATCGGCGCGTACCGTCGGTGACGTGCTTGGTAAATTCCATCCGCACGGCGACTCGGCCTGCTACGAAGCCATGGTGCTCATGGCCCAGCCGTTCAGCTACCGCTACACGCTGGTCGACGGGCAGGGCAACTGGGGTGCGCCGGATGATCCCAAGTCTTTCGCGGCCATGCGATACACCGAGGCGCGGCTCTCGCGTTATTCCGAAGTACTGCTCAGCGAATTGGGCCAGGGCACTGCGGATTGGGGCCCGAACTTCGACGGCACCCTCGACGAACCCCTGGTGTTGCCGGCACGTTTGCCGAACATCTTGCTCAACGGTACCACCGGTATTGCCGTGGGTATGGCCACCGACGTTCCGCCGCACAACCTGCGCGAAGTCGCCACCGCCTGTGTGCGCTTGCTCGATGAGCCTAAAGCCACGGTCGAACAGCTCTGTGAACACATCCAGGGCCCGGACTACCCGACCGAAGCGGAGATCATCACGCCGCGTGCCGATCTGCTGAAAATGTATGAAACCGGCAAGGGCTCGGTGCGCATGCGCGCCGTTTACCACATCGAAGACGGCGACATCATCGTCACCGCGTTGCCGCATCAAGTGTCTGGCGCCAAGGTGCTGGAACAGATCGCTGCGATGATGCAGGCCAAACCGTCCAAAGCGCCGCAGATCGCTGATCTGCGCGATGAATCCGATCACGAGAACCCGTGCCGGATCGTGATCATTCCGGGTGCCCGGAAAAATTTCGACCACGATGCGCTGATGCAGCATCTGTTTGCCAGCACCGAGCTGGAATCGAGCTATCGGGTCAACGTCAACATCATCGGCCTGGACGGCAAGCCGCAGCTGAAAAACCTGCGTGCGTTGCTGGTTGAATGGCTGGAATTCCGGGTACAGACCGTGCGTCGTCGCCTGCAATTCCGTCTCGACAAGGTCGAGCGCCGTCTGCACCTGTTGGACGGTTTGTTGATTGCCTACCTCAACCTGGATGAAGTGATTCACATCATCCGCACCGAGGAACACCCTAAAGCCGCGCTGATCGCCCGTTTTGCGCTGAGCGAAATCCAGGCCGACTACATTCTCGACACCCGCTTGCGCCAGTTGGCGCGACTGGAAGAAATGAAGTTGCGTGCCGAGCAGGATGAACTGCTCAAGGAACAAGCCAAACTGCAAGCCCTGCTGGGCAGCGAAGCCAAGTTGAAGAAACTGGTGCGCACCGAGCTGATCAAGGACGCTGAAACCTATGGCGATGACCGTCGTTCGCCAATCGTCGAACGCACCGAAGCCAAGGCGCTGACTGAGCACGATCTGCTGCCGAATGAGAAAGTGACGGTCGTCTTGTCGGAAAAAGGCTGGGTTCGCTCCGCCAAAGGCCACGAGATCGACGCTACCGGGCTGTCCTACAAGGCCGGGGATGGTTTCAAGGCCCTGGCAGCGGGACGTTCGAACCAGTTTGCGGTGTTCATCGACTCCACTGGCCGTAGTTATTCGGTGGCCACGCACACGTTGCCATCGGCCCGAGGCCAGGGCGAACCACTGACCGGTCGTCTGACGCCACCGCCAGGCGCTACGTTTGAATGCGTTTTGATGCCGGAAGACGATTCGCTGTACGTGATTGCGTCCGACGCCGGTTATGGCTTTGTAGTCAAAGGCGAAGACCTGCAGGCCAAGAACAAGGCGGGCAAGGCGCTGTTGAGCCTGCCGAACAACTCGAAGGTCATTCTTCCGCGGCCGGTGACGGATCGCGAGAACAACTGGCTGGCGTCGGTGACGACCGAAGGTCGCCTGCTCATCTTCAAGATCAGCGACCTGCCACAATTAGGTAAGGGCAAAGGCAACAAGATCATCGGCATCTCTGGTGAGCGTGTGGCCAATCGCGAAGAATATGTCACAGACATCGCCGTACTGCCGGAAGGTGCAACGCTGGTGCTTCAGGCCGGAAAACGTACCTTGTCACTGAAAGCAGACGACCTCGAACACTACAAAGGTGAACGTGGACGTCGTGGTAACAAATTGCCACGTGGCTTTCAGCGGGTCGATGCGCTGCTCGTCGAAAACCTCAATTAAGCGTCCTAGAGCGCTCGATCTACGATTTAACGCGTAGATCGACGCTTTGCCGCTGGAGTCGGAACGCATATTCACGGATGATATGGCTTTTCAAGCGCCGGCGTGGCCGAGCGTTCTTCATATTTATTGAGTATTTTCACAGTGGTTAGCCTTGTGGCAGCCACCTGGATGGGACGATGACTGCTCTGCGCCTTCCTTTTATTTTGATGCTCGCCGGGGTTCTTGGCCTGGCGGGTTGCAGCGTTCACCAACCGGTGTCGCTGTATCAGCTGGACAGTGGAAGTCCGGCTGAGCCTGCACAAACTGCAGGCATGGCTGTATTGCTTGGCCCGGTAACGATCGCTGACTATCTGCAACGTGAAACCCTGTTGCAGCGTCAACCGGATGGCAGCCTCCAGGCTTCGACCGATGGTCGCTGGGCAGGGAGCTTGTCGTCGGATATCGATCAGTTGCTGTTGCGTCAGGTTGCCGGTCACCTGGACAGCCAGCGCGTTGTCCTCGCCCCCGCAACCTTGGGCTTCACGCCTGATGTACAGGTGTTGTTGACCATTACCCGTCTTGATTCGGGTGAGTCGCAACCGGCAATCCTTGACGCACAATGGCGTCTGATCGATCGCCGTGGTCAGGTTCGCGATAACCGCATTGTGCATTTGCAGGAACAACACGCAGGTGGCACCGCGGCTCAGGTTCAGGCACAAGGTGTGTTGTTGCAGCGTTTGGCCGAGCAGCTGTCGGTGGCACTCAAGCCACTGGCTAATCAGCCTCCAATTGCTGAAGCCCCGAAAAAGCAGGCTGCCAAGCCTGTGGCACCTGCGGCTGAGAAGGATAAACAGCCGAAGATCCCGATGGCCTCGCCGATCCGGACAGATATGGAAGTATTCAGGTTCTAAGCCTGGATTGATTCAACACAAAGCCTGCAGCGATGCGGGCTTTGTTGTTTCTGCGGGGCACTTGTAGCAGCTGTCGAGCCTGCGAGGCTGCGTTCGAGGTCCTCGCAAGACCTGTGAGTGCGGTCTATCAGAGTTTACCCATTGCCTCACGACTGCTGCGCAGCCGAACGCAGCCTCGCAGGCTCGGCAGCTGCTACAAGATCAAGTGGCAACAAAAAGCCCGCAGACAATCACTCATCTGCGGGCTTCTTTACATCAAGGGCTAAGACTTACGCCCGGCGTTCATGCATCCGCGCCAGTTGCCGCTCCAGCATCGACGGATAAGGTTCCATCAACCGCTCCACACAGCAAGCGCCCTCGGGGCTAGCGATCGGGCGGATGCGCGCACGCTGACGGATCAGCACGTCATCGCTGATCTTGCGTTCCACCAGCAACAGGTTGCGGCTGTGTTGGGACAAGGCCAGGGCGTCCTGCGCGGACTCGGTCAGCAGCAGGTCGATCTGACTCAGGCCAAACAGACCATCGCCCAAGGTCAGGCCCAGTTGCAGTTGCAGGGTGATGCCGCTGTCAGCCACTTCTATCTGCAGTTGATGCCCCAGCGCGCGCAGCAACTCGCCGCAGCAGATGGCATTGGTCAGGTAATCGTCGCCGCTGTCTTCGGTGTGGAACAGCATCAGGGTGCTGCCGTCGTTCAGGGTATGCAGTTCGCTCTGGTAGAGAGAAGCCGCCTGATCGAGGCAATCGCGGTAGCGTTTGAGCAGTTCTTCCAGGCGTGTGCGCGGCAGGCGGCGCAGTTGATCCTGGGCGCCCAGTTGCACGGCCAGGACAGCGCTGTGCTGAGGTACGCTGGACACTGGCGGTTTGACGACAGGTTTGGGTGCGCTCGCGAGCGTTTCTTCACGCAGATCGGCAAACGGATCCTCGTCGTCATCATCTTCGACCGTGCTGACAATACGCCGAGGCGCAGGCTTGAGGCCAGCAACCGGCTTGGTCTCATCGAAGCTTGGATCACGCAGGTTGCGGACTTCGAAGGCCGGCTCGTCGGCTTCTTCGTCTTCGGTTTCGTCGTACTCGGGCTCCGGTTCCGGCTCGGGCTCTACGGGTTCCGGGGCGAAGTTGGCGTGCAGTTGACGGGCCAGATCGCCGATTTCATCCTGGCGCTCGGTGGCCGGCGTGTACTCATCGATGTTGCGCAGCCAAACCCGCAATTGCAGCAGTGGCGTGGAGATGTGTCGACCCAGGCGCAGGCTCAAGGCCAGGGACAGCGCCAACAGAATCGCACTCAAAATGCCCATGCTTTGCAGGCTGATGGTCATCGGCTGCTGGAACTGATCCATGTCCAGACTGATGCGCAGCTGCCCGGCAGTCACGTCCTGGAACGTGATCTTGCTCTGGTACATGCCTTCGGCTTCGCCCAGCAGGCTGTGCTTGGGACGCTGACCGGCTTCGGCGAGGATGCGGTTATCCACGCTATAGATGGCGGCGTGCGCCACCAGCTTGTTCTTGGTCAGGTTATTGAGCAGCACGTTGAGGCTGAGGATGTCGTTGGAGACCAACAACTCCGTAGCGGACGTGGCGGTTTGCGTGGTCAGGCTTTCGCCCAGCGCATCTGCCTGCTCGTGCATGGCCTGCTTGAACTGCAAACCCATTACGCAGGCATAGATAACCAGGGCCAGAGCGACCAGGATCACGTTATGGCTGGCAATGCGTAATGCAATCGGTACACGGCGATGGCGCAGTGCCCGGAAGATCAGCAGAAAGAAGTTATCGGTTTTTACTGGCGTGGGCCGGTTCACTTGAGCTCGGCTCTTTTGTCCGTGAAGTTGACGCGCAGTATAGCGACAGGCCCTAGACCGGCAAAGCGCTGACGGTGCCCGATGGTCACTGAAAGTGGGTAGAATGCGGTTTTTTTCCACCTGCGGGGGTGCGCCTTGCGCGAAATCGTCCTGATAAACATCACGGGAGTCGACCGTCCGGGTCTGACTGCTGCCATTACCGGCGTTCTGGCACAAGGTGGTGTGAACATTCTCGACATCGGTCAGGCGGTCATCCACGACACCTTGTCGTTCGGGATCCTGGTTGAAATTCCTGATACCGAGCAAGGCAAGTCGGTCCTCAAGGACATTCTGTTCACCGCCTACAAGCTCGATCAGCAGGTGCGGTTCACGCCGGTGTCCGAAGAGGATTACCAGCAATGGGTCGGCAATCAGGGCAAAAAACGCCACATCGTCACCCTGTTGACCCGCAAAGTGACGGCCGAGCAGTTGCAGGCCGTGAGTTCGATTACCGCGAAATACGGCCTGAACATCGACCACATCGATCGTCTGTCCGGGCGTATGCCTCTGGACACTCCGGCCGACAAGGGCAAAGGGTGTATCGAGTTTTCCGTGCGTGGCGAAGCGGCCGATCCGCAAGCGCTTCGGGCTGAGTTCCTCAGCGTGGCGCAGGACCTGAATGTCGATATCGCTTTCCAGGAAGATTCGCTGTTCCGCCGTAACCGTCGTCTGGCGGTGTTCGACATGGACTCCACGCTGATCGAAGCCGAAGTCATCGACGAATTGGCTAAAGCGGCCGGCGTAGGTGAGCAGGTCTCCGCGATTACCGAGCGGGCGATGGCCGGCGAGCTGGACTTCCGCGCCAGCTTCAAGGAACGCCTGGCGTTGCTGCAAGGACTTGACGTCAGCGTTCTGGACTCGATTGGTGCCTCTCTGCGTCTGACCGAAGGCGCAGAAACCCTGTTCGCCGAACTCAAACGCCTGGGTTACAAGACTGCGATTCTGTCAGGTGGCTTCACGTACTTCGCCAAGCAGTTGCAGGCCAAACTGGGCATCGACTACGTGTTTGCCAATGAGCTGGAAGTGGTCGACGGCAAAGTCACCGGTGTGGCGGTCGAGCCTATTGTCGATGCGCAACGCAAAGCGGATCTGCTCAAAGAACTGGCGCACAAGGAAGGGTTGCGACTGGAGCAGACGATTGCTGTCGGCGACGGCGCCAACGACCTGCCGATGCTGGCGATTGCCGGTTTGGGTGTGGCGTTCCGCGCCAAGCCTCTGGTAAAGCAGTCGGCGAAGCAGGCGATTTCCACGCTTGGGCTGGATGGGGTGCTGTATCTGCTGGGCTTTCGGGATCGCGACGGGCAGCTCTGATTCTTGTATTGATTGACCATGCCCGCGATTGCAACATCGCGGTCATCAAGATGCACTCGTCAAAGCGATTTCCACAACGAATCAAATTCCTCTTCAACGCCGCTCTCTGCGGCGTTTTCGTGTCTGACAGTCTCCAGTGCACGGTAAGCAAACTGATTGAAGCTGTTGGTGCTCGCCACCCGCCGATCCAGGCCGGCGCGGCGTTCGTCGCCATTGGTGTTGATCATGACCTTGTTGCCCTCCTGAAAAGGCAATCGGGGAGCGAGCAGTGTGGCGGGCAGGTCGGCCGCGCTGATGGCTGGCAATAAAAGGCCGCGCAAATAGTGACTATGGTCATCACTCGAACGCATCAGTTGCAGGCCGCAAGGCTCGGCATAAGGTGCGACCTGTTCGATGCCCATTTGCGTTCCTCCGCCACGGACCTGACGAATCCAGCGCACTACCGCGATGCTCCAGCCTTGCCCCGCAACGTCCTCGATGCCGACCATCTCGCCCGCCTGAAGCTCGGTCGGTACCGCACCAGGCCAGGCCAGGCAATAACCGCCGGGGCTGTGATTGATCACGGGCAGTGCGTAGGTGGGAAAATGCCGGTTGTTGTCGGACGCTTCATTACTGTCATCGCTTTGCAGCTGCGGGTATTCGATTTCCTCGTAAGGCAGCATGGCGTCGGTGTTGCCATGGGGCGCTGCATCAAAGGCGTGGCTCCATTGATCATGTCCCTTCGCGGTCGGGGACGTCGCCGCAAATTTCGCGTGCCGGGAGCCCTGATGTTTCAGCAGATCACTGAATGAACGTTGTCCACCCAGGTAATAATGCAGGGCGCTCATGCCTACGCACAGGGTCAAGGTGCCCTGGCTGGCGGTGCGCTGAAAACTGCGTTCGGCCGTCTGGCCCCAGGCCGCGATCAGGTGCTGCAACGTGTCGAGGTTTAACCCCGCAGGAACGAGCAAGGGGTTGGCACCTTCGGTTTTAAGCACATGGGCTTCGATAGCGGCGACTAACGGCTGCGGATCGATGGCCAGCAACTGCTCCTGCTGCTCGAGCCGGAATTTGGAGCGGTAACGAGGCCCGGTGTCGAGTTCGGGTGCGACGGCAAACAACCCGTTCGGTTTGCCGGGTTGCAGCTTGATCAAATGGCTCCAGGGTTCCAGCACTTCGGCGAGGCGAGCGATTTGGTTCTGGCGTAACTGATTGCAGCGCGCGGCGCCCATCAGCAGCGCCGCGACATAGGTTTGCTCGATGCTCAGGGTGTGTGTCTGGCTGGCCAGTTCGTCACGCAGGCTCAAATGCTGGAGTTGGTGCGAACAGGCGATCCGATACAGTTGATGCAATTCCAGCCATAGACCTTCGGGCACAGGACAATAAAGCTGAGTAGCGCGAACCATGGGGCCGTTGAGGCAATGAATCGCTCGCTGCAACGCTTGGGTCAGCAGTGGCGCCCGGTCCTTGCTGAAGCGCGGGACGATGCGCACAACGATCTGTTTATAGCCAATCGCCAGATGGCTTTGCAGTGCCTGGCACAGGTTGGCGATTTTGCGTGAGCGTTCGTCGAGCACAATGGCCTGATGCAGGAAATGCCGCTCCAGGTGCTTGCAGACGTAGTACACCTCGGGTCGCATCAGTTCGAGCAGTTGCAGGCGGTTTTCACTGGGGGTAAGCAACTGGTTGAGTTCGCCCAGACCCTTATAAAGCAGGCGAGCGGTCTCACCAATGTTGGCTTTGGGCAGATTAGCTATCCAGCGCTTCAGGTCGCGCGGGGTGGGCTCACAGAACGACAGTCGCAACTGTTCAGGGACGGGCGCGCGGAGCAGCAGGAGGGGATTGGTCTCATTCATGCCGGGTAAAAACTCCAACCGGGAAATGGGCAGTGAATGACCTGACTGTAGCAGCTAAGTTGGGTGAAGGTATCGCGACATGTTCACCATCCCCTGTGGTAGCAAGCTGCTCCCACAGGGGATGGTGCGGGGTTGAATCAGACTTTCGGCAAACCCAGACCCTGGCCCATCTGCACCGGGGAAAGAGCACCCAGGCCTTCAGCCCACTTCACCTGGTCAGGCCCGAACAGCACGACCGCGGTGGATCCCAGCTTGAAGCGACCCAGTTCAGCACCTTTCTCCAAATGGATTGGTGCGCGAGCTGCTTCGTCGTAGCGGAAGGTTTTCAGTTCGCGTTTTGGCGGCGTCACCAGTCCGGCCCAGACGGTTTCGATCGACGCCACGATCATCGCGCCGACCAGCACAACGGCCATTGGTCCGCGCTCGGTGTCGAAAATGCACGCCACACGCTCGTTACGGGCGAACAGCTCTGGCACGTTTTCAGCCGTGGTCTGGTTGACCGAGAAGATGCGGCCCGGAATGTAGACCATTTCACGCAAAGTGCCGGCCAGTGGCATGTGCACGCGATGGTAGTCCTTCGGCGACAGGTAAATGGTCGCAAAATCACCGCCCATGAACGGCGCAGCGTTGGCCGCATCACCGCCGAGCAGTTCCAGTACGCTGAAACTGTGGCCCTTGGCCTGGAACACGCGGCCGTGCTCGATCGGGCCAAGCTGGCTGACCGCGCCATCGGCCGGGCTGAGGATCGCGCCCGGCGTCTCGTCCAGTGGACGGGCACCGTCTTTCAGTGCGCGGGTGAAGAAGGCATTGAAGTGTTCATAGGCGGTCAGGTCTTCGACCAGTGCCTGAGACATATCCACCTGATAACGCTTGGCGAACCAGGCCGTGAACGCATTCTTGAACCAGCGCACGCGGCATTCGGCAATGCAGCCGGCCAGTCGCGAGAGCAAGTGGTGGGGCAGCAGGTATTGGCTGAGGATAAACAAACGCTTATTCATTAACTGTCCTTAAAAACCTTAATTCTCTATAGGGGTGTCGGGATGGTTGCCCCATTCGCCCCAGGAACCGGCGTAGCCTTTGACACGCGGATAACCGAGTGCCTTGGCCACCAGATAAGTGAAGCCAGAGCGATGGTGAGTCTGGCAGTGAGTAATAACTTCTTTGTCCGGGGTGATCCCGAGTTGTTCCAGGATCTGCGGCATGTCTGTGCGGATGCGCAGGTTGCGCGCCTGATCCATGCCTGCGGTCCATTCAAAGTTGACCGCGCCGGGAATGTGTCCGGCCCTGGCCGCCAGGACCTTCTCGCCGGAATACTCCAGCGGACCGCGTGCGTCCCAGATCGCCAGGTCGGCTGCACCCAGGCGACTTTGCAGGTATTCGCGGGTGGCCGTGGGTTCGTCATGCAGGGTCAGGCTCACCGGGCCACCCACCGGGGCAGGGACCTCGGTCGATACCGGCAAGTCCTGCGCCAGCCACGACAGCAGGCCGCCATCCACGTAGTGATAGTTTTTGTGGCCGATGACATCGAGCAACCAGATGAACCGTCCGGCCCAGCCGCCGCCTTCGTCGTCATAAACCACGTAGACCGCGTCTTTGTTGTGGCCAAGTTCGCCGAACAGCGTTTCGAGCGCAGCGTGCGGCGGCATCAGGCCTGGAGCGGGTAGTTGGCCGAGTTGCGTGCGTTTGGGGTCGACAAACCGCGCGCCAGGAATATGCCCTTCGGCATAGCGGGCGCTGCTGGTCAGGTCCACCAAAATCAGATTGCGGGCGTCAAGACGGGCGAGCAGGTCGCCGGGCTCTATCACCAGCGCCAAGCCAGAGAAGTCAGACATGTGAGGTCTCCAGAGCACAAAAGGAGGGATTGTAACGCAGCCTTATTGGCCGCGGTGGCTAAAGCTGTGCAGGGCCTTCTCGATGCACTGGGCGGTTTTGCCGAAGGCTTGCACGGTGATTTCCGAGAACGGTCCGCCACCCTGGTCGGCCACGACCAGCATGATCACCCGCCCATTATTGACCAATGACCTTAGCAGCAGATGCTCGCCACCAAAAAGTGAGCGCAGGCTCGCCGGTAACAGCGCCGAAAACTGCGCGCTGTTTTCCGGCGTCAGGCGGACCTGAGCCTGTTGCGCGAGCAGTCGTTGCAGCACGGTGCTCTGACTCACCTGCAGATTCAGGCTGGATGCGTCCTTGGGCAAACCGGCGCACTGGTGCACGCGAAGATTGGCGTGAGTGCGATCGGCCATCAGGATCATCACCCGTCGCATGCCGCAGGCGAGCAACGCGTCCCGGGCAGACGTGGTCAGATGCATCGCATTGGCGAAGCGACTCGGTTCCGCCAGCAGCTCGGCACATTGTTTACGCCATTTGGCTAAATCTTGCGCAGTGGGCGCAGGGGCCGCAAGCGAACCTGCCGCCACCCGGTTCATGCCCCACGGCCAGATCAGCGAGACGGCGGGGTGCCAAAGGTCGGGCATCGCGTGGTAACGGGCGCTATTGGCAGCCTGTTGGTGCAACTGCTGCTGTACGTGGTCCATCGGTACCTGGAGGTAAAGGCTGGTCAGGTACTGCCAGCGTTCACTGTGCGGACTGTCCCAGGCGTGTTGCGCCGACAGCGCCAGACCATTGGCCAGCAATACTGTATTGGCCGGCTGATTGAGCCAGCGGCGCAGGGTCGGGTCGTCATCGAGGCGATTTTGCTGGCGCAATGGGTGATCGCTGTCACGGGCAATGCGCAGGACCTGGACCAATTCGCGCTGCTCGCTCATCAACAGTCGATAACCCTGCTGCACCCAGATCGGCAGGCGCCAGATATCGGCCAAGGCCTGGCAGATGTCCAGCAGGCGTACACCGAACAACTGCTTTTCAACCTTGCGCGCGGATTCGCCTCTGTGGATCACCCGCAGTTCCCATTCCTGGAGCAGTTGCGGATGAGTCAACGCCATCGGCCAAAGTGGCGAGAGGAACAACAGGCTGCCCCAGTGGATGTCCTGCCACAGTCGCGCCAGGCGATGGGCAAAAAAACCGTTGGCTTGTTGTGTGGCGTGCTGGCTGATCATTTGCAGCTGGCGCAAGGCGACGGGAATTTCCGACAACGGGAGCGCGGGCAGGCGAGCGAGCAGTTCTTCGGTACGCTTCAAACCGAGGCGATTGATCGCCACCTCAAGGTTCTCCGCCGGTTCACTCAAACCGCCGTGCAGTTGCCGGTTGGCTTCGCGAATCACACTCAAGGCCAGGGCCGGACTGCCCTGCATCAATTCGGCAATGTCGCGCAACGAACTGCGGTTGTTGCGAATGGCGCTGCAAACGCGGTCATGACTGGCTTGCGGAACTGGCAGGCGAACGCTGTCGAGAAGCTTGATCCAGCCTTCGAGCGTGGAGGGTGTTGGTGTTGGAACGTTCGTTTCGTTAGCCATGGTTGGACGCAATCATCGTCTGCATTACCTACGCCCTGAATGGGTCAAAGTGGCTTTTCGCCTGAACGGCCTATAGTCTGGCGCAGTTTTGCCGATAAGTAGAAGAAGAGATTTTTTAACTTCCGAATATGACCTTGAACCCGACTCAGTAAGTGCTCTCCTACCTATGGCTAAAATAATCGGCATCATCGTCGTATTCGCGAGCGTGCTCGGCGGATACGTACTTTCCCACGGCAAAATTGCCGCCCTGATCCAGCCTTTCGAGGTATTGATCATTGGCGGTGCGGCCCTCGGCGCATTCCTGCAGGCCAACCCCGGCTATATGACCATGCACGTGCTCAAGAAATCCTTGAGCATGTTCGGGTCGCGCTTCACTCACGCCTTCTATCTCGAAGTGCTGGGCCTGATCTACGAGATCCTCAACAAGAGCCGCCGCGAAGGCATGATGGCGATTGAAGGTGACATCGAAGATGCCGCCGCGAGCCCGATTTTTGCCAAGTACCCGACGGTGCTCAAAGACGAGCGCATGACCGCTTTCATCTGCGACTACCTGCGCATCATGTCCTCCGGCAACATGGCACCCCACGAGCTGGAGGGTCTGTTCGATATGGAGCTCTACAGCCTCAAGGAAGACCTTGAGCATCCCTCCCATGCGGTCAACGGGATTGCCGACGCCATGCCCGGTTTCGGTATCGTCGCAGCGGTATTGGGGATCGTGGTGACCATGGCGTCCCTGGGCGAGGGTGACCAGAAAGCCATCGGCATGCACGTGGGCGCAGCATTGGTCGGTACCTTCTTCGGTATTCTCGCGGCGTACGGTTTCTTTGGTCCGCTGGCGCATTCCCTGGCTCACGATGCCAAGGAAGAGCTGAACGTCTACGAAGCCATCAAGGCCTCGCTGGTTGCATCCGCATCGGGCATGCCGCCGTCGCTGGCGGTGGAGTTCGGTCGCAAGGTTCTGTACCCGGCGCACCGTCCAAGTTTCTCCGAGTTGGAACAAGCGGTTCGCGGTCGCTAAATCATGGAAAATAATCAGCCGATCATCATCAAGCGCGTCAAGCGCATCGCTGCCGGGCATCACGGGGGCGCCTGGAAAATCGCTTTCGCCGACTTCGCGACGGCGATGATGGCGTTCTTCCTGGTGTTGTGGCTGCTGTCCACTGCGACGCCTGAACAGAAGATTGCCATTGCGGGCTACTTCAAGGACCCGATCGGTTTTTCCGAAAGCGGCACGCCCTACATTATTGATCTGGGTGGCACGCCTACCCTGGCGCCGGAAAACACCCTCAACCCGGAAGTGAAATCCCAGCCGCAGCCGGACAAGGTCACCATCGATACCGAACAAGTCGAAGGCATGGCCGAGCAGGTCGAGAAAGAACGCCTGGAACTGTTGCTGCAGGAACTGCAGAACAAGGTCGACGAAAACCCGCAGTTGCAGAAATTCAAGGATCAGATCCTGTTCGAGATCACGCCGAACGGCTTGCGCATCCAGATCATGGACGCGGAAAACCGGCCGATGTTCGACTCTGGCAGCGCCCGTCTGAAACCGTACTTTGAAGACATCCTGCTGGCCATGGCCGATACCATCAAAGCGGTACCCAACAAGATCAGCATCAGCGGTCACACCGACGCCACGCCGTACACCGGCACAGGCGAGTTCGGTAACTGGGAACTGTCGACCAATCGTGCCAACGCCGCTCGCCGTGCGCTGGTCGCCGGGAGTTATCCGGAGTCTCAGGTGGCGCGCGTTGTCGGGTATGCCTCTTCGGCGCTGTTCGATCGGGAAAAACCGTTCAATCCGGTCAATCGTCGAATCGACATTGTCGTGCTGACGAAAAAGGCTCAGGCAGCGATTGAAGGCGCACAGGGCGCCGATCCTTCCGGTCAGCTGCCCCAAGGCCAAGGCGCTCCGGGTGAAGTGCCGGCCGAACCGGTCGATCCGAATGCCCTGCCGGCAGACAAGCAGCCAGTGCCGGCGCATGAAATTCGAGAACGGTTGAATCTGTTCGAGGACGCCGCACCGAAACCCGGCGAGGCGCCGAAGCAGTAATCTACAAAAAAAGCCGACAGTGAATGTCGGCTTTTTTGTGGGCGCTGGCGCTTGTCTCAGGCGCCGCGGCGGATTCGGTTTTTGAGATCAGTGTGGAAGCGGTCAGCATTGGTCTTGTTGTAGCTGCGCGTGGACTCGCTGCCCGTGATCGATTCCAGGGATGCGGAGCGCTTGAGGTTCACTTCGATTTTGTAGGCCTCGATGAAAAAATCGAGGTCCTTTGCACTGCTCAGTTTCGGCCACTTATCCAGGTACAGCGGCAACTCCGTCGGCCCGGTCCTGAAGGAGCAGATGCGGCGATTACTGATCGTCGCTTCGCCAATTTCGAACGGCACCCACCACGACAGTGCGGTTCTCTCCGAGACGACTGCCAGCAAGTGTGTGCATTCGCTGATGTTGCGAGTGATGACCTCGGTGATGTCATCGGTGGTCTGGGATTCCGGATCCAGCACGTCCAGGTAGGTTTTTATATTGGCTTGCATCAGACGACTGTTGATCTGCATCGCATGGGCGCGATCCATGTGGCGGTAGCTGATAAACACTGGCATCAGAAATGTCCCTTGATCGCGAGTTCACGGTAATAGGCGCCAAGCGCGGTGAGGCGGCAGCCAGTGGAGTTGAGCGCGGCGTAGTACATGTGTTCGGCGTCCACCGGTTCAATCAGGCTGTGGCGGTTGCACTTTTGCAACTGGGCGAAGACTTCGCCGTGAGCCGGTTCAAACCGGGCTTCGGTGGGTTCGTAGCTCGGGTCCAGCGCGAATATCGACTCGGCTTCGGCGAACCAGTCAGGCAGCTTGCGTAATATTTCTTTGGGGATTAACGGCGAGACTTCCCGCAACGAAATGAACTGCGAGACGTTGGTCTTGAACACCGGGCGCTGTTCCCAGGCGTCGAGCGCATTGTCGACAAACGAATAGAGGCTGCCGGGAGTGATTTTCCCAAGGATGTTCGCAGCACCACCGTGCAATGCCTGAAGCAGCAGTCCGGTGAAGACACCATGGTTGGCGCCTTCCATGGCCGGTTCTTCTTTCTTGCAGGCCGTAAGAATGGTCATGCCCTCGCCAACCATGCTGCTTTCGCTACGCAAAGCGCGCACTTCGCCTGCCGAGCCGCCCTGGCAGCAGTCGAGAATGATGATCTTGTTCTTGATTTTTACGGCTTTGGACGCCCAATTAAGGATGTCGCTGATTCGGATCCCGTCCTTGCTGGACTTGTAATCCTGAGGCAACAGCATCCCTTCATCCGTATCCCCGTCGAAAGCGCCGTGGCCTGCGAAGTACAACAGGGCGACATTGCAGTCGCCTGAAAACAGTTCGCGAATTTGATCCTCGATTTTTTCGCGGCTCAAATAATCTTCGGCGGAGGTCAGCACGATATTCTTGAAGTTCGGGTCGCCATTGGCATCAGTCTTGAGCACCGAAGCCATGGCCATCGCATCGTTGTTGCAGCCGTTCAGCTGGGAGAGATGGCGGTAGTTATTGATTCCGATAAACAGGCCTCTGCGCATGATTCAGTCCGCCGCGTGAGTGCGAATGGCACTGATGATGCTAAGGGAGTTCCAGGCGCATTCCGCATGCGCGGCCCGGCGCACCACAGTGGATATCCGCTCGGCCCCGAACGGTTTGATCGCGATGATGACCTTGCCCATGCGCTTGGCGATCGCGATCTCCTTGTTGATCCACTTGCTGTAGGTGGAATACATCCCGGCCATGATCAGCACGGCGGAACAGGGACGAATCTTGTTTTCGATGGCGATTTCAAGTTGCTGGTCGGTCAGGGCGCCGACAATCGGATTGTGCGGTGGTACTGAAAAGTTCTTGAAGGTGAATGTCGGGTGCGTAGAGAGCATTTCGACCAGCCTGTCGTGTTTGTCGGCGTAGTTCCACGAATGGCTGATGAACAGGTGGTAGGTTTGCATGGGGGTATCCCTCGATGTCGCTGGTGCGAAGAGGGCTTGAATGTAGGTAACAGGCGGGCGCTAACAAGTGCCGAAAGGTAAAAGAGAAAAGTCCTACAAGTAGGCGTGCAGAAGCCCTTCAGAAATGTCTGACGTTTAAAAATGTGGATTTTGTTTAGGCAGACAACAGCAGCCCGCGACTCCTCGGGGTCGAGGAGGGCGGGCGCAGCTGTTTAGTAGGTGCTTTCCGGCAAACTGGCGATGATCGAGCGGTAGCTGTTCATCCGTTGCTGTTGCACGCGACCTTCTTCCAGGGCCTTTAGCAGGGCGCAGCCGGGTTCGCGGTCATGCTTGCAGTCGCGGAAGCGACAGGTGCCGATCAAGTCATTGAACTCGATGAAGCCCGCTTCGACGTCGGCACGGCTGACATGGCCGAGGCCGAATTCGCGGATACCCGGGGAGTCGATCAACTCACCGCCACCGGGGAAGTGGAACAAGCGCGCGGTGGTGGTGGTGTGGGTGCCCTGGCCAGACAGCTCGGACAGCGGGCCGACGCGGGTTTCGACTTCTGGCAACAAGCTGTTGACCAGCGAGGACTTGCCGACGCCGGATTGGCCGACGAACACGCTGATGCGCCCGTCCAGCTGCTCTTGCAACTGTTCCATGCCATTGCCGTGGTGCGCTGATACTTCCAGCACCGGGTAGCCCAGCGTGCGGTAGACCGCCAGCAAAGCGTTGAGCGCCGGGGCGTTCTGCTCGTCGATCAGGTCGAATTTGTTGAGCAGCAGCAGCGGCCGGATACCGGCGTGCTCGGCGGCAACCAGGTAGCGGTCAATCAGGTTGGCGTGAGGCTCAGGCAGCGGTGCGAAGACAATGACGATCATGTCGACGTTGGCGGCTACAGGCTTGAGCTGGCCACGGCTGTCCGGACGGCAGAGTTCGGTTTTACGTGGCAGTTGCGCCACGATCACACCGATGCCCTGGTTGCCGGCGCGCCAGACGACCTGATCGCCGGTCACCAGCGCAGGCAGGTTGGCGCGCAAATGGCAGCGGAACACCTGGCCGGCCAAATCGCCATCAAGGGCTTCGACTTCGACCTGCACACCAAAGTGAGCAATCACCAGGCCGGTTTGTTCCGGGCCCAGGTCGCCACCTTCGAGGGCCTCGACAGCCGAGGACTCGCGTTTGGCGGCGCGGGCAGCGCGTTCGCCCTGAATCTTTTCGATGCGCCAGTTTTGACGACGATTGAGTTGGCGTTTGGCCATGGGTGTTCCGTATCAAGAATGCAGCGATTAGGTAAAACGGCCGCGAGTTTAGCACGCCCGGCCGCCTCCCTAGGCTAAACTGCGCAGCATTGCCTAGGAGCCGACACATGCAAAACCCGCAGAATCTGATCTGGATCGACCTGGAAATGACCGGTCTGAACCCTGATACCGATGTCATCATCGAAATGGCCACCATCGTCACCGACAGTGATCTGAACACCCTGGCCGAAGGGCCGGTGATCGCGATCCACCACAGCGATGAAATCCTGGCCGGCATGGACGAGTGGAATACCCGTCAACACGGCGGCTCCGGCCTGACCCAACGGGTCCGCGACAGCCGCATCAGCATGGCCGAAGCCGAAGCCGAGACCATCGCCTTCCTGGAAAAATGGGTGCCGAAGGGCAAGTCGCCGATCTGCGGCAACAGCATTTGCCAGGACCGTCGCTTTCTTTATACCCACATGAAATCCCTGGAAAGCTATTTCCACTACCGCAACCTCGACGTGTCGACGCTCAAAGAGCTGGCCGCACGCTGGGCCCCGGACGTGCGTGACAGCTTCAAGAAGGGCAGCACGCATCTGGCGCTGGATGACATACGCGAATCCATCGCCGAGCTGCAGCACTACCGCAAGCATTTCATCAAGTTCTGATTACGAGCCTCGATTCCTGTGTAGGAGCTGCCGCAGGCTGCGATCTTTTGATCTTGCTGCTAAAGCAAAATCAAAAGATCGCAGCCTGCGGCAGCTCCTACACAGGTGGTCGCGTTGCTCTTGCGCTCTTTTGGTGCCGCAACTAAATGGCTAGACTGCGCGCCTTCTTGCAAGGACCGCCACCATGTTGCTGATGCTCTACCTGATCGCCATCACCGCCGAAGCCATGACCGGTGCCCTTTCTGCCGGCCGGCGTGGCATGGATTGGTTTGGCGTGGTGCTGATCGCTTGCGTGACAGCCCTGGGCGGTGGATCAGTGCGCGACGTGTTGCTCGGGCATTACCCGCTCACATGGGTCAAACATCCGGAATACCTGGTGTTGACGTCCATTGCCGCGATGTTCACCGTTTTTGCGGCGCGCTGGATGCGCCACCTGCGCTCACTGTTTCTGGTGCTCGATGCCGTGGGGCTGGTGGCATTCACCCTGATCGGCTGCATGACGGCACTGGAAATGGGGCATGGCATGTTGGTGGCGTCGGTCAGTGGCGTGATCACCGGGGTGTTTGGTGGCATCCTTCGAGACATCTTCTGCAACGACATTCCGCTGATCTTCCGCCGCGAGCTCTATGCCAGCGTGTCATTTGCTGCGGCCTGGTGCTACATGCTCTGCATCTATCTGCAGATGCCAGGCGAACAGGCGATTCTGGTGACGCTGTTCGGCGGGTTCCTGCTGCGCTTGCTGGCTATTCGTTTCCACTGGGAAATGCCCAAGTTCGTTTACAACGACGAAGCGTGATTCCGGCACGACCGGTGTAGCAGCTGCCGAAGGCTGCGTTCGGCTGCAAAGTAGGCGTGGAATTGTTAAGCGAGTCCTGCGGCCTCGAACGCAGCCTTCGGCAGCTGCTACAGGAGTCCATGCTGTTTCAACGCCCACTCGACGTGTTCTTGCACCAACTCGGACGGATAGTCCCGGCGCGCTTTCAACGCCTCCATCACCGGAATGCTCGACGGTGCATTTCCCAAACCTACCGCCAGATTGCGCAGCCAGCGCTCGTAACCTGCGCGACGCAACGGTGAGCCCTCGGTGTTGCTGAGAAACTTCGCCTCATCCCACATGAACAACTCCGCCAGTTCGGCATTGTCCAGATTGTGTCGCGGCTTGAAGTCGCTTTCCCCGGACGGACGGGCGAAGCGATTCCACGGGCAGACCATCTGGCAATCGTCGCAGCCGAACACACGGTTGCCGATCAGCGGTCGCAGCTCTTCCGGAATCGCGCTTTTGAGTTCGATGGTCAGGTAGGAAATGCAGCGCCGAGCGTCCAGAACATAAGGTCCGACGAAGGCGTTGGTGGGGCAGATGTCCAGGCAGGCTGTGCAGCGACCGCAATGCTCGGTCGCGTGGGGCGGATCTTCCGGCAGGGGCAGGTCGACGAACAATTCGCTGAGGAAGAAGTAGCTGCCCGCCTTGCGATTCAAGACCAGGGTGTTTTTGCCGATCCAGCCGAGGCCGGCTTTTTCGGCGATGGCCTTTTCCAGCACCGGGGCGCTGTCGACGAAGGCGCGATAACCGAACGGGCCGATGACCGCCTGAATCTTTTCTGCCAGTTGTTGCACACGTTTACGGATCAATTTGTGGTAATCGCGGCCCAAGGCATAACGCGAAACGTAAGCTTTTTCCGGTTGGGCCAGTCGTTTGGCCATTTCGGTGTCACCCGGCAGGTAGTCCATGCGCAGGGAAACCACTCGAAGCGTGCCGGGTACCAGTTCTTCCGGGTGCGAGCGTTTGCTGCCGTGGGCGCCCATGTATTCCATTTCGCCCTGGTAGCCGGCTTCGAGCCAGCGTTCCAGGTGCTGCTCATGCTCAGCCAGGTCCAGACCGCTGATGCCGACTTGCTGGAAGCCCAGCTCGCGGCCCCAGTCCTTGATGGATTGGGCGAGGGCGGGCAGGTCTGTAGTAATAGCGGGCATGAGGCGAGAGAAACCGGAGCTGAGATGCGTATAATTCTGCCAGACATCGGAGCCTGAAGACGCATGCCGCACACTAAAGATGATTTACCCGACGCGCTGTACAGTGCCGCGCAAGTGCGAGGGCTCGATGCGAGCCTGATAGCGGCAGGCACATCGGGCTTCGAATTGATGCACCGAGCGGCGCACGCGACCTGGCGTGCACTGGTGCGTCAATGGCCGACGGCGGACACGTTAAGCGTGCTGGCCGGGCATGGCAACAATGCGGGCGATGGTTATCTGGTCGCGGTACTTGCCCAGCGCGCCGGCTGGGCAGTGCGGGTGTTGGCCGTCGGTGAACCCCAGCGTTTGCAGGGCGATGCGGCGTTGGCTCATGCCGAAGCCGTGTCCGATAAAGTGACCATCGAAGCTTGGAATCCGCATTCGCCCTTGCGCGGTATTGTGCTGGATGCCTTGCTGGGCACCGGTCTGACGGGTGATGTGCGCGAGCCCTACGCCAGCGCGATCACCGCGATCAATGCCAGCGGTCTGCCGGTGGCAGCAGTAGATATCCCTTCGGGCCTGTGTGCAGATACCGGGCGCATTCTCGGTGATGCGGTGCGAGCCGACCTGACGGTAACGTTCATCGGTTTGAAGCTCGGGTTGTTCACCGGTGACGCGGCGGATTGCGTAGGTGCGTTGGTGTTCAACGATTTGCAGGCTGACCCGCAGTTAATTAAACAGGCGGATGCCAGCGCTCGACGACTGACGGCTGGCAATCTCCCGCGTCTGGTGGCCAGGGCGCCCGCTTCGCATAAAGGTAAATTCGGTCATGTACTGCTGATCGGCGGTGATCATGGCTTCGGCGGGGCAATCCTGTTGAGCGCGCAAAGTGCGTTGCGCAGCGGCGCGGGCATGGTCTCCGTGGCCACTCGCAGCGAGCACGTGCCTGCGGCGCTGGCCAGAATTCCCGAGGCCATGGTGCTGGGGACTTCTTCCGCCAATCAGCTGATGGGGTTGCTGCAGAAGGTTTCTGTGTTGGTCGTCGGGCCGGGCTTGGGGCAGGCTTCCTGGGGGCGCAGTCTTTTGTCAGTGGCGGCCAATGCGCCGCTGCCGCAGGTTTGGGACGCTGATGCGCTGAACATGCTGGCTGAAGCACAGGTGAGTTTGCCCAAGGGGTGTGTGATCACGCCGCATCCGGGGGAAGCGGCGCGGTTGCTGGGTATCACGACTGCGCAGGTTCAGGCAGACCGCCCTGCGGCGGCCCATGCGTTGAGCAAAAAATATACAGCGGTAGTGGTGCTCAAGGGGGCCGGCAGCCTGATTGCCAGTCCCGATGGGCGATTGGCGCTGTGTCATCAGGGTCATCCGGCCATGGCCACTGCTGGACTGGGCGACGTGCTGGCGGGGCTGGTTGGCGCATTGCTTGCGCAAGGCATGGACACGTTCGACGCCGCTTGCCTGGGGGTGTGGCTACACGCCAATGCCGGCGCGCGAGAAGGGGAATTTGGCCGTGGGCTGGCGGCCAGTGATCTGATTCCAGCCATTCGTCAGTTGTTGGAGGAGCAAGCACCGTGTCTGAAGTAACCCTGTACCTGGCTGATGAAGAAGCAATGACCGCGTTTGGGGCGCGTATCGCACAAACCACTGAAGGGCATGGTCTGATTTTTCTCGAAGGCGATCTCGGCGCGGGCAAGACCACGCTGTCCCGGGGCATCATTCGGGGGCTGGGGCATGTGGGGGCGGTAAAAAGTCCGACGTTCACTTTGGTCGAGCCCTACGAGATCAGTGACATCCGGGCCTTCCATTTTGACCTGTATAGACTGGTCGATCCCGAAGAACTGGAATACCTCGGCATTCGTGACTACTTCGAAGATGATGCGTTGTGCCTGATTGAATGGCCCCGTAAAGGTGCAGGCTTTTTGCCAAAGCCCGACCTGACCATTACCATTAGCCCGCAAGACAGCGGCCGTTCGCTGCAAATAGTGTCCCAGAGCTCGCGTGGCGAGTTGTGGTGTGCCGCTTTGGCATTGGAATCCAATTAAATGATGGGGTCAGGTATGCGCTTTCGCGCGATGGTAGCTGCCGTAGGATTGTTGCTTTTGGCGGTAACCGTCAACGCTGTGGCCGAATCGAAGGTCAATAGCGTACGCCTGTGGCGGGCGCCGGATAACACACGGTTGGTGTTTGACCTGACCGGGCCTGTCCAGCACAGCGTCTTCACCCTGACGGCCCCTGATCGACTGGTCATTGATATCAATGGCGCATCGCTCGGCGCGCCGCTCAACGTCAATACGTCGAACACACCTATTACCGCCATGCGTTCGGCACAACGCACGCCGTCGGACCTGCGGGTGGTCATCGACCTGAAAAAAGCCGTCACACCGAAAAGCTTCACGCTGGCGCCGAATGCCCAGTACGGCAATCGCCTGGTGGTCGACTTGTTCGATGACGCCGCCGACGCCGCGCCAATCCCTGCACCGACCAACGTGGCTACCGTGGCCCCGGCCCCGGTAACGCCGATCGATCCGCCGGTGAAATTGCCGCCTGCGCCTGCGGGCAAGCGCGACATCATTGTGGTGATCGATGCCGGTCACGGTGGCGAAGACCCGGGTGCGTCGGGTTCTCGCGGTCAGCGCGAAAAAGACGTCGTACTGGCCATCGCACGTGAGTTGCAACGTCAGGTGAACGGCATGAAAGGTTTCCGCGCCGAACTGACCCGTACAGGCGACTACTTCATCCCGCTGCGCGGCCGTACCGAGATTGCGCGCAAAAAAGGCGCCGACCTGTTCGTGTCTATCCATGCCGATGCCGCACCTTCTGCAGCGGCCTTCGGCGCATCGGTGTTCGCCTTGTCTGATCGCGGTGCCACGTCCGAGACAGCGCGCTGGCTGGCCGACAGCGAAAACCGTTCCGACCTGATCGGCGGGGCCGGCAACGTCAGCCTCGACGACAAGGACCGCATGCTGGCGGGCGTATTGCTTGACCTGTCGATGACCGCGTCGCTGACCTCCAGCCTGAACGTCGGCCAAAAGGTCCTGACCAACATTGGCCGCGTCACGCCGTTGCACAAGCAGCGCGTGGAACAAGCCGGGTTCATGGTATTGAAATCCCCGGACATCCCGTCGATCCTCGTGGAAACCGGGTTTATCTCCAACGCCAACGAAGCCTCGAAACTCGCGGCAGCGAACCATCAGCAGGCGCTCGCGCGTTCCATCAGCAGCGGCGTGCGCCAGTTCTTCCAGCAGAATCCACCGCCGGGCACCTATATAGCCTGGCTGCGCGATTCCGGCGGGATTGCCCAAGGTCCTCGGGATCATCGGGTCAACCCTGGCGAGACGCTGGCGATGATTGCAGTGCGTTACCAGGTGTCCCCGGCGACCTTGCGCAGCGCCAACAACCTGAAGAGCGATGACTTGAAAGCGGGTCAACACCTGACCATTCCTGGCACCGAACTGGCGGCCAAAGAATGAATCAGGTGGTGACGAACGGTGCTCGCATCGAGCTGCTGAGCCCTCGGCTGGCGAACCAGATTGCCGCTGGCGAGGTGGTCGAGCGTCCGGCGTCGGTGATCAAGGAGTTGCTGGAAAACAGTCTCGATTCTGGCGCCAAACGCATCGACGTCGACGTCGAGCTCGGTGGCGTCAAGTTGTTGCGGGTACGCGACGATGGCAGCGGCATTTCGGCAGATGATCTGCCCTTGGCCCTGGCCCGTCACGCCACCAGCAAGATCCGCAACCTGGAGGATCTCGAGCAGGTCATGAGCCTCGGGTTTCGCGGTGAGGCCCTCGCGTCCATCAGTTCCGTGGCGCGCCTGACACTCACGTCCCGTACCAAGGATGCCGATCAGGCCTGGCAAGTCGAGACCGAAGGCCGGGATATGGCGCCTCGCGTGCAGCCGGCGGCTCACCCGGTGGGAACCTCGGTTGAAGTGCGTGACCTGTTTTTCAACACGCCGGCGCGTCGCAAGTTTCTCAAGACTGAAAAAACCGAATTCGATCATCTCCAAGAAGTGATCAAGCGCTTGGCGCTGGCGCGCTTCGACGTGGCGTTCCATCTGCGCCATAACGGCAAGACCATCCTCAGCCTGCACGAGGCTCACGATGATGCGGCCCGTGCCCGGCGGGTGGCTGCCATCTGCGGTGCGGGTTTCCTTGAGCAGGCACTGCCGATCGAAATCGAGCGCAATGGCCTGCATTTGTGGGGTTGGGTCGGGTTGCCGACGTTCAACCGCAGCCAGGCAGATTTGCAGTATTTCTTTGTGAACGGGCGCGCAGTGCGCGACAAACTGGTGGCGCATGCCGTGCGCCAGGCCTATCGCGATGTGCTGTTCAATGGTCGGCACCCGACGTTCGTGCTGTTTTTCGAAGTCGATCCGGCGGGCGTCGACGTCAACGTGCACCCGACCAAGCATGAAGTGCGCTTCCGTGACGGGCGCATGGTCCACGATTTCCTTTACGGCACCTTGCACCGCGCCCTGGGCGATGTGCGTCCGGAAGATCATCTGGCGGCCCCCGTTGCCACGGCTATTGTTCGACCGACCGGCATCGATGCCGGAGAATTCGGTCCCCAGGGCGAAATGCGCCTGGCAGCCAATGCGTTGCTGGAGCAACCCCAGGCTCAGCCGTCGTTCAATGCACCTGCGGGCTCGGGCGCTGGGGCCGGTTACCAGTATCAATACACGCCGCGGACTCAATCCGCCGGCGTGCCCGTGGCCGAAGCCCAGGCGGCCTATCGTGAGTTTTTCGCGCCGCTGCCAGAAGCCAATGCCGCCGCGTTGCCGGCCGGACAGGATGATATTCCGCCGCTGGGTTATGCGCTGGCGCAGCTCAAAGGTATCTACATCCTTTCCGAGAACGCCCAAGGGCTGGTGCTGGTGGACATGCACGCCGCTCACGAGCGGATCATGTACGAGCGTCTGAAAATTGCCATGGCCAGTGAAGGCTTGAGTGGTCAGCCGCTGTTGGTGCCGGAGTCCTTGGCCGTCAGTCAGCGTGAAGCCGATTGCGCCGAAGAGCATGTCGACTGGTTCAAGCGCCTGGGTTTCGAACTGCAGCGCCTTGGTCCGGAAACGCTGGCCATTCGGCAGATTCCTGCCTTGCTCAAGCAAGCCGAAGCCAACCGTTTGGTCAGTGATGTACTGGCGGACCTGATGGATTACGGGACCAGTGACCGGATTCAGGCGCATTTGAACGAGTTACTCGGGACGATGGCCTGTCACGGCGCAATTCGGGCGAATCGGCGTCTGGCCGTGCCGGAAATGAACGGTCTGTTGCGCGATATGGAAAACACCGAGCGCAGTGGTCAATGCAACCATGGCCGACCGACCTGGACCCAACTGGGACTGGACGATCTGGACAAACTGTTTCTGCGCGGTCGTTGATGAATCAGCTCCCTCCTGCGATTTTCCTGATGGGCCCGACTGCAGCGGGTAAGACCGATCTGGCCATCGAACTGACCAACGTTCTGCCCTGCGAGCTGATCAGTGTCGATTCGGCATTGGTTTATCGCGGTATGGATATCGGTACGGCCAAGCCTTCAAAAGAGACTCTGGCCGAATTTCCACATCGCCTGATCGATATTCTCGACCCGGCCGAAAGTTATTCTGCAGCGGATTTCCGTCGAGATGCCCTTGAGGCCATGGCCGATATCACCGCGCGCGGGAAAATTCCGCTGCTGGTGGGCGGCACGATGCTTTATTACAAGGCGTTGGTCGAAGGTCTGGCGGACATGCCCGCCGCCGATCCAGACGTTCGCGCGCAGATCGAAGAAGAAGCTGCACGTCTTGGCTGGCAGGCCCTGCACGATCAATTGGCGGTGATCGACCCGGAATCGGCTGCGCGTATTCATCCGAACGATCCGCAGCGCCTCAGTCGCGCGCTGGAAGTTTACAGAGTGAGCGGTCAAAGCATGACTGCGCTACGCTTGCAACAATCTGCGCAAAGTACTGAAGCAGCCGCTTCGGGGCGTCAACAATTGCCCTATACTGTCGCGAACTTGGCCATTGCTCCGGCAAATCGCCAAGTACTGCATGAGCGAATTAAACAAAGATTCACGTTAATGTTGGAACAGGGATTCATTGATGAGGTCGTAGCCCTGCGTAAGCGAAGTGACCTGCATTCCGGGTTGCCGTCTATACGTGCAGTTGGCTATCGACAAGTCTGGGACTACCTGGATGGCAAGCTGACGCAAGCCGAGATGCAGGAACGTGGAATCATTGCCACGCGCCAGTTGGCGAAGCGTCAGTTCACCTGGCTGCGCAGTTGGGCTGATCTACATTGGTTGGACAGCCTGGATTGCGACAATCTGCCGCGCGCCTTGAAATACTTGGGGACCATCTCCATATTGAGCTGAGTCCTTGCAATTGCCGTCTATCCTTGGGGGTGTGACGGCCACAAGCCATCTGTTTACCTATTTTTTTATATTGAATCCTTAAAGGAGTGCGGCACATGTCAAAAGGGCATTCGCTACAAGACCCTTACCTGAATACTTTACGTAAAGAGAAAGTTGGGGTTTCCATCTATCTGGTCAACGGGATCAAACTGCAAGGCACGATCGAGTCCTTCGACCAGTTCGTCATCCTGCTGAAAAACACCGTTAGCCAGATGGTTTATAAACACGCTATCTCTACAGTGGTACCTGTTCGTCCAATTCGTCTGCCTAGCGCAACCGAATCCGAAGCGGGTGACGCTGAGCCAGGTAACGCCTGATAGGAGTCTCCTTTGTTCTTTGAGCGCCACGGTGGTGGTGAGCGAGTAATCCTCGTTCACTTGGATGGACAGGACCCTGAGGCGCGCGAAGATCCGCAGGAGTTTCAGGAATTGGCTAATTCGGCCGGCGCCGAGACCGTTGCGTTTTTTAACGTGCCGCGTCATCGGCCAACCGCCAAATTCCTAATCGGTAGCGGCAAGGTCGAGGAACTGCGTGACCTGGTTCACGCTAAAGAAGCCGACCTGGTGATCTTCAATCACACGCTAACGCCCAGTCAGGAACGTAACCTCGAACGTGTTTTCGAGTGTCGCGTGATTGACCGCACCGGTCTGATTCTCGATATTTTCGCCCAGCGCGCCCGTACCCATGAAGGCAAGCTCCAGGTTGAACTGGCTCAGCTTGACCACATGAGCACCCGGCTGGTTCGTGGCTGGACTCACCTTGAGCGTCAAGGTGGTGGTATCGGCATGCGTGGCCCGGGTGAAACCCAGCTTGAAACCGACCGCCGTTTGCTACGGGTTCGCCTGCGACAAATCAAAGGCCGGCTGGAAAAAGTGCGCAGCCAGCGAGAGCAGTCGCGACGTGGCCGTTCCCGTGCGGATATTCCTACCGTGTCTTTGGTGGGGTACACCAACGCCGGCAAGTCCACGCTCTTCAATAACGTGACGAAATCCGACGTGTACGCGGCCGACCAGCTGTTTGCCACGCTGGACCCGACCTTGCGCCGTCTGGAACTGGACGACCTGGGGCCGATTGTCCTGGCTGACACCGTGGGTTTCATTCGCCACTTGCCCCACAAGCTGGTTGAGGCATTTCGGTCTACCCTCGAAGAGTCGAGCAATTCCGACCTGCTGTTGCACGTTATCGATGCGGCCGAACCGGATCGCATGTTGCAGATCGAGCAAGTGATGGTGGTGCTGGGCGAGATTGGTGCCCAGGACTTGCCGATCCTCGAGGTCTATAACAAACTCGATTTGCTCGAAGGCGTTGAGCCACAAATCCAGCGCGACGAAAACGGCAAGCCTCAACGGGTCTGGCTTTCGGCGCGTGATGGCAGTGGTCTGGAATTGCTTGAACAAGCTATTGCCGAGTTGCTGGGCAGTGAGTTATTCATCGGTACCTTGCGCTTGCCGCAACGATTCGCTCGACTGCGTGCGCAGTTCTTCGAACTCGGAGCGGTGCAGAAAGAAGAACACGACGAAGAAGGTGTCAGCTTGCTGGCCGTTCGATTGCCGCGCTCGGAGCTCAACCGGCTGGTTAGCCGCGAAGGCGTTGTACCGACAGAGTTCATCGAGGAACACACTTTGCAATAAAAGCCTGAGAAAGCGGTTGTGCCGCAGTGACAGGCATTCTGTAGCATTGGTCGGCGCGCCGTGGGTGCGTCTTTGCTTTATCAGATGGAGAGCGCTATGGCTTGGAATGAGCCGGGTGGCAACTCGAATAATCAGGATCCTTGGGGTGGCAAGCGTCGTAATAACGGCGACCGCAAGGGACCACCAGATCTCGACGAGGCCTTCCGAAAGCTGCAGGAAAGCCTGAATGGGTTGTTCGGTGGTGGTAAGAAACGTGGTGATGACGGCGGTGGTTCGGGCAAGGGTGGCGGCTTCGGCGGCATTCTTGGCGTCGTTCTCGTTGTGCTGGCGGCCGTGTGGCTGTACAGCGCGGTCTATGTCGTGGACGAGCAGGAGCAAGCCGTGGTGCTGCGCTTCGGCAAGTACTACGAGACCGTCGGCCCGGGTCTGAACATCTATTTCCCGCCGATCGATCGCAAGTATCTTGAAAACGTCACGCGTGAGCGTGCGTACACCAAGCAAGGTCAGATGCTGACTGAAGACGAGAACATCGTCGAAGTTCCGCTGACCGTGCAGTACAAGATCAGCAACCTGCAGGACTTCGTGCTGAGCGTTGATCAGCCGGAAATCAGCCTGCAACACGCGACTGAAAGCGCCTTGCGCCACGTGGTGGGATCCACCGCAATGGACCAGGTGCTGACCGAAGGTCGTGAATTGATGGCCAGCGAAATCAAGGAGCGTCTGCAACGCTTCATGGATACCTATCGCACCGGTATCACCGTCACTCAGGTCAACGTACAGAGCGCAGCGGCACCGCGTGAAGTGCAGGAAGCCTTCGATGACGTGATTCGTGCCCGTGAAGACGAGCAGCGTTCGCGCAACCAGGCTGAAACCTACGCCAACGGCGTCGTGCCGGAAGCACGTGGTCAGGCCCAGCGCATCCTCGAGGATGCCAATGGTTACCGTGACGAAACCGTCTCGCGCGCCAAGGGTGAGGCCGATCGCTTCACCAAACTGGTGAGTGAGTACCGCAAGGCACCTGAGGTCACCCGCGAGCGTCTGTACCTGGACACCATGCAGGAAGTCTTCAGCAATACCAGCAAGGTTCTCGTGACCGGCAACAAGAATGGCCAGAGCAATCTGCTGTACTTGCCGCTGGACAAGATGATCGACAGTGGCCGCAGCACTACCAGCGCCCCGGTAACGGGTGCGGCAGCCACCAGCAATGAAGCGAATGCGCGTGCGGCAGCTGATCTGCAGCAACAGCAAGCACGTACCAGGGAGAGTCGCTGATGAGCAATAAATCGCTGATCGCCCTTATTGTCGCCGTCGTCGTGGCGATCGCTGCCTGGAACTGCTTCTACATCGTCGCTCAGACCGAGCGTGCGGTGTTGCTGCAGTTCGGTCGCGTGGTCCAGGCTGATGTTCAGCCGGGCCTGCATGTGAAAGTGCCTTACGTTAACCAGGTGCGTAAATTCGACGCACGCCTGATGACGCTGGACGCACCGACGCAACGCTTCCTGACGCTGGAAAAGAAAGCCGTTATGGTCGATGCCTACGCCAAGTGGCGCGTGAAAGATGCCGAGCGCTTCTACACCGCAACTTCCGGCCTCAAGCAAATCGCCGACGAACGTCTGTCCCGTCGTCTGGAATCGGGTCTTCGTGACCAGTTCGGTAAGCGTACGCTGCACGAGGTTGTTTCTGGTGAGCGTGATGCACTGATGTCCGACATCACCGCGTCGCTGAACAAGATGGCTGAGAAAGAGCTGGGCATCGAAGTTGTCGATGTTCGGGTCAAGGCTATCGATCTGCCGAAAGAAGTGAACCGCAGCGTGTTCGAGCGCATGAGTTCCGAGCGTGAGCGTGAAGCTCGCGAGCACCGCGCCAAGGGTAACGAGCTGGCAGAAGGCATTCGTGCCGACGCCGATCGTCAACGCCGCGTGCTGCTGGCTGAAGCCTATCGTGAATCTGAAGAGGTTCGCGGTGACGGTGATGCCCAGGCTGCTGCGATCTACTCCAAGGCCTACGGTCAGGATCAGGAGTTCTACGGTTTCTATCGTAGCCTGCGAGCCTACCGTGAAAGCTTCGCGAACAAATCCGACGTCATGGTCCTCGACCCAAGCAGCGACTTCTTCCGTTACCTGGAAAAAGCCAAACCTTGATGCACCGTTGACCTGATTCATCCCGCCGGGCGGCTAAAGCCTCTGGCGGGGTGATCCTTTGGGAAAACGTGTGTATGATGCGGCAGCCGGGAAATTCCCGGCTTTTTTGCGTCTGCATGTTTGATTGCTGTTTTTATGCAGGCGACCGAGTTGAATGACTCGAAAGATTTTTCGAGGAAAGTGATTGGCGAAGCCGGTTCAAGGCTTTTTGCCACGTCGTTCATGCGCGAAGTTTGTGTGCATGGGCCAGGCACTTTCTGCTTCACTCAAGGCTCGCCCCAAGGCTGGCCGCCCGGATCATAGGGGAATGGCGTAATGGCAACGGTAGACCGCTGGCTGCTGCCAGATGGCATCGAAGAAGTACTGCCACCAGAAGCGGCGCGCATCGAAGTAGCGCGCCGTCAGGTGTTGGATCTGTTCCAGAGCTGGGGTTACGAGTTTGTCGTGACCCCCCATATCGAGTACCTGGAATCCCTGCTGACCGGCGCGGGCTCGGACCTTGATCTGCGTACCTTCAAGGTTATCGATCCGCAATCGGGTCGGCAGATGGGTTTCCGGGCGGACATCACGCCGCAGGTTGCGCGCATCGATGCGCACACCCTGCGACGCGAAGGCCCAAGCCGCCTGTGCTATGCAGGTAGCGTGCTGCATGCGCAGCCGCGCGCCTTGTCGTCCTCGCGTAGCCCGATTCAATTGGGTGCCGAGTTGTACGGCGATGGCAGTCCGAGCAGCGATGTGGAAGTCATCAGCCTGATGCTGGCCATGCTGCAACTGGCCGACGTGCCGGATGTGCACATGGACCTCGGTCATGTCGGTATCTACCGTGGCCTGGCCCGCGCTGCCGGTTTGTCCGGTGAAGTGGAACAGCAGCTGTTTGACGCATTGCAACGCAAGGCCATCGATGAGGTCATTACCTTGACCGAAGGCTTGCCCGCCGATCTGTCAGGCATGCTGCGAGCGTTGGTTGACCTGTGTGGCGGTCGTGAAGTGCTGGACGCTGCCCGTGAACGCCTGGCCAATGCACCGGCGCCTGTTCTGGCAGCACTGGATGATTTGCTGGCCATTGCCGAGCGACTGTCCACGCGCTTCCCGGAATTACCGCTTTACTTCGACCTGGGCGAGTTGCGCGGCTACCACTACCACACCGGTGTGGTGTTCGCGGTGTTCGTACCGGGTGTTGGCCAGTCCATTGCCCAGGGCGGTCGTTACGACGACATCGGCGCCGACTTCGGTCGCGCTCGTCCGGCAACCGGTTTCTCCACCGATTTGAAAACCCTGGTGACCCTGGGGCGTGCTGAGATCAAGTTACCGTCTGGCGGTATCTGGATGCCTGACAGTACGGATGCGGCACTCTGGCAGCAGGTTTGCCAGTTGCGCAGTGAGGGTCAGCGTGTCGTTCAGGCCTTGCCTGGGCAACCTTTGGCCGCCGCCCGTGAAGCGGACTGCGACCGGCAATTGATTCAGCAGAACGGGCTTTGGCAACTATCGCCACTGGCTTCTTGAGTTTTCCTGCCGGCCGCCGCCGGCACCAAGTTTGCGCGAATGAGGACAAGTGTTATGGGTAAGAATGTCGTAGTCCTGGGCACCCAATGGGGTGATGAGGGCAAAGGCAAGATCGTTGATCTGCTGACCGAACATGCTGCCGCCGTAGTGCGCTACCAAGGTGGCCACAACGCTGGTCACACCTTGGTGATCGACGGCGAGAAAACCGTTTTGCACCTGATCCCGTCGGGTGTGCTGCGCGAAGGCGTGCAATGCCTGATCGGCAACGGCGTGGTGGTTGCACCTGATGCTCTGCTGCGCGAGATCACCAAGCTGGAAGAGAAAGGCGTACCGGTGCGCGAGCGCCTGCGTATCAGCCCGTCCTGCCCGCTGATCCTGTCGTTCCACGTTGCGCTGGACCAGGCGCGTGAAAAGGCCCGTGGCGAGCTGAAGATCGGTACTACCGGTCGCGGTATCGGCCCGGCATACGAAGACAAGGTTGCGCGTCGTGGCCTGCGTGTTGGCGACCTGCTCAACATGCCGCGCTTTGAAGACAAGCTGCGTGAACTGGTGGATTACCACAACTTCATGCTGGTGGGTTACTACAAAGAGCCAGCCATTGAATTCGACAAGACCCTGGCCGAGTGCAAGGAATACGCTGAGCTGCTCAAGCCGCTGATGCTCGACGTGACTGCCGAGCTGCACGACCTGCGTCGCGCTGGCAAAGACATCATGTTCGAAGGCGCCCAGGGCTCGTTGCTGGACATCGACCACGGTACCTACCCGTACGTGACCAGCTCTAACACCACTGCTGGCGGCGTTGCTACCGGTTCGGGTGTGGGTCCTATGTTCCTGGACTACATTCTGGGCATCACCAAGGCTTACACCACGCGTGTAGGTTCGGGGCCGTTCCCGACTGAGCTGTTCGACGCAGTCGGTGCGCACCTGGCCAAACAAGGTCACGAGTTCGGTGCGACTACCGGTCGTGCTCGTCGTTGTGGCTGGTTCGACGCCGTAATCCTGCGTCGCGCTATCGATGTGAACAGCATCTCGGGCATCTGCCTGACCAAGCTGGACGTACTCGACGGTCTGGAAACCATCAACATCTGTGTCGGCTACAAAGATGCAGAGGGTAAGGACATTGCTCCGACTGATGCTGACAGCTACGTAGGCCTGCAGCCTGTGTACGAAGAAGTGCCGGGCTGGACCGAATCGACCGTGGGTGCCAAAACCCTGGAAGAGCTGCCAGCCAACGCTCGTGCTTACATCAAACGCGTTGAAGAACTGATCGGCGCGCCGATCGACATTATTTCGACGGGCCCGGACCGCAACGAAACCATCGTTCTGCGTCATCCGTTCGCTTAATAAGTTATTGATGTAAAACACAAAGGCCCCTTAATTGGGGCCTTTGTCGTTTCTGCCCTCCGGGCGGCATGACCTTTGCTGTGAATACCTTTTCTGGCGTGCCATCAATTTAATGGCGTCAATACAGAGGGCTTTCCTGTGTCAGCCGTTCTCTCACTGTTACAAAGCCGTTTGTTGCGGCCTGTGTTCGTTACCCTCGGTATCGCCCTTTTGGTGCAAGTGCTGGTTGCTGTTGCTCTGACGCGGAGCACGGTGACTGCGCTGGAAGCTGACCTGGGTGTACGCCTGGGGGCGGACAGTCAAAAACTGTCCGGCGAACTTGAGCAGGCCGGGCGTGAAGTCACGTCGAGTCTCGAAAGTTTGTCGACCAGTACGCGTCAGCGTCTGACGGCCGGATTGTCTTCGAAGCTGGAGGAAGAGCAGGCCCAACTGCGTGCGACGCTGGAAAAGGATTTAAAAGATTCGGCGAACGACATGGCGCAGTTGCTGGCCTCGGTAGCACCTCGTGCCATGTGGGACAGCGACGTTCCAACGCTCTCCGAATTTGCCCGTCGGGCTCAGCGTAATCCTAACGTGTTGTTCGTGGTCTACGACGACGCGACGGGTCAGCATTTGACGCGTTATCTGAACCGGGAAAATCCGATTAACAAGGCCCTTCTGGAAAAAGGTCAGGGCGAGCGGGCGCTGGACAAAGTGCTGGATGCGGCGAAGAACGACCCGTCGGTCTACTACCTCGAAGCCTCGATCAGCCCTAACGGCGTCGAGATCGGGAAAGTCTTGATGGGTGTCTCGACCGCCTCGGTGGAAACCGATCTGGCGGCCCTGGACAAGCGCTTCTCGGCCCTGATCGCCAGTAGCGATCAACTGGTCGCCGACAGTCTCAAGGGCGCAGCTGCTGACAGCGCAACGGCAATGCGTGCGCGTCTGCAGTCGGCGCAATCCACTGCATCAGACATGAAAGCCAACACCACCAACACCGTGCAAGAGGCTGCGTCGACATTGCGTTGGCGCATCGGCATGAGCCTGGCGGTGGTTGGTTTTGGTGTGTTGCTGTTGCTTGCGGTCGTTCTGGGTCGTCGCGTGGTCAATCGCTTGAAGCTGTTGATTGCTGCCATGGATGACCTCGCGGCAGGTGAGGGTGATCTGACCAAGCGTGTGCAAATCAACAGCAAGGACGAGATCGGCGACATGGCTTCGGCGGTCAATCGCTTTGTGGATAAGTTGCAGCCGATTGTGCGCGAAGCAGGCGACGTGGCGCAGCGTACCGGTGTCGAGATCGGCGCGATGACCTTGCGCAACGCCGGTGCGGATGCGGCGGCGGGCATGCAGCGTGATGAGGTGGCTGAGAGTCTGCGTGCGCTGTCGCAGATGGCCGACGATGCCCAGTCTGAAAGTCATGCCATGCAGGCTGCCTTGCAGCAGGTGGTGGACATTCGTTCGGCGACGGATGAAAACACCCGGACTTCGGCGAAAGTCGGCGGTCTGATCGAGGCGTTGGCGGAGCAGGTCGATACCGGTGCGAAAGTCATCGAGCGACTGGCGCAACAAAGCGAACAAATTGAAGTGGTGCTGACGGTCATTCATGGGATCGCCGAGCAGACCAACCTGCTGGCATTGAACGCGGCCATCGAGGCGGCGCGCGCGGGTGAAACCGGTCGCGGATTTGCGGTGGTGGCTGACGAAGTGCGCGCACTGGCGAGCAAGACGCAGAGCTCCACGGGGGATATCCAGGCGCACATCGTAGCCTTGCAGCAAGGTGCGCGTGAGGCGGTCGCAGCGATCGGCCAGGCCGGGCGTCAGGCCAATGAAGGGTTGCTGGTGCTGCGTGACAGTGCGCGCTTGCAGCAGTCGGTGCAGACGTCGGTCGAGCAGGTGCATGCGGCGATTGGCCTGGCGACACAAGCAGCAGCGCATCAGGCGCAAGGTGCGCAGGCTGTGCGCGGACGTGTCGAGACCATTCATGCGCAGGCTGAGAAGGCGGCGCAGGCGGTGGTGGAAACCACGGCCAGCGGCAAGGTGCTGGATGGGTTGGCGGCGCAGCTGAAGGCGAGCCTGGGGCAGTTCAGGGCTTAAGATCAAAAGATCACAGCCTGCGCCAGCTCCTACAGGGTGAGCATCCTGTAGGGGCTGCTGCAGGCTGCGATCTTTTAGCGGCTCAAATACATCCGTGTCGTCAGCAGATAAACCGGTAGTCCGGAAACCAGAATCAACAACGCCGCATACGGCGCCGCCGCCGCGAACTCCACATTGGCCGTATGCGCCCAGACTTCCGTCGCCAGTGTATTAAGGCCGGTAGGACTTAAAAGCAGCGTCGCCGTCAGTTCCTTCATCGCATCCAGAAACACCAAGGCAAACGCCGCGCCCAGTGCCGGGAAAATAATGGGCAAGGTCACCCGGCAGAATGCACTGAAAGATGACGCCCCCAGCGTGCGGGCGGCCTCCTCCAATTGTGGTGCTGCCTTGTTCAGTGCCGTGCGAATCGGCGCCTGCGCCAGAGGCAGGAACAGCAGCGCATAGGCGATCAGCAACAGCGCCGACGTTTGATACAGAACTGGCACATAGTGCAGGGCGAAATACACCAGCGTCAGGGCAATCACCAGGCCAGGCAGGGCATGCAGCAAGTACGGCAGCCGTTCGGCCCAAATCGCCAGTTGGCCTTTATAGCGCACAACCAATAGCCCCACAGGCACCGCGAGCACGAGGCACAACGCTGCACCACCCAACGAGAGTGCCAGTGACGACAGCAATGCTTCACTGATCGCAGCCACCGGGAAGGCTGCTGAAGAACCTACCGCCAGCCAATACGCGAGCATTCCCAGCGGGATGCCGCTGCCGATGATTGCCAATGCCAGGCAATAAGCCTGGCCCCCCAGCGCCCAAGGTCCCAGGCGTACCTGCTCAGCACGTCGCGCGGCGCCTTGGCCGGTACGCACATGCCGGCCTTTGCCGCGTACCCGAAGTTCCAGCCACAGCAGGATCAGGCATAGCGCCAGCAGCACTGCAGAGAGCATGGCGGCATTGGCGTTGCTGAATTCCAGTTCGAATTGCTGGTAGATCGCGGTAGTGAACGTTTGCAGGCCGATGATCGACAGAGCGCCGAACTCGACCAGCATGTGTAATGCGATCAGCAGCGAGCCGGCCAGCAAGGACGGCCAAAGCAGTGGCAGGGTCACCCTGAAAAATACACCCCAACGGTTCTGGCCCAGCGTGCGTGCGGACTCTTCCAGAGAAGGGTCCAGATTTCGCAGGGTTGCAGCGACCGGCAGAAATATCAGCGGGTACTTGGACAGCGTCATCACCAGGATTGCCCCGCCCAGCCCTTCGAAGTTGGCGCTCAGGGATACCCAGGTAAAACTGCTGACAAACGCCGGTACCGCGAACGGCAAACACAGGATGACTCCCCAAACTCGCCGTCCACGAAGATCGCTGCGCTCCAGCAGCCATGCCAATGACAGGCCGATGACGCCGCAGGCGAAAGTAACGCCGATCATCAGCGCCAGCGTATTGCGCAACAGGCCAAACACATAGGGCCGCCACAGCAGATGCAGCGCTTCTGCCCAGCCCGCCTGCCAGGTCTTGAGTGCGACATAGGCAAGCGGCAGCAGGCTGAGAACCACCAATAGCAAAACCGGCAGCAACAGCCAGATCGACGGGCGCTTGCGTCGCGGCACGTAACCCCCGCGCGAGGCGGGGGCGGATAACGATGCGCTCATCAGTTCAAGCCAACGTCACGTTCCAGGTCCAGAGCTTCTTCAGCGTTGCCGAGGTCGGCGGGGGTGACTTTAGGTGCTTCCAGTTCACTGAACGGCTTGAGGCCGCGATCCGATTCCATGCCTTTGTGCAGCGGATACTCGGCAGTTGTTTGAGTGATCACGCGCTGCCCTTCTTCGCTGGCCATGTAGGCGAGCAATTGCTGGGCTTCTTTTGGATGTTTGCTGGACTTCAATACCGCGGCGCTGGAAACAGTGATCAGGCCGCCGACGTCGCCGCCGGTGAAATAATGCAGTTTCGAATCGAGCTGACCTTTTTCGCGTTGCAGGGCGAACCAGTAGTAGTTGTTCACCAGTACCGTGGCGACTTCGCCATTCTCGACGGCCTTGAGTGCGACCATGTTGTTGCTGTAGGTCTTGCCGAACGCACGCAGCCCCGTCAGCCATTCCTCGGCCGCATCCATGCCGTGCACTTTGATGATTGCTACCGCTTGTTCCTGGAACGCGCCGCTGGTGGGCACGAAACCGACCTTGCCTTGCCATTTCGGATCGGAAAACTCCATGACCGATTTCGGCAGGTCTTTTTCATCGATCAGCTTGGGGTTGTACGCGACGACGCGGACGCGGGCGGTAACACCAATCCAGGTGCCATTGGCGGCGACATAATCTTTGGGCAGGACGGCGAGGGTAGCGGCATCGGTCTGGGCCAATACGCCTTGTTCGCCAAGTTTATTCAGGGGTGGGGATTCTTCGGTGTAGATCACGTCGGCAGGGGAGCGATCACCTTCCTCGACAACCTGGCTGGCGAGCTGGTTGCTGCTGCCCTTACGCACGTTGACGTGAATGCCGGTCTTGGCCTCAAAGGCTTTGGCAACGGCATCGCCAACTTCCTTGTGTTGTCCGTTGTAGAGCGTCAGGGAGACCGGATCAGCTGCCTGGGTGAGGGGAGTGGCGATTGCCAGGCCGAGCAGGGTGATGGTCAAGCCGCGGCGCAGGGTATTTCGAAACATCATTCGCAGGGTTCCTCACTGTCGCATTGCAAAAACTTGTAACAATGATAAACGATATTGTTTCTCAAGTGCGCCTTGCGGGGTCGAGAAGTCTTCGCTAAAGCACCCGGCACAGCACCTGTAGCAGCTGGCGAAGCCTGCGTCCGGCTGCGAAGCGGTCGTAAATCCTGAATGCACGGATTTCCTGAAGCTACGCATCGCCTGATTAAACGACTGCTTTGCAGCCGGACGCAGGCTTCGCCAGCTGCTACAGGTCGTGTGTTTGTTAAGAGGGGGATTGATTTTTGAAAGCCAGAAACGCAAAAACCCGCTTTCGCGGGTTTCTGTGAAATCCAAGGCCGTAACCTTGAATTTGAATTGGTGCCCAGAAGAAGACTCGAACTTCCACGACCTTGCGGTCACCAGCACCTGAAGCTGGCGTGTCTACCAATTTCACCATCTGGGCATAATCTTCAGCGTTGCCGCTGTTGATGTGGCGCACTATACGGAGAGCTTTTTGATCTGTAAACCCCTGATTTAGTTTTAATAAATCAGGGGCTTGGAATGCAAAAAACCCGCTTTCGCGGGTTTTTGTGCGAGCCTTGAAATTGATCTAATCTCAAGCTCGAAATTGGTGCCCAGAAGAAGACTCGAACTTCCACGACCTTGCGGTCACCAGCACCTGAAGCTGGCGTGTCTACCAATTTCACCATCTGGGCAGTATCGGCAACGTCTCCGTCGTCGATGGCGCGCACTATACGGAGCGTCTTTTTAACTGTAAACCCCTGGCAGCAAAAAAACCTGCAAAATATTACCAGCGGCATTCAAATCAGTTTTGGAGTGTCGATATAGGGCTTTAGACAGGCTGTCATAGCCTGAAATTTCCCGTTTCATTACGCCTATGCCAAACTAACCCGTATATAGACAAGGTGAAAACTCTCTAATGGCCGATTGGCAGTCCCTCGATCCCGAGGCCGCTCGTGAAGCGGAAAAATATGAAAACCCTATTCCTAGCCGCGAACTGATCCTTCAGCACCTTGCTGATCGGGGTTCGCCTGCTAACCGCGAGCAACTGGTCGAAGAGTTTGGTCTGACCACAGAAGACCAGATCGAAGCCCTGCGCCGCCGCCTGCGCGCCATGGAGCGCGACGCTCAACTCATCTATACCCGTCGCGGCACGTATGCGCCTGTGGACAAGCTCGACCTGATCCTGGGTCGCATCAGCGGTCACCGTGACGGATTCGGCTTCCTGGTTCCGGACGACGGCAGTGACGACTTGTTCATGAGCCCGGCGCAGATGCGTCTGGTATTCGACGGTGATCGCGCGCTGGCCCGTGTTTCCGGTCTCGACCGTCGCGGTCGTCGCGAAGGCATGATCGTCGAAGTGGTGTCCCGTGCTCACGAAACCATCGTGGGTCGTTACTTCGAAGAGGGCGGTATCGGCTTTGTGGTTGCGGACAATCCGAAGATCCAGCAGGAAGTGCTGGTAACGCCGGGTCGCAACGCCAATGCCAATATTGGTCAATTCGTCGAAGTGAAGATCACTCACTGGCCGACGCCGCGCTTCCAGCCGCAAGGCGACGTGGTCGAAGTCGTGGGCAACTACATGGCGCCGGGCATGGAAATCGATGTCGCCCTGCGCGCGTACGATATCCCGCACGTCTGGCCTGAAGCGGTGTTGAAAGAAGCCGCCAAGCTCAAGCCTGAAGTCGAAGAGAAAGACAAAGAGAAGCGCGTAGACCTGCGCCATCTGCCGTTCGTGACCATCGATGGTGAAGATGCTCGCGACTTCGATGACGCGGTGTATTGCGAAGCCAAGCCAGGCAAATTGCGCCTTTTCTCCGGTGGCTGGAAGTTGTACGTGGCGATTGCCGACGTCTCCAGCTACGTGAAAATCGGTTCGGCGCTGGACAACGAATCCCAGGTTCGCGGCAACTCGGTGTACTTCCCCGAGCGCGTAGTGCCTATGCTGCCTGAGCAGCTGTCCAACGGCCTTTGCTCGCTGAATCCACACGTTGATCGGTTGGCCATGGTTTGCGAGATGACCATCTCCAAATCCGGTGAAATGACCGACTACTGCTTCTACGAAGCCGTGATCCATTCCCATGCTCGCCTGACCTACAACAAAGTCAGCGCGATGCTGGAAACGCCGAAACTCACCGAGGCGCGTCAGCTGCGCGGCGAGTACAACGACGTTCTGCCGCACCTCAAGCAACTGTACTCGCTGTACAAGGTGTTGCTGGCCGCTCGTCACGTGCGTGGCGCGATCGATTTCGAAACGCAGGAAACCCGGATCATTTTCGGCACCGAGCGCAAGATTGCCGAAATTCGTCCGACCGTGCGTAACGATGCGCACAAACTGATCGAGGAATGCATGCTGGCGGCCAACGTGGCCACCGCTGAATTCCTGAAGAAACACGAAATCCCTGCGCTGTATCGCGTGCACAACGGCCCGCCACCGGAGCGTCTGGAAAAACTTCGCGCCTTCCTGGGCGAGCTCGGCCTGTCCCTGCATAAAGGCAAGGACGGCCCGTCGCCAAAGGATTACCAGGCACTGCTGGCGAGCATCAAGGACCGTCCGGATTTCCATCTGATCCAGACTGTGATGCTGCGCTCGTTGAGTCAGGCGGTGTACAGCGCTGATAACCAGGGCCACTTCGGCCTGAATTACGAAGCCTATACCCACTTCACTTCGCCGATCCGCCGCTACCCGGACTTGCTCACGCATCGGGCGATTCGCAGCGTTATTCATTCGAAAATGGACACCCCGCACGTTCGTCGTGCTGGCGCCATGACCATTCCGAAAGCGCGCATCTACCCGTACGACGAAGCGGCTCTGGAGCAGCTAGGCGAGCAGTGCTCGATGAGCGAGCGCCGTGCCGACGAAGCCACTCGTGACGTGGTGAACTGGCTCAAGTGCGAGTTCATGAAAGACCGTGTAGGCGAGTCGTTCCCGGGTGTGATTACTGCGGTGACCGGTTTTGGCCTGTTCGTCGAGCTGACCGACATCTACGTCGAAGGCCTGGTACACGTCACGGCGCTGCCGGGTGACTACTACCACTTCGACCCAGTGCATCACCGCCTGGCCGGTGAGCGTACCGGCCGCAGCTTCCGCCTTGGCGACACCGTTGAAGTGCGCGTGATGCGCGTTGACCTCGACGAGCGCAAGATCGACTTCGAGATGGCTGAAAAAACCATCAGCGCGCCGATTGGCCGCAAGAAGCGCGGGACCGAAACCACTGCACCTGCGGCTAAAACCGCCGCTGCGGCAGAGCCGGCGCCGGCGAAATCCGGTCGTCGCCCTGCCAAGGAAAAAGCTGTCGAAGCCTATCGCCCGAGCGATGCAGCGGCGAAAAACGCCGAGCTGCGCAAGAGCCGGGAAATGAAGCAGGCGTTGCTGTCTGAAGCGAAAAGCGGCGGTAAAGCGGCGTCTGGGGGAAAGACCGGGCGGTCGGCGCCTGACAAGGCTCCCGGCGGCAAGCCAGCAAAACCGAGCAAACACCGTAAGGGCCCGCCAAAAGCGGGTTCCGCTCCAGCAGCCAAAAGCGGCGGGGCGCGTAAACCTAAGGCCAAGTCATGAGTAATCTGGAAAAAATCTACGGCGTGCATGCCGTAGAAGCATTGCTGCGTCACCACCCGAAGCGCGTCAAGCAGATCTGGCTGGCGGAAGGCCGCAGTGATCCGCGCGTTCAGACGCTGATCGAACTGGCGAACGAAAATCGCGTGGCAGTCGGCAATGCCGAGCGTCGCGAGCTGGATGCCTGGGTTGAAGGCGTGCACCAGGGTGTGGTGGCGGACGTGAGTCCGAGCCAGGTCTGGGGCGAAGCAATGCTCGACGAACTGCTCGATCGCACCGAAGGCGCACCGTTGCTGCTGGTGCTTGATGGCGTGACTGATCCGCACAACCTTGGCGCCTGCCTGCGTTCGGCCGACGCGGCCGGTGCGCTGGCAGTGATCGTTCCGAAGGACAAGTCGGCCACGCTGACCCCAACGGTACGAAAAGTTGCCTGTGGCGCGGCGGAAGTGATTCCGTTGGTTGCTGTGACCAACCTGGCGCGCACCCTTGAAAAACTCAAGCAGCGCGGCTTGTGGGTTGTCGGAACGGCGGGCGAAGCAGAGCAGAGCCTGTATCAGCACGACATGACCGGTCCAACCATCCTGATCATGGGGGCCGAGGGCAGCGGCATGCGTCGCCTGACCCGCGATCTCTGTGATTATCTGGTGCACCTGCCGATGGCTGGCAGTGTCAGCAGTCTGAACGTGTCCGTGGCGACTGGCGTGTGCCTGTTCGAAGCTCAGCGTCAGCGTGGCGTCAAAGCTGCCGGAACCGGTAAAAAGTCCTAAGTCATTTGTAGTCCCTGTGGGAGCGAGCTTGCTCGCGATACCGGAGTAACATTCAGCATCAATGTTGAATGTTATGCCCTCATCGCGAGCAAGCTCGCTCCCACAGTGGTTTGTGGTGAGGCAAAAATGGGTGGGCGAACGAACTGTTCAAATAATCACCAATTGCCTTGCACCTCTCCTGTCCCTTCTCTACAATTGCGCCCCTTGCTGTGACGGCAGGCACGCATGTGTCTACTGCAAGCAAGTCCATAAGTGTCATTCACTCCTTGTCTGACCGCTTTTGAGCGGCAGGCTACAACCCGTAAGGAGCATTCATGCGTCATTACGAAATCATCTTTTTGGTCCACCCGGATCAAAGCGAGCAAGTCGGCGGCATGGTAGAGCGTTACACCAAGCTGATCGAAGAAGACGGCGGCAAAATCCACCGTCTGGAAGATTGGGGTCGTCGTCAACTGGCCTACGCAATCAACAATGTTCACAAGGCTCACTACGTGATGCTGAACGTTGAATGCACTGGCAAGGCCCTGGCCGAGCTGGAAGACAACTTCCGCTACAACGATGCAGTGATCCGTAACCTGGTCATCCGTCGCGAAGAAGCCGTTACCGGCCAATCCGAGATGCTCAAGGCTGAAGAAAACCGCAGTGAGCGCCGTGAGCGTCGCGACCGTCCTGAGCACGAAGGCGCTGAAAGCGCTGATAGTGATGACAGCGACAACAGCGATAACGCTGACGAGTAATCCACGGACCTTTTGAGGAGCCTATTACATGGCACGTTTCTTCCGTCGTCGTAAATTCTGCCGCTTCACCGCTGAAGACGTGAAAGAGATCGATTACAAAGATCTCAACACTCTGAAAGCCTACGTATCCGAGACCGGCAAAATCGTTCCAAGCCGTATCACCGGTACCAAAGCACGTTATCAGCGTCAGCTGGCCACCGCTATCAAGCGCGCCCGCTTCCTGGCCCTGCTGGCCTACACCGACAGCCACGGCCGCTGAGACCGGGCAGTCGACACGTAGCAAAGGATTGAATGCATGCGTGCCATAGCTGAGTTCATCATGCGCGGCCGTATGCAGGCCACTCTCGTAGTGGCTGGATGCGCGGCATTGCCGTTGTTGTATTGGTTGGGTGCTGCCGCGGGATGCTTCGTGCTCCTGCGGCGCGGATTGAAGGATGCGTCAAGTGTCCTTGCTCTGGGATTGCTACCGGCATTGATCTGGTGGCTTTACGCCGATGACCCACGCTCACTTCTGGTGCTGCTGGGGTCTTGGAGCCTTGCGTTGGTTTTGCGCGCAAGTGAGTCCTGGAACCGCGTGCTGCTGGTCAGCATAGCGATGGGAGTGGTGTTTTCAGTGGTGCTGGGGATAGCTTTTGGTCCCCAGATCGAGATGCTGGCGCAGGCTTTGATAAAAGTCATGCCGTCGCTACTCGGCGATGTCTACCAGAAGTTGTCGGTAGACGAGCAGGCGCATTTTGCGTCCCTGATTGCACCGGTCCTGACCGGCCTGATTGCGGCCTTGCTGCAAATCGTCAGTGTGCTGAGCCTGATTGTCGGGCGCTACTGGCAGGCGTTGTTGTACAACCCGGGTGGTTTTGGTCGCGAGTTTCGCGCTATCCGCTTCCCGCTTCTACCAGCGATGTTGCTGCTGGCGTGCATGCTTCTGGGGCCGAATATCGGTCCACAGATGGCCATGTTGACGCCGTTGTGCAGCGTACCGCTGGTGTTCGCCGGGCTGGCCCTGATTCACGGGCTGGTGGCGCAAAAGCGACTGGCCAGGTTCTGGCTGGTGGGGTTGTACGTCACGCTGTTGCTGTTTATGCAGCTGATCTATCCGTTGCTGGTGGTCTTGGCCATCGTCGACAGCCTGATTGATTTTCGCGGTCGTCTGGCGCCGAAAGACGCCGATAACGCGAACGGTGAAGGTTAAAAGTTAAGAGGATTTTCACATGCAACTGATCCTTCTGGAAAAAGTCACCAACCTGGGCAACCTGGGTGACAAAGTGAACGTTAAGGCTGGTTACGGTCGTAACTACCTGCTGCCTTACGGCAAAGCTACCGCTGCGACCGCTGCCAACCTGGCTGCGTTCGAAGAGCGTCGCGCTGAGCTGGAAAAAGCCGCAGCAGACCGTAAAACTTCGGCTGAAAGCCGTGCCGCCCAACTGGCTGAGCTGGAAGTGACTATCACTGCCACCGCCGGTGACGAAGGCAAGCTGTTCGGTTCGATCGGCACCCACGACATCGCTGATGCACTGACCGCCTCTGGCGTTGAAGTTGCTAAAAGCGAAGTTCGTCTGCCGAACGGCACCATCCGCAACGTAGGCGAATTCGACGTAGCCGTGCACCTGCACGCCGAAGTTGAAGCCACCGTACGCGTTGTCGTGGTAGCAGCTTAAGCAGCACTTGATCGACTGGTACCCTCGGGTGCTTGTCGGTAACATCGGGCACGATCCTGTTTACAGGTCGTGCCCTTTGTCTTTCTGCAGTTCCTGAATTTCACACTAATCATTCAAGTGGCCATGAACGATATCTCCGCTCCCGAGCAATATGATCTGCAAACTGCTTCCCTGAAGGTGCCTCCGCATTCCATCGAGGCCGAGCAGGCCGTGCTCGGTGGTCTGATGCTGGATAACAACGCTTGGGAACGCGTGCTTGATCAAGTCTCCGACGGCGATTTCTATCGACATGACCACCGCCTGATCTTCCGTGCCATCGCCAAACTGGCGGACATGAACTCGCCAATCGACGTCGTGACCCTGGCCGAGCAATTGGACAAGGAAGGTCAGACCTCGCAAGTCGGAGGCCTCGGGTACCTCGGAGAACTGGCAAAAAACACGCCGTCTGTCGCTAACATCAAGGCGTATGCGCAGATCGTCCGTGCACGGGCGACGTTGCGCCAGCTGATCGGTATTGCCAGCGAAATTGCCGACAGTGCGTTCAACCCTGAAGGACGTACTGCTGAAGAGATTCTCGACGAGGCCGAACGGCAGATCTTCCAGATTGCTGAGGCCCGGCCAAAAACCGGCGGCCCGGTGAGCGTGAACGACCTGCTGACCAAGGCCATCGACCGCATCGACACCCTGTTCAACACTGACAACGCCATCACTGGCCTGTCGACCGGTTACACCGACCTCGACGAGATGACCAGTGGGCTGCAACCGTCCGACCTGATCATCGTCGCTGGCCGTCCATCCATGGGTAAAACCACCTTTGCGATGAACCTGGTTGAAAACGCCGTGTTGCGCAGTGACAAGTGTGTTCTCGTTTACTCGCTGGAGATGCCAGGCGAATCGCTGATCATGCGTATGTTGTCGTCCCTCGGCCGTATCGACCAGACCAAGGTCCGTGCCGGTCGCCTGGACGACGATGATTGGCCGCGCCTGACGTCGGCGGTCAATCTGCTCAACGATCGCAAGTTGTTTATCGATGACACGGCCGGTATCAGCCCGTCAGAGATGCGCGCGCGGACCCGGCGTCTGGTCCGTGAACACGGCGATGTCGCCCTGATCATGATCGACTACCTGCAGCTGATGCAGATTCCAGGTTCCGGCGGCGACAACCGGACCAACGAGATTTCCGAAATCTCCCGTTCCTTGAAAGCCCTCGCCAAGGAATTCAACTGTCCGGTAGTGGCGTTGTCCCAGCTCAACCGCTCCCTCGAACAACGACCGAACAAGCGCCCGATCAACTCCGACCTCCGGGAATCCGGAGCGATCGAGCAGGATGCTGACGTGATCATGTTCGTGTACCGGGACGAGGTTTACCACCCGGAAACCGAGCACAAAGGCATCGCCGAGATCATCATCGGCAAGCAGCGGAACGGTCCGATCGGCACGTCACGACTGGCGTTCATCGGTAAGTACACCCGCTTCGAAAACCTGGCGCCGGGCAGCTATAACTTCGACGACGAGTAACTCGACAAAAAACTGTGGCAAGAAGCTTTTGTGGCGAGGGAGCTTGCTCCCGCTAGAGTGCGCAGCGCTCACGATTTTGGGGCCGCTTCGCACCCCAGCGGGAGCAAGCTCCCTTGCCACAGGGTAGATGCAAGACCTTCGGGGCTGTGCACAAACCAGCCACAGACATTTCCGACCATTACCGTCGGAATTGGTTATTTTTTGTGCTATATTCCGCGCCCGCGATTTTTCATCTCAACACCGGTCATCGTCATGCAAACAGCCAAGCCGTTATTTGACTATCCCAAGTACTGGGCCGAATGCTTCGGTCCAGCGCCATTCCTGCCGATGAGCAGGGAGGAGATGGATCAGCTTGGCTGGGATTCATGCGACATCATCATCGTCACCGGTGATGCGTACGTGGACCATCCGTCTTTCGGCATGGCGATTATCGGCCGGCTGCTGGAGTCCCAGGGCTTCCGCGTCGGGATCATTGCGCAGCCAAACTGGCAGTCCAAAGACGACTTCATGAAGCTCGGCGAGCCGAACCTGTTCTTCGGTGTCGCGGCCGGGAACATGGACTCGATGATCAACCGCTACACCGCCGACAAGAAAATCCGCTCCGATGACGCCTACACCCCCGGTGGCCTGGCGGGCAAACGTCCCGACCGCGCGAGCCTGGTTTACAGCCAGCGCTGCAAGGAAGCCTACAATCATGTGCCGATCGTGCTGGGTGGCATCGAAGCCTCCCTGCGCCGCATTGCTCACTACGATTACTGGCAGGACCGGGTGCGTAACTCGATCCTGATCGACGCCTGCGCCGACATCCTGCTCTACGGCAACGCCGAGCGTGCGATCGTCGAAGTCGCCCAGCGTCTGTCCTACGGCCACAAGATCGAAGACATCACCGACGTGCGCGGCACCGCATTCATCCGTCGCGATACGCCGAAAGACTGGTACGAAGTCGATTCCACGCGCATCGACCGTCCGGGCAAGGTCGACAAGATCATCAACCCGTACGTGAACACCCAGGACACCCAAGCCTGCGCCATTGAGCAGGAAAAAGGTCCGGTTGAGGATCCGAGCGAAGCCAAGGTCGTGCAGATCCTGGCCAGCCCGCGCATGACTCGCGACAAGACCGTGATCCGTTTGCCGTCGGTAGAGAAAGTCCGTGGCGACGCGGTGCTCTACGCTCACGCCAACCGGGTGCTTCACCTGGAAACCAACCCGGGCAACGCCCGCGCGCTGGTGCAGAAGCACGGCGAAGTCGACGTCTGGTTCAACCCGCCGCCGATTCCGATGACCACTGAAGAAATGGACTACGTGTTCGGTATGCCCTATGCGCGCATTCCGCACCCGGCGTACGGCAAGGAAAAGATCCCGGCCTACGACATGATCCGCTTCTCGGTGAACATCATGCGTGGCTGCTTCGGCGGCTGCACCTTCTGCTCGATCACCGAGCACGAAGGCCGGATCATCCAGAACCGTTCCGAAGAGTCGATCATTCGCGAAATCGAAGAGATCCGCGATAAGGTGCCAGGCTTCACCGGCGTCATTTCCGACCTCGGTGGCCCGACCGCGAACATGTATCGCATCGCCTGCAAGAGCCCGGAAATCGAATCCGCGTGCCGCAAGCCATCGTGCGTGTTCCCGGGCATCTGCCCGAACCTGAACACCGACCACTCGTCGCTGATCCAGCTGTATCGCAGCGCTCGCGCGTTGCCGGGTGTGAAGAAGATCCTGATCGCTTCCGGCCTGCGTTACGACCTCGCGGTCGAGTCGCCGGAATACGTTAAAGAGCTGGTGACTCACCACGTCGGTGGTTACCTGAAGATCGCCCCGGAACACACCGAGGAAGGTCCGCTCAACCAGATGATGAAGCCGGGCATTGGCAGCTATGACAAGTTCAAGCGCATGTTCGAGAAGTACTCCAAGGAAGCCGGGAAAGAGCAGTACCTGATTCCGTACTTCATCGCCGCTCACCCGGGCACCACCGACGAAGACATGATGAACCTGGCCCTGTGGCTCAAGGGCAACGGCTTCCGTGCCGACCAGGTGCAGGCGTTCTACCCGTCGCCGATGGCCACCGCCACTGCGATGTACCACTCGGGCAAGAACCCGCTGCGCAAGGTCACTTACAAGAGCGACGCCGTGACCATCGTCAAGAGCGAAGAGCAGCGTCGTCTGCACAAGGCGTTCTTGCGTTATCACGATCCGAAAGGCTGGCCGATGCTGCGTGAAGCGCTGACTCGCATGGGCCGCGCCGACCTGATCGGGCCGGGTAAAAACCAGCTGATCCCGCTGCATCAGCCGGCGACCGACAGCTACCAGAGCGCCCGTCGCAAGAACTCGACGCCAGCAGGCAGCCATAAAGTCGCGGGTGAAAAAACCACCAAGATCCTGACCCAGCACACCGGCCTGCCACCGCGCGCCAGTGACGGTGGTAATCCGTGGGACAAGCGTGAACAGGCCAAGGCTGCGGCGTTTGCCCGTAACCAGCAGGCCGCCAAGGAGCGTAAGGATGCCGCGAAAGGCAAGGGCCCTAAACCTGCCCGCAAGCCGGTGGTACCGCGCTAAACGCTGACAGCGGATAACAAGACGCCAACCTTCGGGTTGGCGTTTTGCATTTCTGAATCAATCAAATCCCCTCGCCACTGGTTTTGTGTTCGCTGTCCTTCCATTTACTGACTGTTGTTACAGCTTCGCCACATTTGCGTGCAACTGCGCCAAACCAATTTCCCGCATCGCCCGATTTTGGTGCTGTACTGCCTCAAGCAAACGCAGAAAGCGCCGGTGCCGCTGCATGGCATAAGTCTTGCGCGCTTTCCCATACGCTTAGGGCTCGCAGGAGGCACGCCGTGTCGATACATGTCGCATTGCATCACGTAACGCATTACCGCTACGACCGCGCCGTCGAGCTCGGGCCGCAGATTGTTCGCCTGCGCCCGGCCGCCCACAGTCGCACGCGGATACTGTCCTATGCGCTGAAAGTCTCGCCCGAGCAGTACTTCATAAACTGGCAGCAAGACCCCCAGGGTAATTACCTGGCGCGGTTAGTGTTTCCTGAGAAAACCGATGAACTGCGGATCGAAGTGGATCTGCTCGCCGAGATGGCGGTGTTCAATCCATTCGACTTCTTTCTGGAGCCGTATGCGGAGAAAATCCCGTTCGTTTACGCCACCGATGAGCGCAAGGAACTGGCGCCGTACCTGGAAACCCTGCCGCTGACGCCGAAGTTCAAGGCCTACCTGGACGGTATCGACCGCACCCCGTTGCCTGCCGTGGATTTCCTCGTAGCGCTCAACCAGCGTCTGAGTGAAGACATTGGCTACCTGATCCGCATGGAGCCAGGCGTCCAGACACCCGAACACACGCTTGAACACGCTTCTGGATCCTGCCGCGATTCCGCGTGGTTGCTCGTGCAGTTGCTGCGCAATCTGGGCCTGGCCGCGCGGTTTGTCTCCGGTTACCTGATTCAACTGACGGCCGATGTCAAAAGCCTCGACGGGCCCTCGGGCACCGAAGTGGATTTCACCGACCTGCATGCCTGGTGCGAAGTGTATTTGCCCGGCGCCGGCTGGATCGGCCTGGACGCGACGTCAGGACTGTTTGCCGGTGAAGGACACATTCCGTTGGCCTGTAGTCCCGATCCGGGCTCTGCGGCACCGATCAGCGGCTTGGTGGAGCCCTGCGAGTGTGAGTTCACCCACGAAATGTCGGTGGAGCGGATCTGGGAAGCACCGCGAGTCACCAAGCCCTACACCGACGATCAATGGCTGGCGATCCAGGCATTGGGCCGGCAGATCGATGCGGACCTTCTCGAGGGTGACGTGCGCCTGACCATGGGCGGTGAGCCGACTTTCGTGTCTATCGATGATCCGGACGGTGCCGAGTGGAACACCGCAGCGCTCGGACCGGACAAGCGTCGCCTGTCTGCCGAACTGTTCCAGCGCATGCGCAAGCGCTATGCCCCCAATGGCCTGGTGCATTTCGGCCAGGGCAAGTGGTACCCGGGCGAACAGCTGCCGCGATGGTCCCTGAACTGCTACTGGCGCCGCGACGGTGTGCCGATCTGGCGCAACAACGCGCTGATCGCCGATGAGCAAGAAGACTACGGCGCTAACGGCGAACTGGCCGGGCGGTTTTTGGCGAGCGTCGCCGAGCGCCTGAAAATTCCGACACGCTTTGTGTTTCCAGCCTACGAAGACAATTTCTATTACCTCTGGCGCGAAGGCACGTTGCCGCAGAATGTCAGCGCCGAAGACTCACGCCTTGACGAACCTCTGGAGCGTGCGCGCCTGCGCAAAGTCTTCAGCCAGGGACTGGACACGGTGATTGGCCAGGTGCTGCCACTGGCGCGTACCGCCAAGGGTGACCAGTGGCAAAGCGGCCGCTGGTACCTGCGTGATGAGCACTGCCGCCTGGTGCCGGGTGATTCCGCGCTGGGTTATCGCCTGCCGCTCGGCTCACAACCTTGGGTCAAAGCGGCGGAGTATCCGTTTATCCATCCAAGGGATCCGAATCAGGATTTCCCGCCGCTGCCCGACCTTGCTCAGTTGCAAAGCCAGGGCGAGCCTGCGGTTGCGCAAGACCGTGCGCCGAAGATCGACGAGTCCGCGGACTGGCTGACGCGGACCGCCTTCTGCGCGGAGGCGAGGGAAGGCCGGCTGTACCTGTTCATGCCGCCGCTGGAGCAGGTCGAGGATTATCTGGAACTGGTCGCCGCCATCGAAGCCACCGCTGAAGAACTGCATTGCCCGGTGTTGCTGGAGGGTTATGAACCCCCGAGCGACCCGCGTTTAAGCAACTTTCGCGTCACCCCTGATCCGGGCGTGATCGAAGTCAATGTGCAGCCGTCGGCGACCTGGGATGAGCTGGTCGATCGCACCGAATTCTTGTACGAGGAAGCCCGCCAGACCCGCCTGACCACCGAGAAATTCATGATCGACGGCCGTCACACCGGCACGGGTGGTGGCAACCATTTCGTCCTGGGCGGCGCCACGCCGGCGGACTCACCGTTTCTGCGTCGCCCCGACCTGCTGCGCAGCCTGATCAGCTACTGGCATAACCATCCTTCCTTGTCGTATCTGTTCTCCGGGTTGTTCATCGGCCCGACGTCCCAGGCGCCCCGTGTCGATGAGGCGCGCAATGACTCGCTGTATGAGCTGGAAATCGCGTTTTCACAGATGCCTGAACCTGGCGAAGAGTGCGCGCCGTGGTTAGTAGATCGACTGCTGCGAAACCTGCTGATCGACGTCACCGGCAACACGCACCGGGCAGAGTTCTGCATCGATAAACTGTATTCGCCGGATGGCGCTACAGGGCGTCTCGGGTTACTGGAACTGCGGGCCTTTGAAATGCCACCTCATGCGCGCATGAGCCTGGCTCAACAGCTGTTGCTGCGGGCGCTGGTCGCGCGGTTCTGGCGCGAGCCTTATGCGCCGCCAAAACTGGCGCGTTGGGGCACGGAGTTGCATGACCGGTTCATGTTGCCGCACTTTATCGAGCAGGATTTCGCCGACGTCATCGTCGACCTCAATTCGGCGGGTTATCCCGTGCGCGCCGAGTGGTTTGCCGCGCACCTGGAATTCCGGTTTCCCAAGGTGGGTGATTACGCGGTCAGTGGCATCGAGCTGGAGGTGCGTCAGGCGCTGGAGCCTTGGCACGTTTTGGGCGAGGAGGGCGCGCCCGGCGGAACGGTGCGTTATGTGGATTCGTCCCTTGAGCGCCTGCAGGTCAAACTCACTGGCCTGTCGCCCCAGCGTTACTTGCTGACGTGCAACGGCGTTCCGGTGCCATTGCAGCCCACCGGGCGCGTCGGCGAATTCGTCGCTGGCGTGCGTTTCCGCGCCTGGCAACCGTCCAATTGCCTGCAACCGACCATCCCGGTGCATGCGCCTTTGGTCTTCGATGTGCTCGACACCTGGATGCAGCGCTCGCTGGGTGGCTGTCAGTACCACGTCGCCCATCCGGGCGGTCGGAACTACGACAGTCTGCCGGTCAACGCCAATGAGGCGGAGAGCCGGCGGATGGCGCGGTTTTTCCGGATCGGACACAGTCCCGGAAAACGGCCGGTCCCGAGTGTCGACATCAACGACGAGTTGCCGATGACACTCGATTTACGACGCTTTTGAACCGTACGCGACGCCCGGATTTTTCGTCTATCCGGGTGTCATGAGCCTGCGTTAGTCTGACCGAACTTTGCTGTCTGCCGAGCTTTCCATGCCTGACCTGCTTGACCGCTACCCGCTCACGGCGGGCACTTACCACGAACTGCTCGACGACAGTGGGGCCGTTCGCCCGCACTGGCGTCGGCTGCTCGACCAATTGCAACGCAGCACGCCAGCGCAATTGGTGCAGCGTCAGGCACTGCTGACCCGGCAAATCCAGGAAAACGGCGTGACTTACAACGTCTATGCCGATCCCAAGGGCGCCGACAGGCCGTGGGAACTGGACCTGCTGCCCCATGTGATTGCGGCTGATGAATGGCAGCACTTATCCGCCGGCATCGCCCAGCGGGCACGGTTGCTCAATGCGGTGCTGGAAGACCTTTACGGCCCGCAGCGCCTCATCGCTGAAGGCTTGCTGCCCGCAGAACTGGTCTTCGGTCACAACAACTTCCTCTGGCCCTGTCAGGGCATCAAGCCGCCAGACGGAACATTTCTGCATCTGTATGCCGTGGACCTGGCACGCACGCCCGATGGGCGCTGGTGGGTGACGGCCGATCGAACGCAGGCGCCGTCCGGTGCCGGGTATGCGCTGGAAAACCGCACCATCGTATCCCGAGCGTTTCCAGAGCTTTATCGCGACCTCAAAGTGCAGCACCTGGCCGGCTTCTTCCGCACGCTCCAGGAAACCCTGGCCCGTCAGGCACCCAGCGACGACGAAGCGCCCCTGATCGTGTTGCTGACCCCGGGACGGTTCAACGAAAGCTATTTCGAACATCTGTATCTGGCGCGCCAGCTGGGTTACCCGCTGGTGGAGGGCGGCGACCTGACAGTGCGCGACGCCACGGTCTACCTGAAAACCTTGAGCGGCCTGCGCCGGGTGCACGCGATCATGCGTCGGCTCGACGACGACTTCTGCGACCCGCTGGAATTGCGCACCGACTCAGCCCTTGGCGTGCCGGGGTTGCTGGAGGCGGTGCGGCAGGGCCGGGTGCTGGTAGCCAATGCGTTGGGCAGTGGGGTGTTGGAGTCTCCCGGGTTGTTGGGTTTTCTGCCGAAGATCAACCAGTTCCTGTTTGGGGAAGAACTGATCCTGCCGTCCATCGCCACCTGGTGGTGCGGCGAAGCGCCGGTGCTGGCCCAGGCGTTGGAAAAACTGCCTGAGTTGTTGATCAAACCCGCTTTTCCGTCACAGAGTTTTGCGCCGGTCTTTGGTCGGGATTTGAGTGAAAAACAGCGCCAGGTGCTCGCTGAGCGCATGCAGGCGCGGCCTTACGCGTATGTAGCGCAAGAATTGGCGCAGCTTTCCCAGGCGCCGGTCTGGCAGGCAGAAGATGGACTGTTGCAACCCCGCGCTATCGGCATGCGCGTGTATGCCGTGGCCAGCCGCGACGGTTATCGGGTTTTACCGGGCGGGTTGACCCGCGTGGCCGCCGAGGCAGACGCCGAAGTGGTATCGATGCAACGTGGCGGCGCGAGCAAGGACACCTGGGTTCTGGGTGATCGTCCTCCGAGTGGCGAGCAATGGAAAACCCAGCGCACCATTGGCGTTCATGATCTGGTACGGCGCGATCCGTATTTGCCGTCACGTGTGGTGGAGAACCTGTTCTGGTTTGGCCGTTACTGTGAGCGTTGCGATGACAGCGCGCGGTTGCTGCGGATCATGCTGGCGCGCTATGTCGATGGCGACGATCCCCAGGCCTTGCAGGCGGCAGTCGATCTCGGTGAGCGGTTGATGCTGCTACCCGATGAGGGCGAATTGCCCGAGCGCTTACTCGCCGCGTTGCTGGGAGATGACTGGTCGTTCAGCCTGCGCTCCAACCTGCAACGCTTGCAGTGGGCCGCCTCTCAGGTACGCGGCAAACTCTCTCGAGAAAACTGGCAAGCGCTGGTGGAACTGCAGCGTGAAGCCTTGGAGCTTGAATCCGAAGAGCCGGATTTTGGTGAGCTGCTGGACTTCCTCAACCGGTTGGTGATGTCCCTGGCGGCACTGTCAGGTTTTGCCCTCGACGACATGACCCGGGATGAAGGCTGGCGTTTCCTGATGATTGGACGGCGGATCGAACGACTGCAGTTTCTCAGCGCCAGCCTCGCGGCTTTCCTGCGTGGCGCCGATGCGTTCGAGCAGGCAAGGCTGGAGTGGTTGCTGGAGCTGGGTAACAGCAGCATCACCTACCGTTCGCGGTATCTGGCGGTAGCGCAATTGATCCCGGTGTTGGACCTGTTACTGCTCGACGAGCAAAACCCTCACGCCGTGCTGTTCCAGTTGAAACTGGTGACACGCACCCTCAAACGCCTGAACGACGACTTTGGCGCACCGCGCGAAACAGGTCTGCCGCACCTGGTGGAGCGTTTGGCGCGGTTCGATCTGGGCTGCCTGGAAAATGCCCTGTTCGGTGAAGCCAGCGTCCGCGCCGCCATCGACGGGCTGGCGGATTTGCTCCAGGAGATCGCTGAAGCCAGCGGGCAAGTGTCGGATCGCCTGGCGCTGCGTCATTTCGCCCACGTCGACGATGTCAGCCAGCGTACGGTGTCCGTCTGATGAACGCCCATTACCAGATCTTTCACGACACCCATTATCACTACGACAGTCCGGTGTCCCTCGCCCAACAGCTGGCCCATTTGTGGCCTCGGCCCTGTGCCTGGCAGCGATGCACCGATCAGCAATTGCTAATCAGTCCTGACCCGACTTCGCGTCGCGATGAGCTGGATGTTTTTGGCAACCCGCTGACGCGCCTGGCGTTCGAGCGGCCCCACGACGAATTGCTGGTCAACGCCAGCCTCACGATTGAAGTGTTGCCCCGGCCTGCACTGGACTTCACCCGGTCTCGCGCGTGGGAAGACACCCGCAACGCGTTGACCTACAGCAGCCAGCCGCTGTCACCCCAAGTGCTCGAGGCCTGTCGTTACCGGTTCGAATCGCCCTACGTGCATTTGAAACGCAACTTTGTCGAATTTTCTGAAAGCTGTTTCCCCGCAGGTCGACCGTTGCTGCTCGGGGTTCAGGCGCTGATGGAGAAGATCTTCAGCGAATTCACCTTCGATGCCGAAGCGACCCAGGTGGCGACGCCTTTGGTGGAAGTGCTGGAGCGTCGACGCGGGGTATGCCAGGACTTCGCGCACCTGATGCTGGCCTGCGTGCGTTCCCGGGGGCTGGCCGCGCGCTACATCAGCGGCTATCTGTTGACCCAGCCACCACCGGGCCAGCCGCGCTTGATCGGTGCCGATGCGTCACACGCCTGGGTGTCGGTGTTTTGCCCGGTGCTGGGATGGGTGGATTTTGATCCGACCAACAACGTGCAACCGGCGCTGGAGCACATCACCCTGGCCTGGGGCCGGGATTTCTCCGATGTATCGCCGTTGCGCGGGGTGATTCTGGGGGGGGGGAATCATGACCCGGAAGTGCGCGTCACTGTGATGCCATTGCACTGACCACGTCCAACTGTAGGAGCGAGCTTGCTCGCGATGAACCTGAGTGCACCGGGGGGCGATCAGGCTTATAGCGTTATCGTTAACGACCATCGCGAGCAAGCTCGCTCCTACACAGGACACAGATCCGGTGGGCCTGATCAGATCATCGGGCCCTGAGGGTCTCAGGCGTCGGGCGCCTGATCTTTCGGTGCTTCAACATCACTTTCTGCGGCCACTTCACCCTCTGTTTCCGGGTTCAGTGCGGCGGCTTCTTCTTCAGCTGTAGCTTTCTTGCGCTGAAGCTTTTCCTCTTTCTTCTGCTCCTTGGCCAAGTCTCTCTGACGTTTGGCGAAGGAATAATTGGGTTTAGCCATGGGCGATCCTCTGGGGTCGAAGGTGAGGTTGAGCGGCGCATATTCTGCCCTGTATCGGTGCCGAGCCGTTAGCTGGGTTTTTGCTCGGCCCATTTTGGCGTGACCACCGGTTGCCAGGCGTCCAGTGCATCGAGCAGGATTTGCGGCGATTCGCTCGTTTGCAGCATGTCACGGTGTGCTTCGCGAACGAAGCCTTCGCCGACGATATGATCAAGAAAACCGGTCAATTTACTGTAGAAACCGTTCACTTCCAGCAAGCCAAGCGGTTTGCCGTGATAGCCGAGCTGGCCCCAGGTCCAGACTTCGAACAACTCTTCCAGCGTGCCCAAGCCGCCGGGCAGGGCGATAAAGGCGTCGCTGAGTTCCGCCATCCGCGCCTTGCGGGCATGCATGCCGTCGACCACTTCCAGTCGCGTCAGGCCGCTGTGGCCGATTTCCTTGTCCTTGAGGCTTTGCGGGATGATCCCGATGACTTCTCCGCCAGCGGCCAGTGCTGCATCCGCCACGATTCCCATCAAACCGACGGCGCCACCGCCATACACCAGGGTCAATTTACGTTCGGCGAGCGCACGCCCGAGGGCGACTGCCGCTTCACGATAAGCGGGGTTGGTGCCGGTGCTGGCACCGCAAAATACACAGACGGATGCTAAAGACATGCCTTACTCCAGGGTCGGGATGGCCACAGAGTAAAGGCAGGGCAGCAGCGCTCCAAGGGTTAAACGTCGCGTTCAGGTGTTTCACAGGAGCCGCTGGCGCCACAGGCGTAGGCGGCAAGCAGACTGCACAAAAGGCTATTCAAGGACATGCTACGAGCTCCGGATATTGGCGATGGCTCGATAATAAGGCCGCAGCAGACGCTTGGCTGGTAGATTGTTTCGATGAGTGTCATAGCCCGAAAGTTGTATACAATTTTTGATTCAGGTCATAGGAACTTGCGAAGTTTTCAGGCAGTCTTCTGTTCATTCGCACTTTTTGTTAACCCTGCCTTGGAGATTCACCATGTTTGCCAAACTTGTTGCGGTATCCCTGCTGACACTGGCCAGCAGCCAGCTGATGGCCGCTGAATGCAAGGTCACTGTCGACTCCACTGACCAGATGTCCTTCGATACCAAGGACGTCAGCATCGACAAAAGCTGCAAGACCTTTACCGTTGAGCTGAAACACTCCGGTAGCCTGCCGAAAAACGTCATGGGCCATAACTGGGTATTGAGCAAAACGGCTGATATGCAGCCAATCGCTACCGACGGCCTGGCGGCTGGCATTGACAAGAACTACCTGAAAGACGGCGATACACGCATCATCGCGCACACCAAGATCATCGGTGCCGGCGAGACCGATTCCGTGACCTTTGACGTGTCGAAGCTGGCGGCTGGCGAAAGCTACGGCTTCTTCTGCTCGTTCCCGGGCCACATCTCGATGATGAAAGGCACGGTTACCCTGAAGTAATCGAATCGCGGTCATAAAAAAGCGTCCACTTGGGACGCTTTTTTTATATCTGGCGTTTGACCGCGTCATCGTTATTCGCATGGCTTGCCCGCGAAGGCGCCCGAACGGGCGCCGACAATCTTACGGCGCGAAAGGCATCACACGCTTGTGATGAGTCTTCCTGTACGTCTCGCAAATGATCCTGAACGCTTCCTCACGCACGGGCTCGCCATGCAGGAACGCGTCAATCTCGGCGTAGGTCACGCCATGGGACGCTTCGTCCGGTTTGCCGGGCGACAGGTCTTCCAGATCCGCTGTCGGCACTTTTTCAACCAATGACTCGGGGGCTCCGAAGCTGCGGGCGATGTTGCGTACCTGGTTTTTCACCAGGCCGCTCAGCGGTGCCAGGTCGCACGCGCCGTCACCGAACTTGGTGAAGAACCCCATCACGGCTTCTGCTGCATGATCTGTCCCGATGACCAGCCCCTGGGCTGCACCGGCGATGGTGTACTGGGCAACCATGCGCATCCGCGCCTTGGTGTTGCCGAGTACGAAATCCACCGACACGGCATGTTTGCCTTCGAACGCTGCGACTTCATTGGCCAGGGATTTAACCGCTGGGCCAATGTTTACCGTGTGGCGTTCATCCGGATTGATGAAATCTACCGAGGCTTGGGCGTCGTGTTCGTCGAACTGGGTTTCGTAAGGCAGGCGCACAGCGATGAACTTGTAGTTGTCATCACCGGTGCGAGTGCGCAATTCGCGCATGGCACGCTGGGCCAGCAGCCCGGCCGTCAGCGAGTCAACACCACCGCTGATGCCGAGCACGAGGGTCTTGAGCCCGGAGTTGACCAGGCAATCCTGAATGAACGTGATCCGTCGGGCGACTTCCGCCTCAAGGGCGGCATTGTCGGCGAACGGCGGTTGAACCTTGAGCTGCTCAGCAATCTCACGCTGTACGGCTTGCATGAATTCACTCCTTGCTAGATGTGCTGGTTGGGGCGGCAGGAACTTTGAAAACGTGTCGCAAATAGGCGACAAAATTCGGGTCTTTGCAGTGAGTCTTGCCGGGCTCATCGGAAATTTTCGCCACTGGCTGACCGTTGCAGGCGGTCATTTTAAGCACGATGCCCATCGGTTCGACACCCGGAATATCACATGTCAGGTTGGTGCCGATGCCGAAGCTCACGTTGATCCTACCGCGCAGTGCCCGGAATATTTCCAGGGACTTGGGCAGCGTCAGGCTGTCGGAGAACACCAGCGTCTTGCTCATCGGGTCGATGCCGAGCTTGTGGTAGTGGGCGATGGCCTTTTCCGCCCAGATCACAGGGTCCCCGGAGTCATGGCGCAGGCCGTCGAAGAGCTTGGCAAAGTACAGATCGAAATCGTTGAGGAAGGCATCGGTCGTGATGCAGTCGGTCAGGGCGATCCCCAGCAGGCCACGATACTCGCGGACCCAGCAGTCGAGGGCGGCGATCTGGCTGTCGATCAGCCGCGGACCCAGTTGCTGGTGCGCCATGATCCATTCGTGGGCCATGGTGCCCAACGGCTTCATGTCCAGTTCACGGGACAGGTGGACGTTGCTGGTGCCGACGAAACGCCCTGGGAAATCGTGCTTGAGCACGTTGACCACTTCTTCCTGCACGCGGTACGAGAAGCGACGGCGAGTGCCGAAATCAGCTACCTGCAACTCGGATAATTCCTCGCGGCTGGCATGGGCGGTGAGCCAGTCGAACTTGCGGTAAAGCTGCTCGCGAGCCTGTTCCAGCACGACTTCCCGGTAGCGATAGCGGTTGCGCACTTCGCTGACGATAGACAGCAGTGGCACTTCAAACAGGATCACATGCAGCCACGGTCCGCGCAGACGGATGAACAACTCACCGTTTTCTATGCCGGTGTGCACGTAGCGCAGATTGAAGCGGAACAACCCGAGAAAGCGCAGAAAATCCGGCTTCATGAAGCTGATGCGTTCCATGAAACCCAGCTGATCGGCAGTGAGGCTCAATTCGGCCAGACGCTCGATCTGAAAGCGGATCTCCGCCAGATAAGGCCGCAGGTCTTCGCTATTACGGCAACGAAACTCCCATTCCACTTCTACGTTGGGGTAGTTGTGCAGCACCGCCTGCATCATCGTCAGTTTGTAGAAGTCGGTGTCGAGCAGGTTCTGCACGATGCGATCGCCAAACACGCTCTCGCTCATAACGGGGTTCTCCAGGCTGGTCGCGGCTGATGTCACGACGTTGCAGCTGTTTCATTGAATGGGGCTAGTGGCGCATATCAACGCCGGGAATTGCCAGCAATTTTTTAGACGCTGGAAACCTCTGTGGCGTGTTTTGCCTCAGATCTTGGTGAGGCATTAAATTTGCGGTATTTCCGGGCTATCGATCTGCTCCAGCATCCACTTCACAAAGTCTCGGACTTTCGGCACTTCCGCCGAATGCTCCGGATACGCCAGGTAATAGGCGTCGGAGCTGGGCATCGCGTGCTGCCAGGGTATGACCAGCTTGCCGTCGGCCAATTCCTCTTCAACCAGAAACTTGGGCAAGAGCGCCACGCCACAGCCCACCTGAGCGGCGCGGATGCACATGTAAAAGGTTTCGAAGCGCGGGCCGTGGTAGCTGTGTTCGGTGTGGTAACCCTGGCTGTCGAACCAGTCGTGCCAAGCCTGTGGACGAGAAGCGTTTTGCAGCAGGACGAGGTCGGTGAGTTGCGTAGGATCGGTGAACGGCGTGGCGGGCAGGCTGCCGGGCGCACACACAGGGACCAGCTCTTCGCTGAACAGCTTCAGGCATTCGGTGCCGGGTCGCGAGCCTTGGCCAAAGTAGAACGCCAGGTCGCTGCGACCCTGCAGCAAATCGTCGGCTTCCTGTTCGCTGCACAGGTCCAGGTGGATCGACGGATGACGCAATCGCCAGCCTTTCAAGCGCGGCACCAGCCAGCGCGCGCCGAAGGTGGGAGGCGTGGACACGCGCAGGACTTCGGTCTCCCCGCCGTAGGAACGCAGGTAATGGGTCGACATCTCCACCTGCGTGAGGATTTTTCTTACCTCCACAAGATACAAATCGCCGGCAGGCGTCATTTGCAGGCGTCGGCGTACCCGCCGGAACAGCAAGTGCTGCAGCAACTCTTCGAGTTGCGCGACCTGTTTACTGACGGCGCTCTGCGTCAGGTTCAGCTCTTCGGCGGCCCGGGTGAAGCTCAAGTGCCGGGTGACAGCCTCGAAACACTGCAACGCGGTAATCGACGGCAGATAGCGTTTGTTCAGCATGAGCGGTCCTTTCTTCTTGTTTCTCTATTGCCAGCAATGCACAGCATGAATAAACGGAATGATATCTCTCTTAAAGGTCGTTTGTTGAGTAACCTCCAGAGCGCTAAAACTACAGGTCTGATCAGCCGAGATTTTCCGGCTGCACACGTTCTGTCTTTTGCTTGAGGAGTCACCCATGGTTGCCGCATTGCTTGATCGTCTAGGTGTAAACCCGGCCCTGTACCAGAACGGCAAAGTGCCGGTGCATTCGCCGATCGATGGCAGCCAGATCGCTTCGGTGAACTGGGAAGGTGCCGCTGAAGTCGAGCAGCACATCAGTCGTGCAGATCATGCGTTTGAATTGTGGCGCAAGGTCCCGGCCCCGCGCCGTGGCGAACTGGTGCGTCAACTGGGCGACATCCTGCGCGAATACAAGGCTGACCTTGGCGAGCTGGTGTCCTGGGAAGCGGGCAAGATCACTCAGGAAGGTCTGGGTGAAGTTCAGGAAATGATCGACATCTGCGACTTCGCCGTCGGTTTGTCCCGCCAGCTGTACGGCCTGACCATCGCCTCCGAGCGTCCCGGCCACCACATGCGCGAAACCTGGCACCCGCTGGGCATCGTCGGTGTGATCAGCGCCTTCAACTTCCCCGTTGCGGTCTGGGCCTGGAACACCACACTGGCGCTGGTTTGCGGCAACCCGGTGATCTGGAAACCGTCCGAGAAAACCCCACTCACAGCACTGGCTTGTCAGGCACTGTTTGACCGCGTACTGAAGAATTTCAGCGATGCGCCGCCGCACCTGAGCCAAGTGATCATTGGCGGTCGCGATGCTGGCGAAGCGTTGGTCGATGACCCGCGTGTTGCGCTGATCAGCGCCACTGGCAGCACCCGCATGGGCCGCGAAGTAGCGCCGAAAATCGCCGCGCGTTTCGCTCGCAGCATTCTGGAGCTGGGCGGCAATAACGCCATGATCCTCAGCCCAAGTGCCGACCTGGACATGGCCGTTCGCGCGATCCTGTTCAGCGCCGTCGGTACTGCCGGCCAGCGCTGCACCACCTTGCGTCGCCTGATTGCCCACGAGTCGGTCAAAGAAGAAATCGTCACCCGCTTGAAGGCCGCTTACTCCAAGGTCCGCATCGGCAATCCGCTGGAAGGCAACCTGATCGGTCCGCTGATCGACAAACACAGTTTCGACAACATGCAGGACGCGCTTGAGCAAGCCTTGAGCGAAGGCGGCCGGGTGTTTGGTGGCAAACGCCAACTGGAAGACAAATTCCCGAACGCTTACTACGTCGCACCCGCCATCGTTGAAATGCCGGAGCAGAGTGACGTGGTTTGCCACGAAACCTTCGCGCCGATTCTTTACGTGGTTGGCTACAAGGACTTCGACGAGGCCCTGCGCCTGAACAACGCGGTACCGCAGGGCCTGTCGTCCTGCATCTTTACCACCGACGTGCGTGAAGCCGAGCAGTTCATGTCGGCGGTGGGCAGTGATTGCGGTATCGCCAACGTCAACATCGGGCCGAGCGGCGCGGAAATCGGCGGCGCATTTGGTGGTGAAAAAGAAACCGGCGGTGGTCGTGAATCCGGTTCCGATGCATGGCGCGGCTACATGCGCCGTCAGACCAACACCGTGAACTATTCGCTGGAGTTGCCGTTGGCTCAGGGCATCACGTTCGACTAACCGGTTATTCCTGAGCGAGCTTTTGTGGCGAGGGGATTCATCTCCGTTGGCTGCGCAGCGGCCCCGAATATGGGACTGCTACGCAGCCAACGGGGATAAATCCCCTCACCACATAGCTCATCCAAAATGAACTGTGTGTTGGTTAGGTTTCTGTTGGAGTCTGGCAATGCCGTTACGCGAAGAGTGTCTGTGGGAAAAACTGACGCCGCAAAGGCCTGACAACGCCGCCCTCAAGGGCGAAGTGACGGCAGATGTTTGCGTCATCGGTGCAGGTTTTACCGGGCTGTCGGCGGCGGTGCATCTGCTGGAACAAGGCAAGACAGTGTGTGTGCTGGAAGCTCATCGTGCCGGTCAGGGCGGGTCAGGGCGCAACGTCGGGCTGGTCAACGCCGGGATGTGGATCCCACCGGACGAGATCGAAGCCGGGTTCGGCGAGGCGGTGGGCAGTCAGCTCAATCGCATGCTCGGGGCGGCGCCATCGCTGGTGTTCAGCCTGGTCGACAAATACAACATCGATTGCCAGTTACGCCGCGAAGGTACGTTGCACATGGCGCACAACGCCCGTGGCGAAGCGGATCTGCGCAGTCGCGAAGAACAATGGAAACGTCGCGGCGCCCCCGTCGAATTGTTGACCGGCCAGGCCTGCGAGCAAGCGACGGGTACCAAGAAGATTGCCGCCGCGCTGCTTGATCGGCGTGCCGGCACGCTTAATCCGATGGCTTACACCACAGGGCTGGCCAAAGCGGCCATCGGCCTGGGCGGTCGACTGTTCGATCACTCTGCTGTCACGCGACTTGAGCGTCAGGGCCAGAAATGGTCGGTGCAGACCGCGCAGGGTTCGGTGCTCGCTGAACAGGTGGTCATCGCTTCCAACGCCTACACCGAAGGCGACTGGACCGAGCTGCGACGCAATTTCTTCCCCGGTTATTACTATCAAGTGGCGTCGGTCCCGCTGACGGACGAGGCCGCACAGCAAATTCTTCCTGGTGGCCAGGGCTCATGGGACACCCGTCAGGTGCTGAGCAGTATTCGTCGAGACAAGGACGGTCGACTGCTGCTGGGCAGTCTGGGAAACGGCAATCAGAAACCGACCTGGTTTCTCAAAGCGTGGGCGGATCGAGTCCAGCAGCACTATTTCCCGTACCTCAAACCTGTTGAGTGGGAGTGCACCTGGACCGGTTGCATTGCCTTCACCCCGGACCACCTGATGCGCCTTTTTGAGCCGGCGCCGGGGATAGTGGCAGTCACTGGTTACAACGGTCGGGGCGTTACAACAGGAACCGTGGTCGGCAAAGCCTTTGCCGATTATTTGTGTAACGGAAATCCTCAGGCTTTGCCGATTCCGTTCGCGCCCATGCAGCCCCTGGCGGGAGTAGGTTTGAGAAGCTGTTTGTATGAAGCGGGCTTCTCGCTGTATCACGCAGGCCAGTGCTTGCGCATCGTCATTTGATTGTTGAAATTTGTGTCCGAAACACGGCGCTTTTTCGAGCAGCGACTAGCCTGTAATGGTGCGGGTTGTAGCAGTACCGCACCAGCGGTGTGCACTTCGGTGACGCACGATGTTACAGGCTGGTTGCACGTCGTTTGGCGCCGCGGTTGCAATGATGGCGCACTCGGGTTGCGCCTTTAAAAATAAACGGTTTCACCTTCCGCGGTTTAGACGGTTGCACGCCCAATGAAAATGGGCTCGAAACAGTCGAAATAACAATAAAGCAGCGACTTTTTTCAGAATAAAAAACCGATGGCACGGCCCTTGCTCTGAGCATTCAGTCAAGTCGCAGTGCCAACTAAAAAAAAACCTTGGAGCACCACCTCATGTCCCAGACGTTTTACAAGAAAGGCTTTCTGGCCCTCGCAGTGGCAACTGCGTTGGGTGTTTCTGCGTTTGCACAAGCTGATGTGAAAATCGGTGTGGCAGGTCCAATGACTGGCGCCAACGCAGCATTTGGCGAGCAGTACATGAAGGGTGCACAGGCAGCAGCCGACGCAATCAACGCGACGGGCGGCGTCAACGGGGAAAAAATCGTACTGGTGAAGGGCGATGACGCCTGCGAACCGAAACAGGCTGTGACGGTCGCCAAGGACCTGACCAACCAGAAAGTGGCGGGCGTGGTAGGTCACTTCTGCTCCTCGTCGACCATCCCGGCTTCCGAGATCTACGACGAAGCGGGCATCATCGCAATTACGCCTGGCTCGACCAACCCACAGGTCACCGAGCGCGGCTTGAGCGCCATGTTCCGTATGTGCGGGCGTGACGACCAGCAGGGCATCGTTGCCGGCGACTACATCGTCGACGTGCTAAAAGGCAAGAAAGTGGCCGTGCTCCACGACAAAGACACCTACGGCCAAGGTCTGGCGGACGCCACCAAGGCGCAGTTGGTCAAGCGCGGCGTTACGCCGGTGCTGTATGAAGGCCTGACTCGCGGCGAGAAAGATTTCAGTGCCGTCGTGACCAAGATTCGCGCAGCCGGTGCCGACGTTGTCTACTTCGGCGGCCTGCACCCGGAAGCCGGTCCACTGGTTAAACAACTGCGTACCGAAGGCCTGAAAGACGTGAAATTCATGTCCGATGACGGCATCGTGACCGACGAACTGGTGACCACCGCTGGCGGCCCGCAATACGTCGACGGCGTGCTGATGACCTTCGGCGCCGACCCACGCATGCTGCCAGACAGCAAAACCGTGGTAGACGAGTTCCGCAAGAAAGGCACCGAGCCTGAAGGCTACACCCTGTACGCCTACGCTTCGGTCCAGACCCTGGCAGCGGCCTTTAACGGTGCCAAGTCCAACAAAGGCGAAGAAGCCGCCAAGTGGCTGAAAGCCAACACCGTCAAAACCGTGATGGGCGACAAATCCTGGGACTCCAAGGGTGACCTCAAGGTTTCCGACTACGTGGTGTACCAGTGGGACAAGGACGGCAAATACCACCAGCTGGAAAAACAGAAGTAAGGGCTGACTCGACAGGCTGACTCCACAGCTCTCCTGTAGGAGCGAGCCTGCTCGCGAAAAACGTCAACGATGACGCGTGCTTGCTGGTTAAACGCGTTGTCCTCAGGTTCTTCGCGAGCAGGCTCGCTCCTACAGGGGGCCGTGGTGGTCAGCCGGGTCGTGGCTGACATTACTCCGACGTAAATCTGTATTTTCCTTAGAAGAACCGCACACCCACAGGTGTGCAGGTTCTCATTGCGTGAGATTGCGTTATGGATGGTATTTTCCTGCAGCAACTGGTCAATGGCCTGACCCTCGGGTCGGTCTATGGCCTGATCGCCATCGGCTACACAATGGTCTATGGCATCATCGGCATGATCAACTTCGCCCACGGCGAGGTTTACATGATTTCCGCTTACCTCGCGGCAATCAGTCTGGCTCTGCTGGCATACTTCGGTATCGAATCCTTCCCTCTGCTGATGCTCGGCACACTGATCTTCACCATCGTCGTCACGGCGGTCTATGGCTGGGTCATCGAGCGCGTCGCCTACAAACCGCTGCGAAATTCCACCCGACTGGCACCGCTGATCAGCGCCATCGGTATCTCGCTAATCCTGCAAAACTATGCACAAATCGCCCAGGGCGCCCGCCAGCAGGGGGTTCCTACATTGCTGACAGGTGCGTGGCGAGTTGAAGTCGGCACCGGCTTCGTCCAGCTCACCTACACCAAGATCTTCATTCTGGTCGCAGCGTTTGCCGGCATGGCCCTGCTGACCTACGTCATCAAGTACACCAAGCTCGGTCGCATGTGCCGCGCGACACAGCAAGACCGCAAGATGGCTTCGATCCTCGGGATCAACACCGATCGGGTGATCTCCTACGTGTTCATCATCGGTGCAGCGATGGCGGCCCTGGCCGGCGTGCTGATCACCATGAACTACGGCACGTTCGACTTCTACGCAGGCTTCGTCATCGGTATCAAGGCGTTCACCGCGGCGGTACTCGGCGGGATTGGCTCGCTGCCTGGCGCGATGCTCGGCGGGATCATCCTCGGGATCTCCGAGTCGCTGTTCGCGGGTCTGGTCAACTCCGATTACAAAGACGTTTTCAGCTTCTCGCTGCTCGTTCTCGTTCTGGTCTTTCGGCCCCAAGGCCTGCTCGGCCGTCCTCTTGTGTCGAAGGTGTAAGCGATGTCTTCAACCACTAAAAAAACCATTGATCTCAAAAGAAGCCTGGTTGACGCGATTCTTGCCGGCCTTGTAGCCCTGATTGTGTTCGGTCCGATTGTCGGCGTGGTCCTCGACGGCTACGGCTTCAACCTGCAACCGACGCGCGTGGCGTGGATTGTCGCGATCGTCATGGCCGGCCGATTTGCCCTTAGCCTGTTCCTGCAAACCCCCAAGGGCCTGAGAATCCTCGAAGGCTTTGAAAGCACCGGCTCCGGGGTTCATGTATTGCCGCCTGATTACAAATCACGGCTGCGCTGGATCATCCCGCTGATGATCGTCATTGCCGTGGTTTTCCCGTTCTTCTCCAACTCCTACCTGCTCGGCGTGGTCATCCTCGGGCTGATCTACGTCTTGCTCGGCCTTGGTCTGAACATCGTGGTGGGCCTGGCGGGCCTGCTCGACCTGGGTTACGTGGCGTTCTACGCCATCGGTGCATACGGGCTGGCGCTGGGTTATCAATACCTCGGGCTCGGCTTCTGGACGGTGCTGCCATTGGCGGCGATCACGGCGGGGCTGGCGGGTTGCATTCTCGGCTTCCCGGTCTTGCGATTGCACGGTGACTACCTGGCGATCGTGACCCTGGGCTTCGGCGAAATCATCCGTTTGGTCCTCAATAACTGGCTCTCGCTGACCGGCGGCCCGAACGGCATGCCCGCACCGCTGCCAACGTTCTTTGGCCTCGAGTTCGGCAAACGGGCGAAGGATGGCGGTGTTCCGTTTCATGAGTTTTTCGGCATCGCCTACAACCCGGACGTGAAGTACTACTTCATCTACGCGGTGTTGTTCCTGGTGGTACTGGCCGTGCTGTACATCAAGCATCGTCTGGTCAAGATGCCGGTCGGTCGAGCCTGGGAAGCCCTGCGGGAAGATGAAATCGCCTGCCGTTCCATGGGCCTGAACCACGTATTGGTCAAGCTCTCCGCGTTCACCATCGGTGCATCGACTGCGGGCCTGGCCGGGGTGTTCTTCGCCACGTACCAAGGTTTCGTTAACCCGACCTCCTTTACCTTCTTCGAGTCGGCCTTGATCCTCGCCATCGTGGTGCTGGGCGGCATGGGCTCGACCATCGGCGTGGTGATCGCTGCATTCGTGCTCACCGTGGCACCAGAGCTTCTGCGCGGGTTTGCCGAGTATCGCGTGCTGCTGTTCGGCGTGTTGATGGTGTTGATGATGATCTGGCGACCGCGCGGCCTGATAAGGATCAGCCGTACCGGTGTGACCCCGCGTAAAGGAGTAGCGCCATGAGCGAAGTCGTACTCTCGGTCGAGAAGCTGATGATGCACTTCGGCGGCATCAAGGCGTTGAGTGATGTGAGCCTGAAGGTTCATCGCAACTCGATCTTCGCCCTGATCGGTCCCAATGGCGCGGGCAAGACCACGGTGTTCAACTGCCTGACCGGCTTCTACAAGGCCTCGGGTGGCAAGATCGAACTCAGCGTGCGTGGCGAGCGAACCAACGTCATCCAGCTGCTGGGCGAATCGTTCAAGGCGACCGATTTCGTCTCGCCGAAATCTTTCCTCAGTCGGCTGTACTACAAGATGTTCGGCGGCACTCACCTGGTGAACCGCGCGGGTCTGGCGCGGACTTTCCAGAACATTCGGCTGTTCAAGGAAATGTCGGTACTGGAAAACCTGCTGGTAGCCCAGCACATGTGGGTCAATCGCAACATGCTGGCCGGCATCCTCAACACCAAGGGCTATCGCAAGGCCGAGAGCGATGCGTTGGACCATGCGTTCTACTGGCTGGAAGTCGTCGACCTGGTGGACTGCGCCAACCGTTTGGCCGGCGAACTGTCCTACGGTCAGCAACGTCGTCTGGAGATCGCCCGGGCCATGTGTACCCGGCCGCAGATCATCTGCCTCGACGAACCGGCCGCTGGCCTTAACCCTCAGGAAACCGAAGCGCTGAGTGCGATGATCCGTCTGCTGCGTGACGAGCATGATCTGACCGTGGTGCTGATCGAACACGACATGGGCATGGTAATGAGCATTTCCGACCACATCGTGGTGCTGGACCACGGCATCGTGATCGCCGAGGGCGGGCCTGATGCCATTCGCAACGATCCGAAAGTGATTGCGGCCTACCTGGGCGCTGATGAAGAGGAAGTGGTGCTATGAGCCAACCCATCCTCGAACTCAAGGAACTGGATGTGTTTTACGGGCCGATCCAGGCCCTGAAGAAAGTTTCGCTGCACATCAATGAAGGTGAAACCGTGAGCCTGATCGGCTCCAACGGTGCGGGCAAGTCGACGCTGTTGATGTCGATCTTCGGTCAGCCGCGCGCAGCGGATGGCCAGATCATTTATCAGGGCGTCGATATCACCCACAAGTCATCCCATTACATCGCCTCCAACGGCATCGCTCAGTCGCCGGAAGGACGGCGTGTCTTCCCTGACATGACGGTCGAGGAAAACCTGTTGATGGGCACCATCCCAATCGGTGACAAGTACGCCACCGAGGACATGCAACGCATGTTCGAGCTGTTTCCACGGCTCAAGGAACGGCGCACCCAGCGGGCGATGACCATGTCGGGTGGTGAACAGCAGATGCTGGCCATCGCTCGTGCACTGATGAGCCGGCCGAAGTTGCTGCTGCTCGATGAGCCAAGCCTGGGATTGGCGCCGATCGTGGTGAAGCAGATCTTCTCGACACTGCGGGAACTGGCGAGTACCGGCATGACCATCTTCCTGGTCGAGCAGAACGCCAACCACGCCCTCAAGTTATCGGACCGCGCGTATGTCATGGTCAACGGCGAGATTCGCCTCACAGGTACCGGCAAGGAGTTGCTGGTGAACGAGGAGGTGCGTAACGCCTATCTTGGCGGGCACTAAGTCCTGCTGAGGCAAAAGCAGCCCCGACGAGCAATCGCCGGGGCTTTTTTACATCCCCAATTCGCCACAACCCCTGAGGGAGCTAGCCTGCTCGCGATTGGGGGGTGACGTTCATCATTGATGCCGACGGTCCCACCCCGATAGCGAGGCAGGCTCACCCTCACAAGGTATCTCTGTGTGCTTTCTGGAAATTGTGGAAAACAATATTCACAAGCTCTCAAACCGCGACATAAAGCCGCTGCAAATAGTTGTTTTATCAACGTTTTGACTTGTCCCCGTTTACTGTGGAGCTGGCTGTGAATAACGTGGGTGTAGCTGCCTAAGAGCCTTTGAATACGTGGCTTGTAGAGATGTGGTTATTTATTGATCAGCGGTTTTTGCTCGACCGGTGAGTGCCGTTGTCAACCTTTTTATTGGCATCGTATGCGGGATGAAAATACACCCGGCAGCCTGTGGATAAGTCTGTGACTAAACTCTGGAAAGAGTCGGCTGAAGGCCGTAGTTGCTGGCTTGGCGCCATCGTCGGTTTGAACGTTCAATCATGCAAAATGCCCTGGGCTACACAGCGAGCGCTTCAGGGTCAAGGGAAAAACTTTTAAATCTGCCCGCAAAGCCTTATACACAGCGGCTTCCAGCTTTTTGACTTGCCCCCGGAAACTGTGGGCCGGCCTGTGGATAACATGCGCGTACTTAGCTGCAAGCCACGGCTGATATAGTGTGTAGCTGCCTGGTTAATTTTTGTACAAAGATGCAGTCCCTGTAGCAGCTGGCGCAGCCTGCGTTCGGCTGCGAAGCAGTCGTAGAGCCTGAATTCGCGATGTGCCTGAATGACCTTGGCGCCTGATTTCACGACTGCTTCGCAGTCGAACGCAGGCTTCGGCACCTGCTACAGGGGGCGTTATTGAGTCCAACATGCGGGGCTCTGGTTGCTCGTAACAGCCTGGCCGGGCATGCTTCCCGCTGATTATCTATTCCAATGGCTGTTCACCAGTCGAAGCAAGGAGAACACGATGTCCAACACCCTGTTTATTACCGGTGCAACCTCCGGTTTTGGCGAAGCCTGTGCCCGCCGTTTTGCTGAGGCTGGCTGGAAGCTGGTGCTGACAGGTCGTCGTGAAGAGCGCCTTAATGCCCTGTGCGCCGAGTTGTCGAAACAGACTGAGGTTCTTGGCCTGGTACTCGATGTGCGTGATCGCAAAGCCATGGAGGAGGCGATTGGCAACCTGCCGCCGTCCTTCGCCAAATTGCGCGGCCTGATCAACAACGCCGGTCTGGCCCTGGGCGTTGATCCTGCACCCAAATGCGATCTCGACGATTGGGACACCATGGTCGACACCAACGTCAAAGGCCTGATGTACAGCACCCGTCTGCTGTTGCCACGCCTGATCGCTCACGGTCGTGGTGCCAGCATCGTCAACGTCGGCTCCGTCGCCGGTAGTTATCCGTATCCGGGCAGTCACGTGTATGGCGCGACGAAAGCGTTCGTCAAACAGTTCTCCCTGAGCCTGCGCTGCGACCTGCAAGGCACCGGCGTGCGTGTCAGCAACATCGAACCGGGCATGTGCGAAAGCGAGTTTTCGCTGGTGCGCTTCGCCGGTGACCAGGAGCGTTACAACGCGACCTATGCCGGCGTCGATCCGATCCAGCCGCACGACATTGCCGAGACTATTTTCTGGGTGCTCAACGCGCCAGCGCACATCAATATCAACAGCCTCGAGCTGATGCCGGTGAGCCAGACCTGGGCCGGCTTTGCCATTGATCGTAATGGTGGCAAGGCGTAATTGATGACGAGGGAGCCTGCTCCCTCGCCACAAGGCCGGCCGACACCTGACATAAGCTAAACTCCTCGCCCAACACCCCGCCGCAGCCTGCGGCGTCAAGGTGCAAGAGGAGGCTACGTGAGTAACAAAGGTGAGCAGTCACTGCTCAAGCAATCGACCATTCTCATGTTGGCCGTGGCGATCGCCGGGATCGTGACCGGTTTTGTTTCGGGTGCCCAATCCATCCTGTTCGATGGTTTTTTTTCGTTGATCGCGACCTTCATCAAGGTCTTGATGCTCATCACCGCCAAACTGATCGCCAAGGAAAGTAACGACCGTTTTCAGTTCGGCTTCTGGCACCTGGAACCCATGGTGTTGTTGATCGAGGGCAGCTTTCTGTTCTTGATTGCCATCTACGCCTTTCTCAATGGAGTGTTCGGCATCATCAATGGTGGCCGAGAGATCGAGCTCGGGTTGGTGATCATCTACGCAGCGGTCTTTACCGTCGTCGAGTTTGCGTATTTCTTCTACGTCCGCCATCGCAATCGAAAACTGCGGTCAACGCTCATCCAGTTTGACAACATCAGTTGGCTGGTGGACGCGATGCTCTCGGTAGGCCTGCTGGTCAGTTTCCTGATTGCGCTGCTGCTCAAGACCCAGGGGTATGACGAGTGGGCGATGTACGTCGACCCGTTGATCCTGATCGTGCTGGCGTTGAGCATGCTCCCTCCGGCCTTCAAGATCCTCGCCCCAGCGCTGCGTGATGTGCTGGGGATTGCGCCGGATCAACTGGATGACAAGGTGCGTCAGGTCATGGAAGCGGCCAAGGACGAGCACGGTTTCGACGACTACATTTCCTACGTGCAGAAGCACGGGCGGGCGTGTTTTATCGAGATTCATGTGGTGTTGCCGGCGGACTATCCGTTGCAGAACGTAGGGCAACTGGATGCGCTGCGGGAGGAGATTTCCTCGAAGCTCGGTAAGGCGGATGCGGCGCGATGGCTGACGATCAGCTTTACCGGGGACAAAAAATGGATCGCGTGATTCGCTGATGAACCCTTCGCCGGCAAGGCACGCTCCCACAGGTTGATGCGTACCTTGCCCGCGAAGGCTTTCGATCGCTCAGCGCAGATAGTCAACCAACCCGCGATAACAGGTCGCCAGGTGATAAGGCGTGGTCGAAGGCATGTCCTTGCGGCTGACCTCACCCTGCTCATCCCGACACTCATACCAGCCGCCCGCGTGCAGGAAGTGCTGCTGCAATGCCAGGAGTTGGCGCTGCACGGCGGCTTCTGCATCCGGGCGCAAGGTCAGCGCCCGCAGATACTCAACCTGGGCCCAGATTCGTTGGGTGGCATCCTTGATGTGGCCATCCAGCTCAAGCATCGCCTGCACGGCACCCGACTGTTGATGCACACCCCATTGCTCGGTCAGCGAAAACGCCCGGTCGAGCGATGTATGCAACGCAGAGCCCCGTAGCAGGGCTGATGATTCGAGCAGGAAATACCACTCGAACTGATGTCCCGGTTCAAACCAGTTATCCACAGCGCCCAGCGGCTTCTCCATTAACACACCATGTTGCGGGTCGATGAAGCGTTGTTGCATGGCTGTGCATAACTCAACCAGTGCCTCTTGCACGACGGCGTCTTCGCGCGCCGAAAGCGTCGCGAGAAAGGCTTCTGCCAAATGCATCAGGGGATTTTGCAGGGGGCCGCTGTTCAGCGATGACCAGTCACGCTCGAGGCTGGCTTCGTACAGGCCGTCGCCTGTGGCAAAACGTTGCGTGATCACGTCCAGGGCGCGGTTGAGTACGGACTCCGCCGAAGGGTCGCGAACCTTGTCCCAATAATGAGCGCAGGCAAACAGGATGAAGGCATGGGTGTAGAGGTCTTTGCGTTGATCCAGTGGCGCGCCTTGCGGGTCGATGCTGTAAAACCAGCCACCGTGTTCGGCGTCGTGAAAGTGCTGTTGCAAGGAACGGAACAGCGCCTCGGCTCGCTCTTCAGCAGCCGGTACCTGGCCGATCAGGCTGGAGAACAAGTACAGCTGCCGTGCGCACGCCATCGCCCGGTAGCGCTGCGGCGGCAGCGGTTGATGGTCTGCGTCCAGTGCCTCATAGGGCAGCGCCAGCTCGGCATTCCAGCCGGGGCCTTGCCACAGGGGCACGATCACATCCTGGAAATGCTGTTGCACCGAGTTGAACAGAGCGGTCAATTCAGGCTGGGAGGCGGAGCGGGGAACATGAGGCATTGGCTGGCGTCGTCACGGCAGGGGCGAATGCGCAACATGGTAGCAGGCCTTGGAGATGCGGTGTCTGTCAGGCCCTCATCGCGAGCAAGCTCGGCTCCCACAGGATTTGTGGAGTTGCTGCTGGCAAGTTCAACCACCACAGGATTTGTGGAGTTGCTGCTGGCAAGTTCAACCACCACAGGATTTGTGGAGTTGCTGCTGGCAAGTTCAACCACCACAGGATTTGTGGTGTTGCTGCTGGCATGTTCAACCACCACAGATCCGCTGAAGCCGAACTTGCCAACAATGCCACCACAAAACCTGTGGGAGCCGAGCTTGCTCGCGATGAGGCCAGTCAAGACACTCGAGAACTCAGCCCGCGAGCAACCACACGCCAGTCGCCGCCGAAGCCGCACCCGCGACCCGAACCAACGGCGCTGCCGCTTGTGGCAACGCCCGCACGACCGCGTAGCCTGCGGCATGCAACGCCGCCGTCGCCGCGACGAATCCTGCGGCATACGCCCAAGGGTTCGACATGTCCGGCAATTCCAGACCGTGCGCCACCCCATGGAACAGCGCAAACAATGCCGTCGCCGCCACTGCCAGGCTCAGCGGTGGACGCACCGCCAGCGCTACAGCCAGGCCCAATGCCAGCACTGACGCAGCGATTCCGCCTTCCAGAACGGGCAAGTTCAGGCCTTCAAACCCCAACATACCGCCCACCAGCAGGGTGCCGACGAACGTGCAGGGCAGTAGCCAGCGAGCCGCACCATTCTGCTGCGCTGCCCACAATCCGACCGCAACCATTGCCAGCAAGTGATCGAGGCCACCGATCGGGTGGCTGATACCGGCCATCAATCCATTGTCGCCATGGCCCGGGTGAGCAAAGGCCAGCGCCGGAGTCAGCAACAGGGCCATGGCGCCCGGCATGCGTTTAAGTGTCATGGATAAGCTTCCTTGTTGAAAAAAGGGTGTGATCAGGCTGCAGTCAGCAAACCCTGGCGTTCGATGAAGGCAATGATTTCTTCCAGGCCCTGGCCGGTTTTCTGATTGCTGAACACGAACGGCTTGCCGTTGCGCATGCGGGTCGTGTCGCTGTCCATCAGGGTCAGGGACGCGCCCACCAGCGGTGCAAGGTCGATCTTGTTGATCACCAGCAAGTCGGACTTGCAGATCCCCGGTCCGCCCTTGCGCGGCAGCTTGTCGCCGGCCGAGACATCGATCACGTAGATGGTCAGGTCGGACAGTTCCGGGCTGAACGTCGCCGACAGGTTGTCGCCACCGGACTCCACGAGAATCAGGTCCAGCCCCGGAAAGCGCCGGTTCAATTGATCCACCGCTTCAAGATTGATCGAGGCGTCTTCGCGGATGGCGGTGTGTGGGCAGCCGCCGGTTTCCACGCCAATAATGCGCTCAGGTGCGAGGGCTTCGTTGCGCACCAGGAAGTCAGCGTCTTCTCGGGTGTAGATATCGTTGGTCACGACGGCCAGGTTGTAGCGATCGCGCAGGGCCAGGCACAGGGCCAGCGTCAGGGCGGTTTTGCCCGAACCAACCGGGCCGCCGATCCCGACGCGCAGGGGTTGTGTGTTCATGTGATTCTCCAAGTGAAAAGGCCCTAGGAACGGAACAGTCGGCTGTACTGGCGCTCATGGGCCATGCCCGCCAGGGACAGGCCGAAAGCGGCGCTACCATAGTGTTCGGGGTTGATTTGAGTGGCGTTCTGCTGGGCTTCCTGCAACAGCGGCAGCAGCTGGCTGGTCAGACGCTGCGCCGCTTGCTGGCCAAGGGGCAGGGTTTTCATCAGCACCGCTAATTGATTCTCCAGCCAGCTCCAGAGCCAGGCAGCCAGCGCATCTTGTGCACTGATGTGCCAGGCGCGTGCGGCCAGCGCCCAGCAGAGAGCCAAATGCGGTTCTGGACGCTGTTCGAGAAAAGCGCGCGCCGCGGCATCCAGTTCCGGCAAACCATTGAGCAATTGCTGGAGGGAATAACCCATCTGCCGACTTTCCTGATACAGCTCGCGCGTCTCGCGGCTGGCGCGGTGTTCTTCGCAGTGCTGTAACAAGCGGGCCCAGTTTTCTTGCGCGGCCGCCTCGCAGTGGGCCAGCAACAGTGGCGCTTCGAAGCGTGCAAGGTTGAGCATTAATTGGTCACTGATCCAGCGTCGCGCACTGTCCGGATCATTGACCCGGCCGTTATCCACCGCCATTTCCAGGCCTTGGGAATAGCTGTAGCCGCCAATCGGCAGCTGCGGACTGGCCAGACGCAACAGCGCCCACGCCGGATTCATAGCCGAACGCCGAACTGGTGCAGTTTCGGTGGGTAATTGAAATCTTCGTCGCCATGGCGGGAGTGATGATGGCCGCCGCCGTAAGCGCCATGTTCGGGCTGGAACGGTGCTTCAATGGAGTCGACCTTGGCATCGAGTTGCTCGAGCATGGCCTTGAGTACGTAGTCATCCAGCAGGCGCAACCAGCCGTTGCCGACTTGCAGGGCAACGTGGCGATTGCCCAGGTGGTAGGCGGCCCGCGTCAGTTCGAATGCGTTGGCGCACGTGACATGCAGCAGTTGTTCAGGGCGGGCGCAAACGCGAACCGTGCGCCCGTCTTCAGCTTGCAGGCATTCGCCGTCATACAGAGGCGGTTGACCGCGCTCCAAAAACAACCCGACGTCTTCGCCATCGGCACTGAAACAGCGCAAACGGCTCTTGCTACGGGCGTCGAAGGTCAGGTGCAACTCGGCGGCCCAGACGGGTTGAGGGTCGATTCTGCGATGAATCACCAGCATCGGAAGGCTTCCAGCAATGAGCGATAGTCAGGCTAGAGCAAGGGGCTTGCCAATCGGACGATGTGTAGGAAATGCCTGACGGATCATGGCTGGTGAGTCATTTCGTTGCGCAAATATGGCTGAAATTGGTGCAGGGAAAAAACGCACGCACCAATTTGCGACGCTCAAAAATAGATCACTCGGTGCTGCCGAGTCCTTGCCAATGCTTGAGCCCGATAAAAATGAAGCGCAGCTGCTGGGTGATTTTCGCCTGCGGGGTGAGGTGATCGGGCAGCGCCTCGGGGGGAGGATCGATGATGTCCGGCAAGGTTGCAAAAACACTTTTTACGATCAGATCCGCCACGACGCTCAGTCCGGCAATGTCCAGGTGTTGCAGTTTGGGCATTAAAGACAGATCGGACGCCAGGTCGGAGCTGATGTCTTCGCGCAAACGACCGATGGCCTGGCGCACTTGCAGCGAGCCACCGTACTGCTCGCGGGCGAGGAAAAGAAATTGCGATCGATTGGCCGCGACGACATCGAGAAAGATCCGCACGGAGGCGTCAATGATCCCGCCCATGACGAACTCGTTGTGCCGCACCAGGCGAATGGTTTCGCGGAAGGTCTGGCCGACTTCACTCACCAGCACCAGGCCGAGCTCATCCATATCAGCGAAATGCCGGTAGAAACCGGTGGGGACGATCCCGGCGGTTTTCGTCACTTCGCGCAGGCTCAGGCTGCCGAATCCTCGGCCGCTTTCCATCAAATGGCGGGCAGCGTCCATCAAGGCGTTGCGGGTCTGTTGTTTCTGTTCGGCGCGGGGCAGCATCGCAAGGAGATTTCTGGATAAGGGCAGCGACGCACTCTAGCAAATAGGCTTTGCCGGCGTCGAACGACTATCGGGGATTATGCGCGCAGGGGTAGCGTCTATAAGGTCAAAGGCTGAAAAGTCAAAAGCCCAATCCGGGGATTGGGCTTTTTTTCAAGGCCGCCATGGGCTTAGCTCAAGGCACTGTTGCGTTCGATTACACGATCACCACCACCTTCAGCCAGGGTTTGGCCTTGTGGAGTGCGATCGGAGCCGTCAGCCGCCAGGGTCTGGCCTTGTGGAGTGCGATCGGAACCGTCAGCCGCCAGGGTCTGGCCTTGTGGGGTGCGGTCGGAACCGTCAGCCGCCAGGGTCTGGCCTTGTGGGGTGCGGTCGGAACCGTCAGCAGCCAGGGTCTGGCCTTGTGGGGTGCGGTCGGAACCGTCAGCCGCCAAAGTCTGGCCTTGTGGAGTGCGGTCCGAACCATCCTGGGTGATCAAGCCTTTTTCTTTCAGGCGATCGTTACCGCCTTCGGCGAGTGTCTGGCCCTGTGGAGTGCGGTCGGAACCATCTGCAGCGACGGTTTGGCTGAACACCGAACGGCTGTCTTTGACTTGCGGAGTGGCCTGGTCAGCAGCTGGCAGAGCGAAAGCGGTGCTGGCCAGCATGGAAAGGGTAAGGCTAAGCAGTAATTGGCGTTTCATGATGGGTTGCTCCTTGGGAGGGCGATAAAGTGGGTACGAGGTCAATGCTACTCTCGATAAGTCGATATAAAAGTTCATAAACGCAATGGTAATAATCAACGGAATTGATTGTTCCTTGCGATGGCTCTAAACCGGGCGTTTCCGGCGGACGTTTTTGCACTGGTGTGGGTATTTTCGACTCACCCGTGCCACGCAAAAGTGCGGGGGCGGTAACGTCTATCGAGGGGGCAGTATGTGGAGGGACGATTATTTGAGGATTAATCGGCATTTCGGTTAAACCTGAGCGCCGTTTCCCAGTCCTAGATGTCATGGTCGGCCCATTCTGACCTACCGTTTCCATACGTGCGTCGCAGTCAGGGCGCTCAGTCGTATAAAGGAGCCCTGTGCAATGACGCGCACTCGTAAAGTAATGGCCTGGACCTTCGCCAGCCTCGTTCTTCTGCTGGCAGTGCTGGTGTTGATCATCGTGTTCTTCGATTGGAACCGGATCAAACCGCCCCTCAATGCCAAAGTCTCCGAAGAGCTGCACCGTCCCTTTGCCATCAACGGCAACCTGGCCGTGGTCTGGCAACGCGAACCCGAGGAGGGAGGATGGCGCGCCTGGGTACCTTGGCCGCACGTGGTTGCGGAAGATCTGAGCCTGGGTAACCCCGAGTGGTCGAAGAAGCCACAAATGGTCACCTTGAAACGGGTCGAGCTGCGCATCTCGCCGTTGGCCCTGCTGGCGCAGCGTGTGGTGATCCCGCGCATTGACCTCACCGAGCCGAATGCCGACCTGCATCGCCTGGCCGATGGTCGCGCCAACTGGACGTTCAAGTTCGACCCGAAGGATCCAGACGCTGAGCCGTCGAGCTGGGTGGTGGATATTGGCGCGATTGGTTTTGATAAAGGCCACGTGACCCTCGACGACCAAACCCTGAAAACGCAGCTTGATGTGTTGATTGATCCCCTGGGCAAGCCGATTCCGTTCAGCGATATTGTCGGCGACAACGCCGCGAAAAGCGCGCAGGAAAAGGGTGCCTCGCCGCAGGATTACGCCTTCGCGATCAAGACCAAAGGCCAATACCACGGTCAGAAGCTCACCGGCGACGGCAAGATCGGCGGCTTGCTGGCGTTGCAGGACGCGAATCGACCTTTCCCGCTGCAGGCCCAAGTGCAGATTGCCGACACCCGTGTTGAGTTGGCCGGCACCCTGACCGATCCGCTGAACCTCGGTGCGCTGGACCTGCGTCTGAAACTGGCTGGTGCCAGCCTGGGTAACCTGTATCCGCTGACAGGCGTGACCCTGCCGGACACCCCGCCCTATGCCACCGACGGTCATTTGATCGCCAAGCTGCATGAGCCAGGTGGCGCAGTATTCCGCTATGAAGCATTCAACGGCAAGATCGGCGAAAGCGACATTCATGGGAGCCTGGCCTACGTTGCCAGCCAGCCGCGGCCAAAACTCAGCGGTGCTCTGGTGTCGAACCAGTTGCTGTTTGCCGACCTGGCGCCTCTGATTGGCGCCGACTCCAATACAAAGCAAAAGGCCCGGGGTGGCGAAAGCAAGCAGCCGACGGACAAGGTGCTGCCGGTCGAGGAGTTCAAGACCGAGCGCTGGCGCGACATGGACGCCGATGTTGAATTCACCGGCAAGCGCATCGTCCACAGTGAGAAGCTGCCGTTCAATGACCTTTATACCCACCTCGTGCTGACCGATGGGGTCCTGAGCCTTGAGCCCCTGCGTTTCGGCGTGGCAGGCGGCAAGCTCGACGCACAGATCCGTTTGAACGGTCACACCGAACCCCTGGAAGGCCAGGCCAAATTGACCGCGCGTGGCTTCAAGCTCAAGCAGCTGTTCCCGACCTTCGAACCGATGAAAACCAGCTTCGGTGAGCTCAACGGCGACGCCGACATCACCGGTCGTGGCAACTCGGTGGCGAAGTTGCTGGCCACCTCCAATGGCAATCTGAAGATGCTGATCAATGACGGTGCCATCAGCCGCGAGTTGATGGAGCTGGCCGGGCTTAACGTGGGCAACTATGTGGTCGGCAAGATCTTTGGCGACAAGGAAGTGAAGATTAATTGCGCGGCCGCCGATTTCGATATCAAGACCGGTCTGGCAACCACTCGCTTGTTCGTTTTCGATACCGAGAACGCGATTATCTACATCGATGGAACGGCAAACATGGCAACCGAGCAACTGGACCTGACCATCACGCCGGAATCAAAAGGCTGGCGCCTGATCTCGTTGCGCTCGCCGCTGTATGTGCGGGGCAAGTTCATCAAGCCGGATGCGGGGGTGAAAGCTGTACCGTTGCTGTTGCGTGGGGCGGGGATGGTTGCGTTGGGTGTGATTGCTGCGCCGGCGGCCGGGTTGCTCGCGTTGGTGGCGCCTAGTGGGGGCGAGCCGAATCAGTGCGCGCCATTGCTGGAACAAATGAAGGCTGGCAAGGCACCCAAGACGGTGAAAGGTTGAGCTGGCCGTCTTTTACTGCGCACGCTATTGGCCAGGGTTCGCCAATAGCGTGCGCATCGGTTTTAAAATTTAAGGTTTAGCAATATCTAGATGAAACATTTTGGTGTTGATCTTATTGCCGAGTTTTCCAATGACACTGTTTCGCATGTCGGTATAATTACTTTCGCCGAGATGAGAGACCCACTGGCTCAGTTGCAAGGCGCCGAGTATTTTTTTCAGAGGGACGTCCTCGTCGAGAAAAGTGACTCCGACAGGTTCTGTTATTCCCAGGCGGATAGCCGTTGAAACGACAGTTTTGTCTTCGCAGATAATTGTCAGCATCGGGCAGATTGTAGTGGTCGCCCGACTCTCGCTTTGGTCTATAGATTGGACTCTGCTAAGCACCGCTGAAAGAATCTCGGAATCCTTCGGCAGCTTTCCTATAAACGTTATGCATTCGGCCAGCTGGACCAGCTGAGCGGGCGTTAAGTAGCTGGCTAAACTCAGCTTGGCGAGTTTTAAAAGGCTTGCCGATTTAACGACTTGATTTTGGTTGGCGTGACTTTTTGTAGTCCAGAATATAGATCCGAGGATTTTTCTATATGAAGCGAACCACAAGTCAGAGGCTATTCCATTTTTGGTGTTGGCAGCCAAATGTCCAAGCAGGCTGGAATTAAGGATGTCCTGCTTGAAGGAGTTAGAGTGTGAACCAAAGAACAGTGTGATGTTTCCGTCGACAATGTAGGCGTCCATGATGCTGTTGGTCATTTGAATTTCCCAAGATATCTTTGTTGGCAAAGTGGCCAGTAAAAATAACTGGCTTCTAACCAGCGCTGGAACTTACAGGTCCGGAAGTTCGGCAATAGCGTCTCTGGCGGTACTGCTGATTTTATCGAGTACAGACTGGCGTAACCTGGCATACACGTCGACATTCAAATAGACCGCTTGTGCGGCTGTTTTGATTTTGGTTTGCTGAGTGGTCGATTTCCACCAGAGAATGCCGCGGCTGCTCTCCCGAACATCCAAACTGTTACAGTTAAGAATCATCATTGGGAAACCTTCCTTCGTCTGCCATACCGGCGACATGTCGAATTTGGTTTCAGAACCGACATTGGATTTTCGGTTATAGATGTTTATGAGACCTTCATTGTTTTTTACGATATTTACCCCTTTGGCCGCCAAGTTTGCGAGCTTCGCAGCATTCGCGCCTACGAAATCCTGCATCACATAGGCGGCGACGATATCCATCGTCAGGCCAGTGCGCTTGATAGTCTGTTCTTTGGTCTGGAACGCTTGAGTAACCCAACCGAGTTTGGTCAACGTGTCGGTGTAATACTTATACCATTGATGCAGTTCTTTCTCAGGGTCGTAAAGTTTGGTTGCAGCATTCTGAACCAACTGTTTACAGTTAGTCACGTCTCTACGATTTTGCTCGGAGACACCTTCCAGAAAGAGATTGATCATCTCTTCTCCCACGGTGGCGCTCGGTTTGTTGGGGTCGATTACGACAGTGGGTGCTGGGGCAAAAGACCGAATGTTGGGTACGTTAGGCGCTGTTACCGATGGCAGCAAATCAAGAAACTCAAGGCGTTGTTCAAGATGCATGATGATAGTCCTTTATATGTTAGATCAGACCGAATGTCTGTGGTCTGAATATATAAAAGACAAAGTAATAACGTCCAGTGAGCGTTTGTAACTTGATAAGCTTGGTGGGGGAGCGGGTTGGGTGGAGATAAAAAGCCTTATTGCAACTTCTGTGCAATAAGGCCTGTGCGCTATTAAAGATCTTTCAGTATGTCCGCCATGTCATCTGCGTGCTCTTCTTCCTGAGCCAATATATCTTCGAAGATTCGCCGTGTAGTCGGGTCTTTTTCACCGATGTATTGAATAATTTCGCGATAACTGTCGATGGCAATGCGCTCAGCAACCAGGTCTTCGTAGACCATTTCCTTGAGCGAATTACCTGCGACGTATTGTGCGTGGGAGTTTTTCGACAGGGTGTCAGGGTTGAACTCCGGCTCTCCGCCCAACTGCACGATGCGCTCGGCCAGCCTGTCGGCGTGTTGGCCTTCCTGCTTCGCGTGTTCGAGGAACTCTTCAGCAGCCACATGGGCTTTGAGGCCGTTGGCCATGAAGTAGTGGCGCTTGTAGCGCAACACGCAAACCAGTTCGGTGGCTAGGGATTCGTTGAGCAGGCGCAGTACTTCGTTAAGGTCGGCGCTATAGCTTTCGGTCACTGCGCCGTTTTCGACGTTTTGACGGGCCCGTGCTCGAAGGGTGGTTACATCGGACAAATGCATGTCACTCATCTCGTTCTCCTGGAGGCTAATCCGGTTGGCGTCACGCCTCTGAGGACGCGATCGCTACTTAAGGTGTGAGTGATCGGGCCCGCGAAAAGTTTTATGTAATTTGCCGTTGTTCGTCGCGAGCTGACGAAGCCTGCGATCTTGGTACCAGACCGGACAGGCGTGCCTCTTCCTGCAGCCATGCAAAAAACGCCCGAACCGGGGGGTGACGCTCGCGACCCGGTACGCACAGGGCGCTATATCCCGCGCCCTCGACCTGTATGTCGCCCCGATACCCCTCCAGTAATCCGCTGGCCACGCTTTGCGACACAAGGATGTTGCTTGCCAGCACCAGACCTTGTCCGGCAATGGCAGCTTGCAAGGCGTAATGTTCCTCATCGTACTCGCGCACCGCGGGTTGCCCTTGCAACCAGGACTCCCCGGACTGCGCACACCAGGCTTCCCAGCCGTGGGCATACAGTTTTGAGTTGTGCCATCGCACGCTGATCAGCGTTGGCACTCGACCGCGGGCTAACGCGACTTGCTCGGGCGAGCCATAAACGCTGAAGGCCTCATCAAAAAGGCACAGGCCAAACAGATTGGGATAGTCATCGAGGCTATAGCGCAACACCAGATCGACGCTCGCGTCCTGATGCAAGTCGATCACCTCACAATGGGTATCGAGTCGCACGCTGATGTCGGGATGGCGCGCATAGAAACGGCCCAGACGCGGCACCAGCCACAACGCGGCGAAGGCTGCAGTGGTGGAAATCGTCAGGCTCGCGCCGCTGCGTTGCGGGCGCAATGTGTCAACGCTTTGCGCTACGTCCAGAAACGCGCCGTGCAGGGTGCGGAACAATCGTTCACCGCCCTCGGTCAGTCGAACCTGTCGCGGCAACCGTTCGAACAACGACAGGCCAAGCCAGCTTTCAAGCGCGCGGATCTGGTGGGAAATGGCCGTTGGTGTGACGGCCAGTTCTTCGGCCGCTGCCTTGAAACTCAGCAGGCGGGAAGCCGATTCAAAGGCGCGAAGGGCAGTGAGTGGCAGTGAGGCAAACATTCAATACTCCATGGATGAAATGAATTCATCCAGAGTGACTTTTACTCATTTGATGAGGATGGCCCAGCGCTACACGCTATGAACCACAGACGATTTGAGTTTAGTCATAAAGGAGATTCAGATGAGTGAAATTCTTGTGGTGCATGCGAGTCCACGTGGCGAGCGATCCCATTCCCGGCGCTTGGCCGAGGTGTTCATTGAGGCCTGGCGAGCAGCCAATCCTGAGGCGCGTCTGACCCGACGCGAAGTCGGTCGGGCACTTATCCCGCCGGTTAACGAGGCGTTCGTGGCTGCCGCGTTTTACCCCGAACCGAATGCTCGACCATTAGCGATGCAAGCTGACCTCGCGTTCAGTGATGAACTGGTTCGCGAATTGCTCGGCCATGACGTGCTGCTGATTTCCACGCCCATGCATAACTTCAGCGTGCCGAGTGGGCTCAAGGCCTGGATAGACCAGATTGTCAGGCTCGGGCTGACGTTCAATCACACCCTTGATAATGGCGTGGCGCAATACGAACCGCTGGTGCGGGGCAAAAAAGCGCTGATCGTGACCACGCGCGGTGGTTTTGGATTCGGGCCGGGGGGCGAACTGGAAGCCATGAATCATGCCGATACTTTGCTACGCACGGCACTGGGCTTTATCGGCATCACTGATGTCACCGTGGTCGATGCCGAGGGAGAGGAGTCTGCCGAACGCACCTTCCAGATCTCCGCCGCCGAGGCCGAACAGCGTTTGCTGGCGCTGGTCAGGGAGTTCTAGATGGCCTGGCTGTATTTGCTGATCGCTGCCGGGTTCGAAGTCACCTTCGCCATGGGCATGAAGTACGCTGAAGGCTTCACCCGGCTGTGGCCTTCGCTCATCACCGTGATCGCTGCATTGGCCGGGATTTACTTCCTGACGTTGGCCATGCGTGAGCTGCCAGTGAGCATCGCCTATCCGATCTGGACAGCCATCGGTTCACTGGGCACGGTGTTTCTTGGGTTTGCGCTGTTCGGCGAGAGTCTGACGGCCCTTAAACTGGTTTCAGTCGGGCTGATCGTCGCAGGCGTGGTGGGGTTGAAGTAGGCGGATGTCATAGACTCGTCGTCGAGTTGTCATGTTGCATGGCAATGCTTGGCTGATGTCTTGCATCCCGCCTGGCAACTCCCCACCACCCACAAGGATGTCCGCCCATGTCGCAAGGTTCCGCCACGCGCTACCCGCTGGTGCTGGTCCCGGGAATGCTCGGCTTTGTCCGTTTGCTGCTCTATCCCTACTGGTACGGGATCATTTCGGCGTTGCGCCGGGGTGGTGCAACGGTGTTCGCGGTGCAGGTGTCGCCGCTTAATTCCAGCGAAGTGCGCGGTGAGCAGCTGCTCGCGCGGATCGAGGAAATCCTGCGCGAAACCGGGGCCGAGAAAGTCAATCTGATTGGTCACAGTCAAGGTTCACTAACGGCCCGCTATGCCGCCGCCGTGCGCCCGGATCGTGTGGCTTCGGTGACCTCTGTGGCCGGGCCGAATCATGGTTCGGAACTGGCGGATTACCTGGAAAAACACTACCCGGCGGACAGCGCCAAGGGACGTCTTCTCAGTGTCCTGCTGCGCTTGATCGGCGCGTTGATGAGCTTGCTGGAAACCGGTTATCGCGGGCCCAGGTTGCCCGTGGATATCCCGGCCTCGCACCAATCCCTCACCACGCAAGGGGTGGCGTTGTTCAATCAACGTTACCCACAGGGATTGCCGGCCACCTGGGGCGGGCAGGGGGCGGAAGAAGTGAATGGGGTGCGCTATTACTCGTGGTCCGGGACCTTGCAGCCGGGCAAGACTGATCGTGGACGAAACCTGTTTGACGGGACAAATCGCAGCTGCCGATTGTTTGCCAGGACCTTTGTCCGGGAAGTCGGGCATTGCGACGGGATGGTCGGACGCTACAGTTCGCACCTGGGGACGGTGATCGGCGATGAGTATCCGCTGGATCACTTCGACATCGTCAATCAGTCGTTGGGACTGGTGGGGAAGGGGGCTGAGCCGATTCGTTTGTTCATGGAACATGCGGCGCGGTTGAAAGCGGCCGGGGTTTGAGATCAAAAGATCGCAGCCTGCGGCAGCTCCTACATTGATTCGCGTACACCAGTAGGAGCTGCCGCAGGCTGCGATCTTTTCAATCAGGCGACGCTGTTTTTACGGCCCAGAACAGTGGTCCAGCGCTCCGAAAGAATCACCCCACCCAGCGTCAGCACGCCCCCCACCAGGTGATACATCGCCAGCTGCTCATGTAATACCACCGCCGCAATCAGCGCAGTGATCAACGGCAGCAGATTGAAAAACAGCGTGGTCCGGCTCGGGCCGAGACGCACAATCGCCTGCATCCACGCCAGTGGCGCCACCATCGACGCGAGCAGGCAGGCGTACAGCACCAGCGGGATGTTCTGCAGGGTCGGGCCGACCTTCGGCGAGGCGATGAACAACGGAAACAACACAATCACCGCCACCAGTACCTGCAAGTACAGCAACACCAGCGGCGGCAGGCGCAGCTGCCATTTTTTCAGCAACGTGCTGTAGATCGCATAGGCCAGGGTGGCGATCAACATCATCGCATCGCCCAGGTTCACGCCGTGTTCCAGCAATGCCGCCAGGCTACCGGACGACACCACCACCAGCACGCCGGAAAATGACAGTACCGCGCCGGTCAATGCGCCTGCGGTCAGGCGCTGGCCGAGGCTGGCAATCGCCATGGCGAGGGACATCAAGGGCATCAGCGACAAAATGATGCCCATGTTGGTGGCCGAGGTCAGGGTCGCGGCGAAGTAGGCCAGACTTTGATAAACCGCCATGCCGAGCACGCCAAGGATAAAAATCTTGCCCAGATTGGGACGGATCAACGACCAATGGGCGATCACCGGTTTGAGCATGAACGGCGTGAAAAGCAAGCCCGCCAGCAGCCAGCGATAGAAACCGATCTCGGCAGGAAAGATCGCGCCAACGGCGAGCTTGTTGATCACGGTGTTGCCGGCCCAGATAAAAATGGCGAGCAGGGGATAAGCGTATTGCATCAGGAACAACCAGAACGTTAATGAGGGACAATTATCGTCTGTCTGGATGAAAGCTTATACTTCGATCCAGACAACGTGCCCTTGATGACGGACAGCATGACCAGTAAACACATCGACTTGCTGGATTTCAGCGAATTGCCGTCTCCGGTCTACTTCCGGTATGCCGACTTCGACACGCACGAATATGCCGCGCCCCATCGTCATCCGTGGGGCACGCTCGAGTATTCGGCCAATGGCGTGCTGCACATGGAAATCGGCAGTAGCCGGTTCATGTCACCCCCGCAGTATGCGGTGTGGGTGCCGCCGCACATCGAACACAGCTTCTACAGCAATCAACCGGTCAACTACCGTGCGGTCTGCCTTGCGCCTTCGTTGTGCCTCGACCTGCCCACGCAGGCTTGCACGCTGGCGATCAGTGAAATACTCAAGGCGATCCTCAAGGATTTCGCCGCGAGGGACGTGAAGATTCCCGAAAACGCGGCGGACCAGCGCCTGGCCCAGGTGCTGGTCGATCAGCTGCAACAGGCGCCTGTCCATGAGTGCTATTTACCCTATGCCAGCAGTGCCGGGCTGCTCGCGATTCTTGAAGCGTTGCAGGCCGAGCCTGGGGATAACCGCCCGCTGTCAGCCTGGGCTGCGCAAATCCATGTCAGCGAGCGCACGTTGGCGCGGCAGTTCGTGCGTGAGTTGGGCATGAGTTTCGGGGAGTGGCGACAGCGCTTGCGCTTCCTCTCGGCGATCGAAGCACTGGACAGCCATCGCAGCATCCAGGACGTCGCATTCGACATGGGTTACAGCACCGGTTCTGCGTTTATCGCGATGTTTCAACGGCAGGCGGGGTGCACGCCGGAGCAGTATCGGCGTAGCCATCTTGAAAGCAGGAAGGCGTAACAGGCGTTGTCTACACTCCTGAACAAGGCCGCGTCCCTCGGTGCGGCGACCAGGAGAAAACTCCATGAAGATGTTGCGTGTCCCTTTGCTGATGATCGGTTTGCTGCTCTGCTCTCAAGGCTTCGCGGCCACGGCCCAACAGAACAAGATGACCACCTGTAACGCCGACGCGACGGCTAAAAGCCTCAAGGGCGATGAGCGCAAGATGTTCATGAGCACCTGCCTGAAGGCGGCGCCGGCGGCAAACGATGACGCTAAAGCATTGACCCCGCAGCAAGAGAAAATGAAAACCTGCAACGCCGACGCCGCGACTAAAGCGTTGAAGGGCGACGAGCGCAAAGCGTTCATGAGTGATTGCCTGAAGAAATAAAGATAGGGCATGAAGATGTGGGGGCATTGAGGGCCTCATCGCGGGCAAGCCCGCTCCCACATTTGTCAGGTGTGCACATAACCACTGTGGGAGCGGGCTTGCCCGCGATGAGGCCCGCAAGCACCCTGAAAATCTTTCGAGTCTCCGACCAAGGTCGCCCTACACATTCCCTAGTGCTGCCCTCCGAACGCTGGCAGACTGCCCATCCTTTTACGCCGTTCGTTTTGAGGCTGTATGCCAACGTTTTCTCAACGCCATGTCTTGCTGCTTATCAGTTGGGTCATCATTTTTGGTGGTTTGCTGTTGGTGATTCCTTTGCGGTTGCTGCCGAGCCTGCTGGCCGGATTGCTGGTGTTCGAACTGGTCAACATGCTCACCCCGCAGCTGCAACGTCTGATCGAAGGCCGGCGAGCGCGCTGGCTGGCGGTGGCCTTGCTGGGCACCTTGGTGGTGAGCGCGCTGGCGCTGATTTTTGCCGGGGCGATCAGTTTTCTGTTGCACGAAGCGGAAAACCCCGGCGCCTCCCTCGACAAATTCATGCACGTGGTCGACCGGGCGCGTGGGCAATTACCGCCATTCATCGACGCCTACCTGCCGGCCAGTGCCGCAGAGTTTCGGGTGGCCATTGGCGAGTGGATGAGCAAGCACCTCAGCGACCTTCAGCTCGTCGGCAAAGACGCGGCGCACATGTTCGTGACGTTGCTGATCGGCATGGTGCTGGGCGCGATCATCGCGTTGCAGCGTGTGCCTGACGTGACCAAGCGCAAACCACTGGCCGCTGCACTGTTCGATCGTCTGCATCTGCTGGTCCAGGCCTTTCGCAACATCGTGTTTGCCCAGATCAAGATTTCCCTGCTCAACACGTTCTTTACCGGGATTTTCCTGGCGGTGATCTTGCCGATGTTCGGCATCAAGTTACCGCTGACCAAGACCCTGATCGTGCTGACCTTCCTGCTTGGTTTGTTGCCGGTGATCGGTAACCTGATGTCGAACACGCTGATCACCATCGTCGGCTTGTCGCTGTCGATCTGGGTCGCCGTGGCGGCGCTGGGTTATCTGATCTTTATCCACAAGCTTGAGTACTTTCTCAACGCGCGCATCGTCGGCGGGCAGATCAGTGCGAAGTCGTGGGAGTTACTGTTGGCAATGCTGGTGTTCGAGGCCGCGTTCGGCCTGCCGGGGGTGGTGGCGGGGCCGATTTACTACGCGTATCTGAAGAGCGAGTTGAAGCAGGTGGGGATGGTTTGACGCGCTGTTGATCTTTTATGGTGAGGGGGTTTATCCCCGTTGGGCTGTGAAACAGCCCCTCCGGTGAATGCAGTGTGCCTGAAGTACTGTGATAACAGGTTTTAGGGCTGCTTCGTCTTAATTCACCCGTAGAAGCCAGTACCACGGTAAGAAGAAAGTAAGTCCGGACCGCGCGTTCCAATGAATCTACTCCACTACCAACCGCCCCAACCGCTGCTTCAACATCCGGTTCTCCGCCCTCAGCTGCTGGACCTCTTCAAGCAGGTCCAGCGCCAGGGCGACGCCTTCCCATTCCAGTTCCAGGTCGCGCCGCAGTTTGGCGGCACGCTTGGCCAGTGCCAGCTCGAAATCGTTGAAACGCCAGTCCTTGGGCTGCTTGCCCTGAGGTTCGAGGATGCCGTGTTCGACGATTTCGATCACGTAAACGTCCGATAAATCAGTCGCCTCGCAGAATTCGGCCAGGTCCAGGTGAACGATCAGGGGTGTGCTCATGACGGGCTACTCCGATTCTGGATTCAGAAGTTCTCTCTAGGGTTGAACGCAGCTTTCTCGGCCAGTTCCTGCCACAGCGCCTTGACCTCGTCACTGGCCGTTTTCGGCATCTCCGCCTTGAGCTGCACGAACAGGTAACCGCGCTCGCCGGCCTTGTTCATCAAACCGTGGCCCTTGGCGCGCATACGCTGACCGTTCTGACTGCCGGCAGGGACCTTGAGGTTGATCTTGCCGGTCAGGGTCGGCACCGCGACTTCCGTCCCCAGCGCCAGCTCCCACGGAGCCAGTGGCAAGGTGATGATCAGGTTTTCGCCTTCAACATCGTATTTCGGGTGCGGTGCAAAACGAATGATCAGGTACAGGTCGCCATTGGCGCCGCCACCGACACCCGGGGCCCCTTGGCCCTTGAGGCGGATGCGCTCGCCGTCGGTCACGCCCGCCGGGATTTTCACGTTCAGGCTTTTACTGGTGTTGCTGACATGTTGCCCGGCAGCGTTGTACTGCGGGACCTGGAAGCTGACCTTCTTCGATTCGTTCGAGAGGGTTTCTTCCAGAAAAACCGGTAATTCCATTTCCACGTCTTGCCCTCGACGTCCGGCGCTACGGCCCGACTGTCCACCACTAAAGCCAGGGCCACGGTTGCCGAAGATCGAACTGAAGAAGTCCGAGAAATCGCCCGTGTCCTGACCACCACCGAAACCGCCCGCACCACGCCCCTGCCAACCTGGTGGGCCCTGGAACGGTTGGCCGTGCTGGCCGTACTTGCGCAAATCGTCGTATTCGGCGCGCTTGTCGGCACTTTTCAGCGCTTCATAGGCTTCCGAGGCGTCCTTGAACTTTTCCTCGGCATCCTTTTCCTTGCTGACGTCCGGGTGGTATTTGCGCGCGAGCTTGCGATAGGCAGCTTTGATCGCCTTATCGTCCGCCGTCGGCTCCACACCGAGAATCTTGTAATAGTCTTTGAAGTCCATCTAAGGATCACCATCCGTTATCAAAATCGCTCAGCCACCTGCAGCATGCGCTGCCAGGCCCAATGCAGACAAGGTTGGGGCGAAGGATAGTCTTTCAAGGCGCTATTAGCCGAGATTTAGCGGATAGTCGGCCTTCGAATCTGTGCCGCACTGACATACACTGCGCGGCCGTTTTTTAACCGGAACCTGAAAGACATGAAAAACGCATCTCCAGCTCGTGCCTGTGGTATCGACTTTGGCACGTCCAACTCCACCGTCGGCTGGATTCGCCCCGGCATGGAAACGCTGATCGCGCTGGAGGATGACAAGATCACCCTGCCGTCGGTGGTGTTCTTCAATATGGAAGAGCGCCGCCCGGTCTACGGCCGCCTGGCGCTGCACGAGTACCTGGAAGGCTACGAAGGCCGCCTGATGCGCTCGCTCAAAAGCCTGCTGGGCTCCAAGCTGATCAAGCATGACACCAGCGTCCTCGGCACCGCGATGCCCTTCAAGGACCTGCTCGGGCTGTTCATCGGCCAGCTGAAGAAGCGCGCCGAGGCTGCCGCCGGTCGCGAGTTCGAAGAGGTGGTACTGGGTCGCCCGGTGTTCTTCGTCGATGACGATGAAATGGCCGACCAGGAAGCGGAAAACACTCTGGTGGACGTAGCCCGCGCCATTGGCTTCAAAGATGTGTCGTTCCAGTACGAGCCGATTGCCGCGGCGTTCGACTACGAGTCGACCATCGAAAAGGAAGAGCTGGTACTGATCGTCGACATCGGCGGTGGTACGTCCGACTTCTCGCTGGTGCGCCTGTCGCCGGATCGCCGGGCCAATGACAACCGTCACGATGACATCCTCGCCACTGGCGGCGTGCACATCGGCGGTACCGACTTCGACAAGCAGCTGAGCCTGCAAGGCCTGATGCCGCTGTTCGGCTACGGCAGCCGCATGAAGAGTGGTGCGTACATGCCCACCAGCCACCACATGAACCTGGCGACCTGGCACACCATCAACTCGGTGTACTCGCAGAAGTCGACCCTGGCCCTGGGCAGCATGCGTTACGACATCGAGGACACCGGTGGCATCGATCGTCTGTTCAAGCTGATCGACCAGCGCGCCGGTCACTGGCTGGCCATGGAAGTGGAAGAAACCAAGATCCAGCTGACCCACGCCGACAGCCGCCATGTTCCGCTGGACCGTATCGAGCCGGGGTTGAGCGTGGAGTTGAGTCGGGCGCTGTTCGAGTCCGCCATCGAGGCGTTGCTGGAGCGTGTGCGCAACAGCGTGACCAAGATGCTGAACGACGCCAATGTGCGGGTTGATCAGGTGGACACGGTGTTCTTTACCGGTGGTTCAAGCGGAATTCCGGCATTGCGTAACAGCGTTTCGGACATGTTGCCGAACGCACGGCATGTAGAAGGGAACATCTTTGGCAGCATCGGTAGCGGTTTGGCCATTGAGGCCAGCAAGCGCTACGGCACGATGGACTGATCCGAAATCCTGTGGCGAGGGGATTTATCCATGTAGGGCTGCGAAGCAGCCCTACACCTGTCATCACGAGAGTGTCAGATTTTTATCGCGTATTACGCCTGATCCAAGCAGCATCTAATTGTTGGCTCGCGATTTCATTGATGGTTGGTGGGTTAACATACCTACCAATACTCCTATCCCATATAAGGCTTGGAAAAAAGGTCCTTGGAGGTTCACTTTCACGTGTGTTTGTGTTTGTACTTGAACGTGTACTTGAACTTGTACTTGAACGTGTACGTCCAGTGGGGTCTGGCGTGTAGTCGTTTGGAACTGTCCCATTGCCACCACCCTTAACCGGTTCTCGAAGACGTTTAGTTTTGTTCCCAAACCTGTCTGTGTGCTCTATGAAAAACTCGTTGCCCTCTTTAGACATGCCACCATCCCATGAATGTCTTCGCCCTGACGATGTCCCCGATGGCGCTCCCATTTCCCCAAACGATGAGCTTAGTGATACTCCTATTGTGGCCGTGGTCAATCTGTCTCGCGCAGCTCCATCTACGTATCCAACAGGGCTCGCAAGCCCATAATTATAGGACGATTGTCGCGGAGGGCCGTTACGTGGCCCAGGTGCTGCAAAAATAAGACTTACGAGACCTTCGCCCGCCAATGGGCTTGACTTTGTTACCAGAGCGGGCGGGTTCCGAGCTCCTCCTATGCGTTGCCAAGCACCGAGTGCTCTGGTGGTTGCCGCATTACGCTTAGCGTTTCGAGCATTGATGCTTGCTTGTGAACCCCCCAGTGACACGTTTTCCGAGATGAAAAGTTTCACAACTTCCCAGGGATTATGCCCTGTTGGATCGGAGAAGTTGATCGGGTCCCCCTCGCAGTACGTATACGCATTCAACCCACCGCCACCAAACGGACTCCAACTGTCGGGGCTATGAAAGCGCATCAGCGCCGGGTTGTAAGCGCGATAACCATTGCCCAGCAGATACCACCCCATGTGCTTCTCTCGCAGTGCACCATTGAAACCCAGCCCTGTCGCGATTTCCTGCTGTGCAGATTGCTGGCCGTAGTTGGAATAAGCGATGAGGTTGGGTTTGCTTCCGGCGAGTTCGGCGAGGATTGAATTGTTGTTGTCCGTTACCAGCAGGACGGTGCGGGGCTGGCGTGGGGCAGTCTGGTTTTCATCAAATGAGTCGGACATTGTGGAGCCTTCCTTGATGAGGTGGATGGGGTGATCATCCTCTCCAGTTTGGCCTCGCTGCCGGGTTTTGGGAACTATCAGAACTGTTAGTGAATGGTGGTGATCGAAACCGTCAAACACGGCATCCTCGAACCTCAGGGCAAGCAGCCCAAGGACTGGCGTTTCAACGATTTCGAGCTGGCACTGGCCAAGCGTGCCGCCAAACTGCGGCGCGACCTGGAACTGGAATGGGAAGGCGTCGCCCTGGCGCTGGACCTGCTTGAAGAGGTCCAGCAGCTGAGGGCGGAGAACCGGATGTTGAAGCAGCGGTTGGGGCGGTTGGTGGTGGAGTAGGTATTTCTGTAAGACGCATACTCCATGCGTATTTAATCGAAACGGCTGCCTATTTTTTTTTTGTGTTTCTAATTGCCTGACCTTCTAGGGGCAAAGAATATTTTTGAACACTTCGCTGCATTGGGTTTCCGTTCTCGTCGTACGTGACAGAGTATTGACGTGAGGCGCCACTCGGTAGCGTTCTTGTCGGAGGAATAGGGGCATATTGCACCAGGGGTGAACCACTCTGGGGAATAGCAGGCGGATCAGAGTTTATAGTCACCGGTGTTTTGGGTGGCCGTGGCGGTGGGCTGCTTGAAGGCAGAACAACTCCTGCTGGAGTTCCATTCTGAGGTAGAGCTGTTGGTATTTCCGGTAATGGTCGACTCTGAATGTTTGAAAGCGTGGCCCAAGGTGGTGACGCTGCTGGAGTTGGAGTTGGAGTTGGAGTTGGAGTTGGAGTTGGAGTTGGAGTTGGAGTTGGAGTT
>NZ_JBYVMF010000004.1:278171-347103 GCF_058145095.1 Pseudomonas sp. MDV22-iso1
GGCACATAGGTATTAGGCATAGATGGAATCCGAGTTAGGTTTTGCGGTGCAGATGTAGGCCTGGTGGAGCGAAAAATGTCCCCTAACCGTATATGCCCCGTTGGATCCGAAAAATTCACCGGATCCCCCACGCAATACATATACGCATTCAACCCACCGCCCCCAAACGGGCTCCAACTATCGGGGCTATGAAAGCGCATCAATGTCGGGTTGTAAGCGCGATAGCCATTCCCCAGCAGATACCACCCAACCTGCCTTTCTCGTAGCGCGCCATTGAATCCGAGCCCTGTCGCCACACCCTCCTGAGCGGACAGCTGACCGTAAGCCGAGTAAGCAACAGGATTGAGCTTGCCCCCGTCGATTTCCGCGAGGACGGAGTTTTTATTGTCTGTCGCCAGCAGAAGGGTGCGTGACGTTCGAGAGGATTTGGGGGCATCTGCATGAGAGCGAGTCATAACGGGCTTCCTTGTCGAGGTCGTGGGGCTTTAAAAATACTCTGTTCGTCAGCCATCGGGTACTAGCAGATCTGATAGGTACAAACGTTCCTGTCTGAGGCTGTATTTATGTATTTTAACTATGTTGTTTCTCGACTGTTTTGCGTTTGATTAGACAATTAACGGACAGTTATTTGATCTTTTGTTTTTTGAGTGTGTGAATAATCTAGTGGGTTCAAAAAACTGATTTTAAGGTTGTTGAACCATGTCTGATTCGCAAGGAAGCCACCTGCTTGAACTTACCTCTACGGCCGTCAGTGGTATTCATTATGATCGAGTAGTAAATACCATTCCCGACGCCGTGCGTAACGCCTCATTGGCACAGTTGAAATCGCTCATTAATAGCGAAACAAAGATGCCGGGATGGTACCTGGGCGCCAGCAGCGCCGATCGCCATCACCTCAAACAATTACTCAATGATCATTGGCGGCTGCAGAGCGCCGTAGATCAGCTTTTCGAGGGGTTGCAGCAGGGTATCGATACCTTTGCCGAACCATTGCTCAAGGTCGCGTTGAAAGCACATTTCGATATTGACGAAGACCCGAAAAGCCTCACTTTGCAACTGACGGTGCCGAGCAAGATTATTTTCGGAATCGACACCGGAGCCAGTGTTATCAGGAGCTCTTCGTTGCTCGCGGCAGCGTTGCACAACTTCGAGGAGGCGGAAACCCAGGAAGGAACCTTTCGCGCAGGATCCGGTGTGTTCCGCAAAGATGCTCAAGACACCCCCGTGCGGGACACACGTATAACGGTGCAAAAATTTGCTTCGTTATGTCGCACACTGGACATCGGTGCGCAATACCAGACCCACCTTAAAGAGCAACTACTGCCAGAGGACCTCAATGCCAGGCGCACACTGGCGCAGCGCTCGATCGCCAGTGAGAAAGCAGCATTCAGGTATTCAGCGTTGGTATCGCGCCTGAAACGGGACATCAGTACGGACGCCTATGACAGCCTTCAACATATTGTCGAGGGCAAGCGAAGTGTCAAGTTGTATGGCCGCCCACTGCTCAATCATCGTTTGTCGCTGATGGGTTTCAGACTGACGGGAATTACACTGTTCAGTGCCTTGAGCGAACCCTCGGAAATAAAGAAAGCGATCGAGGAGCTCACGCCGCAAAGTTTATCTTTCTGGCTTGACTGGTCTCGCCGAATACCGGTGTTGTCGGGAAACCTGTATGAACGATACAAGTTGCTGCAGAACTTCTTTGCCAACGGACCACAAGGCGTCCTCGATGAAACTCTGCGCAACGAAGATATTTACAATCAGAGTCGCTTGAACGGTCCGGTGATCGCTTATATCCCCGACGATCCAGAGCATCCGCTGAAGGAATACGCTTCGTTGACGGATTTCATGGCAACGTTGATCGGCCGCTTGTGCACCCCGGAGTATCAGGAGTTTTTCAGCCGGTTCGTGGAGCAGAAGGACAAAGGGCGATTTTTTACTCGCGTTAACGAACGTCTCAAGACCTTTACCTTGCAACAACCTGAACCATTGGACATGGGGCCATGGTGGCGGGAAACCGCAATTGAGAACCCTAATGCAGAGCCGATCACCAACCTGATTGCAGGTGATCTGTGGGGCACACTTTTCCAGCAGCGACGGGACAAGGCAATCGCGGATGCCCGAAAAATTGCAGTGCCGACCGGCGATGAAGACGCGGCAGCCCGTTGGAAACGTCTGACCAGCATTCTGGAGATCGGCTGGAATGTGTTCAATTTCGGCGCGTTGCTGGTCCCGGGACTGGGTGAAGCGGTGCTGGGAGTGATGGTGGCGCAGATGCTCGCGGACCTGGCTGAAGGCATTGAGGACTGGAGTAACGGCGATAAGGAGGAGGCATCGGGATACATCAATGGCGCCCTCATCAACTTTGCACAGCTGGCGCTGATGGGGGCGGGGCACTTACTGCCGACAAACGTCATTGCGATCAAACCGTCTTCTTTCGTCGATCAACTCAAACCGGTGCAAATCAACGGCGCAGAAAAGCTCTGGAATCCCGATTTGACCGCCTACGAACGTCCATCGGTATTGCCTGAGTCAGCTCAGGCAAACGGGTTGGGTATCTACCAACATGAGGGTCAGCATTTTCTGCCGCTTGATGACAAGCATTTCGCGCTCGCCCAGGACGCTGAAACCGGGCAGCACCGTTTGCAGCATCCAACTCGACCGCAAGCCTATCAACCTGTGGTTGAGCATAACGGTGCGGGAGCCTGGAAGACCGAAGTCGACCAACCGTTGACCTGGAGCAAGGAGCGTTTGTTGCGGCGACTGGGCACTTCAGTGAACGACTGGTCAACTGAAAAACTTGAACAAATCTGCACTGTGGCGGGTATTTCGGAAGGCGAGCTGCGTCGGCTGCATGTCGAACTCGACCCGCCGCCAATCATGCTCAGCGATTCGATCAAACGTTTCAGGCTGTATGCCGAAGCGGGCGAAACAGGTCGGCAAATAATTGCCAATCAGGTTCCCGAGCGTTTGGCGGACAATGTCACGCGCCTCATGACCGACTTGCCCCGCTGGCCGGAAGGCAGGGCCGTAGAAATTTTTGAGAGCCCTGATTTGAACGGCCCTTCAACGATCATCGGCAACATTGATGCAACCAGTGCCCGACGGATCAAGTTGAGCCGAGCCGAACTCCGTGCAGGAAAATTGCCACAGCGCACTGTGGAAACCCTTGATGAGCGGGAAGTCCATGAACTGCTTGGGCAATCAATTTCCAGTAAAAGGGAGTTGCGCGTTCAGGCTCTGAAGGAACAGTTGGCGAGCGAGGCGACCAAAAAACACAAGCAGCTGTTTGAAGCCCTGTACAAACAACACGAGGAAGCCGGCGCGGCCCAGGTCCATCTGATAACCGATGCCTATCCGCAATTGCCGAATGCTGTGGCCGAACGCCTGTTGCAGGATGCCACTGCAGCGGACCTCAAGCACCTGTCAGATAAGCAGACCCTTCCCTTGCGCTTGCGCGAACAGGCACGCCAGGCTCAGCAACGGGTGCGCGTCAGTCGAGCCTATGAGGGGCTTTACCTTGAGGCGCTGGAGAACAACGATACGCGACGGTTGGAGCTGGCGTCGTTGGCTACATTGCCGGGTTGGTCGAACGATGTGCGTATCGAAATCCGCGAGTTTTCGTTTAACGGTAAGCTTTACGCCAGCATAGGCCCTGAAGAGGCCCCCATTCGCAAAGTGTTGATTCTTGAAGATGAGGGGGGCTATCAGGCGCGTGACGAGAGCAATCAGCATTTGCACGGGAATGATAATTTCTTTGCTTCGTTGTTGCGCGCATTGCCAGACAAAGAGCGACGGGCGCTGGGGTATGACATTTTCGAGGGGGAGCGACTCAAGCTTGACCTGCAACGCTCACCGCTTGATCGCGAGCAATTCGAATCGGTTTTAAGCGAGCACCCGGAGCGTAAACCGGCTTATGACCCTGAAACAATGCGTCTTCGTGGCGGCATGCCGGGGTATCGCGGGATCGCCGATGACCCGTTGTTGCGGCGTCGGGTCAGTACTCTTTATCCGGAGTATTCCGACGAACAGATTGCAGCCGTACTGGGACCCGTGTCCGGTGCAGCGCAAGCGCGAGTCATCGCCTTGGAGAACGAATTCAACGAGCTCAACGGTACGCTACAACGCTGGATGAACTCTCCGACCGTGTCCTTTCGCTTCAGTCCCGCCGGAGTGGCGGAATGGGAATCGCGAAACAGGCTCTATCGGGCGATCAGGCAATGTTGGCAAAGGACAGGGCCGGCGGGGGTCGATGCCCCTGGCATCGTTCGCGCGCAGCACCTTAATCTGGACGGTATGGCGATGAGCCGGCATCTTTCGAGCTTTCCCAGACTGAACGCCAATTTTGACCACGTTACGAGCCTGAGTATGCGCGAAGCCAGCATGCTCAGTAGCCAAGGAGAGTTTCTCGAGCATTTTCCCGGGCTTCGCACGCTGGATCTGGGCAGCAATACGTTAAACCGGTTGCCGCCGGTAATCGGTGACCTGCGACATTTGACCAGTTTGTGCATGGATAACAATCAAATCGTATTGACCCGTCAAGCGGTGGCGCGACTGCGAGGCTTGACCCGGTTAGAGCTTCTTTCATTGCCTGGAAATCCATTAGGACTGGTGCCTGACATCAGCCAGATGCCAAGACTGGCGGTTCTCAATCTTGAGAGCACCGGCATCAAAGAATGGCCCATCGGACTGTTCGGCAAATCCCGACCGCGTCATATTCATCTGAATCTGAAATTCAACCGATTGACAGAGATCCCCGATATTGCACCGGGTTCGTTCCGCGCGGAGCTGCTCGCCCGCACCTTCGTCAGTCGCGAACCCGAGTGGATGCCGGCTGATGTCCTGGAAAAGCTCAAACGGTATACCGAATCTGTGGGCATGGACCCGGAGCGCCCTTACCCACCCCGAGGTTTGCTGGACAGCCTTAAATGGGCGCAGGGCATGCCTGATGCGGTGTTCAGGGAAAGGTTGATTCTTTGGGACGAGCTTGAGGATGAGTCAGGGTCCGAACAATTTTTCGATGTCATACGCCGGCTGACAGAATCGGCTGATTTCAGCTCTCCTGAAACGACCTATCGCAGCGCACTGACGGCCAAGGTCTGGCGACTGCTGGAGGCCATGTACGAGGATGCTGAATTGCGTGAGACGGCGTTCTCCGAATCGATTGTCGTGACTGAGTGTTCCGATGGGGCAAGTCAATTGTTCAACGCCCTGGGCGTCAAGGTGCTGGTCAAGGAGGCTTACGCTCTGCAGAGCCCCGCCCTTGTCGAGGCCGAACTGGTGGAATTGGCCAGAGGCAAGTCCCGACTGGATGAGATCGGCGCGATTGCACGTCGGCGCATTGCCGATCGCTTGGCGAACGGAGAGACATTCAGGCGAGCAGGTCCCGACGGCACTGTTATCGGGACGATCGATGAAGTGGAAGTTCAGCTGGCCTACATGACTGATTTGGCCGAAAGCCTGGATCTGCCGTGGCAATCGCGTGGCATGCTGTTCAGGACAATGGCTGGCGTTGAGCCGGAAATGATCACCGCTGCTCGTCTCCATGTGTTGGGCCTGGAGCAGGGGGAGCTGCTTGCGGAGAGCATACTTGAGCAGCCTTTCTGGAGGTCGTACCTGGAAACAACGTATCGCAGTGATTTCGACGCGTTGAAGCTGGCCATGCAGGATGCGGATGAAATGGACCAATTTATCGCAATCAAGAACCTGGAAAAGTCCTTGACCGAGCAAGCCATCGAGCGTGCAAAGCTGCGAAGGACGGAGATACCGTTTACGGTCCAGTCTGCCAGTTGATTGATGTTTGACGGGCCCCGAATGCGATGCCGCATTCGGGGCTTTTTACGTTCAGCGTCCGTTAGAACAGGAAGTAACGTTGTGCCATGGGCAAGGTTTCAGCCGGCTCGCACCACAACAAAACCCCGTCGGCTTTCACCTGATAGGTCTGCGGGTCGACATCGATCTGTGGCAGGTAATCATTGTGGATCAGGTCGGTTTTCTGCACGTCGCGACAGCCTTTGACCACGGCGATTTTCTTCTTCAACCCCAAGGCTTCCGGTAAGCCGGCCTCCTGCGCTGCCTGGCTGATAAAGGTCAGGCTGGTGGCATGCAGCGAGCCGCCGTAACTGGCGAACATCGGACGGTAGTGCACCGGTTGCGGTGTCGGTATCGACGCGTTGGCATCGCCCATCAGGCTGGCTGCAATCGCGCCACCCTTGAGAATCAGCGAGGGTTTTACGCCAAAAAATGCCGGACGCCACAGCACCAGATCCGCCCATTTCCCCACTTCGACCGAGCCCACTTCGTGGCTGATACCGTGAGTGATCGCGGGGTTGATGGTGTACTTGGCGATGTAGCGTTTGGCGCGGAAGTTGTCGTTGCCTTCACCGTCACCCGGCAGTGGGCCGCGCTGTTTTTTCATCTTGTCGGCAGTCTGCCAGGTGCGCGTGATGACTTCACCGACGCGCCCCATGGCCTGGCTGTCGGAGCTGATCATCGAGAACGCGCCGAGGTCGTGGAGGATGTCTTCGGCGGCAATGGTTTCCCGACGGATGCGGCTTTCGGCGAATGCCACATCTTCGGCAATACTCGGGTCCAGGTGGTGGCAGACCATCAGCATGTCGAGGTGTTCGTCGATGGTGTTGCGGGTGAACGGCCGGGTCGGGTTGGTCGAACTCGGCAGCACGTTGGGGAAGCCGCAGGCTTTGATGATGTCCGGCGCGTGGCCGCCACCGGCGCCTTCGGTGTGGTAGGTGTGAATGGTGCGCCCCTTGAACGCGGCGAGGGTGGTTTCGACGAAGCCCGATTCATTAAGCGTGTCGGTGTGAATCGCCACCTGAACATCGTATTGGTCGGCAACGGTCAGGCAATTGTCGATGCTCGCCGGCGTGGTGCCCCAGTCTTCGTGCAATTTCAGGCCGATGGCACCGGCCTTGACCTGCTCGATCAGCGGCTCCGGCAGGCTCGCGTTGCCTTTGCCGGTGAGGCCGATGTTCATCGGGAAGGCATCGGCGGCCTGAAGCATGCGTGCCAGGTGCCAAGGGCCGGAGGTGCAGGTGGTGGCGTTGGTGCCGGTCGCGGGACCGGTTCCACCGCCGATCATGGTGGTGACACCGCTCATCAATGCCTCTTCGATCTGCTGTGGGCAGATGAAGTGGATGTGGGTGTCGATGCCGCCAGCGGTGAGGATCATGCCTTCACCGGCAATCACTTCGGTGCTGGCGCCGATCGCAATACTGACGTTCGGCTGCACGTCCGGGTTGCCAGCCTTGCCGATCCCGGCAATGCGCCCGTCTTTGAGGCCGACGTCGGCTTTGACCACGCCCCAATGGTCGATGATCAGTGCGTTGGTGATCACAGTGTCGACCACTTCGGCGGCGAGCAATTGGCTCTGGCCCTGGCCGTCGCGGATAACTTTGCCGCCACCGAACTTCACTTCTTCACCGTAGGTGGTGAAGTCTTTTTCCACTTCGATCCACAGTTCGGTATCGGCCAGACGGACCTTGTCGCCGACGGTGGGGCCGAACATGTCGGCGTAGGCTTGACGGGAAATCTTCATCGTAATTCCTTGCACAAATGTATTGTGGCGAGGGGATTTATCCCCGTTCGGCCGCGCAGCGGTCGTAAAACCTGGCACTCCGATCTCTCTGCAATAACGCATTCGCCAGATTGCGGGTTCTTCGCACCCGAACGGGGATAAATCCCCTCGCCACAGTCAGTCGAGGTCACCCATGATCCGCCCGGCAAACCCGAACACCCGGCGATGCCCCGCCAGGTCCACCAGCTCGACTTCGCGGCTTTGCCCCGGCTCGAAGCGCACGGCGGTACCGGCGGGGATATTCAGGCGCATGCCGCGGCTGGCGGAACGGTCAAATGTCAGGGCATCGTTGGTTTCGAAAAAGTGATAGTGCGAGCCGACCTGGATCGGTCGGTCGCCGCTGTTGGCCACTTTCAGGCTGACTGTGCGACGGCCGACATTGAGTTCGATGTCGCCGGGCTGGATCTGGTATTCACCGGGAATCATCAATGGGCTCCTTGCAGGATCTTGTAGTAGAGGGCGGTCGGTTTGTACTGGCCGCTCGGGTCGCAGGCGAAGTCGGGGATCTGGCCGGCGCGGGTGTAACCCAGGGCCTTGTAGAAGTCCTCTGCGGGTGAGCCGGCCTCTGTGTCGAGGTACAGCATGCCGCGCTTGTGCTGAAGGGCGGCGGTTTCCAGAGCGCTCATCAATTGCTGGCCCAGGCCGCGCCGACGCGCGTGTTCACGCACCAGCAGTTTTTGCACTTGCGCGCGGTTCAGCCCATTGGCTTTCTGGCACAAGCTCAGTTGCACGCTTGCTTGAACCTGTTCGTCCTTGACCACCACCCAGAGCAGCACGTTGCCTTTGTTAAGGTCCTCCTGGACGTCATCGAAATAGGCGCGTGCCTGGGTAGTGTCCAGGTCAGCCATGAAACCGACACTCGCGCCATAACCCACCGCGTCGAGCAGCAGGTCAATCAGCCCCTGACGGTAGTGCGCAAAACTGTCGACATTGACGCGACGCAGTTGGGCGGCATTCATCGGGTGTCACTCCTTGTGGGCGAGCGGTGGTGGCGCGCCAGGATTGAGGGTCAGTTGCATGAAGGTCAGGTCCAGCCAGCGACCGAACTTGGTGCCGACCTGGGGCATCTGTCCGGTCGTCACAAACCCGGCTCGTTCATGCAAACGAATGGAGGCGGCGTTACCACTCTCGATGGCGGCAACCATGATGTGCTTGTCACAGCTTTTGGCGCGTTCGATCAGCACCGTCATCAGTTGCGGTCCGAGGCCATTGCCACGCTGATCGCTGCGCACGTAGACCGAGTGTTCGACCGTGTGGCGAAAGCCATCGAACGGCCGCCAGTCGCCGAACGAAGCGTAGCCCAGTACGGTGTTATCAGCGTCGACGATTACGAGGATGGGATACCCCAGGGACTGTCGCGCGCTGAACCAGGCCTGGCGGTTGCCCAGGTCGACGGCCTGCTCGTTCCAGATGGCCGTGGTATTGAGTACGGCATCGTTGTAGATATCGCGAATCGCCGGCAGGTCGGCGTGCAAGGCATCGCGGATGCGGTAAGTCATGGCGCTTCCTCAGGCGATGGGTTGATGGACGGTCACCAGTTTGGTGCCGTCGGGAAACGTCGCTTCGACCTGGATCTCCGGGATCATTTCCGGGATGCCTTCCATCACGTGTTCACGGGTGAGCAGGGTGGTGCCGAAGTGCATCAGTTCGGCCACGGTTCGACCGTCACGGGCGCCTTCAAGCAACGCTGCGGAGATGTAGGCCATGGCCTCGGGGTAATTAAGTTTCACGCCGCGAGCCAAACGCCGCTCGGCCACGAGGCCGGCGGTGAAGATCAGCAGCTTGTCTTTTTCACGTGGGGTCAGGTCCATCGCTTGGAATCCATCTGGGCAGATAAAAAGGTATTCGGATCTGTAAACACAAAACCCTGTAGGAGTGAGCCTGCTCGCGATAGCGTCGGCACATTCAACACATAAGTTGCCTGACACACCGCTATCGCCAGCAGGCTCACTCCTACAGGGGAGCGTATTTCAGGTGCTCCATATTCTGGGTTGGACGGCTTCCCGGCCGAGCAACGCAGGGCGCAGCAACCGCCATAAATCGATCAACCAACCGCGTGCCAACAACGCTTCACTGGCCAGGCATCGTGCAACCAGCAGCCCCGGCAATTGCGTCAGATCGCCGCGCACGTCATGAGGCAGCGAGCGGCATTGCTCCAGCAAGTCACTATCGATTTCGCCCGTCACCAGCAACGTCGCAAACACCGGTTGGCCATCCAGACCTATTGGCGAATCAAGCAAACCATCAGCCCCGACAATGCGCTGACGTTCGTGCCAGAGCAACTGGCCATCGCGGCGGATGTCGAGCCGGGACTGAAAATGCCCGAGGTCGAAGCGTTCGCCGCTAGCCGGGCGACCCAGTGCCACCACGTCCCAGTAGAACAGCCGGGCATCACCTTCAAGGTCGATGGCGGTGCTGAGTTCGGCCTGTGCTGCACTGAAAATGATCGTCTCCTGGGGCAACCATTCCAGGGTTGCACCGGCGGCCACGTTCAGTTGCAGCTGCTGATAGGCAGGCCCGGCTGCGCGGTACCATTTGGCCGCGCCGGGGCTGGTGATCTGCGCCCAGGCATCGCGGCCGACACTGGCCGAGATGTCCAGGCGATCGCCCCCGGCAATTCCGCCCGGTGGGTGCACGATGATGTGCTGGCACACTTCGGGACCTTCGGCGTACAGGTGTTTCTGCACCCGTAACGGGCCTTGGTGTCGGCGCTGAACCGGGCGCGTACTGTCGCCGAAACGGGCGTAGCCCAGTTCCAGTTCGGCGTGCCAGCTGGGGGTAAAGGCGCCGGAAGCAGGAAGAGTCATGGTCAGTGCTTAGTGAGAAGTCATGAAGGCATTTGCAAAGGCTGTGCCGTCCGTTTCCCAAGCAGAAGGCGGTTGTTGTTTGTTGAGGGGCACCAACATGGCGCACATCGAGGGTCGGGGTGCGGCAAATTGGTGCTGCATGTGAGGTGAACAGCTCAGATTGTGACCAGACCTCGTACGCCCTCGGCTTCCATGTTTTCGCCGCGACCCTGCTGCACGATTTCGCCCCGGGACATCACCAGGTAGTGATCGGCCAGTTCGGCGGCGAAATCGTAGAATTGCTCCACCAGCAAAATCGCCATGTCACCACGGGCCGCGAGCTTCTTGATGACCGCGCCGATTTCCTTGATTACCGACGGCTGGATGCCTTCGGTGGGTTCATCAAGAATCAGCAGGCGCGGACGGCTGGCCAGCGCCCGGCCGATGGCAAGCTGTTGCTGCTGACCACCGGACAAGTCACCGCCGCGCCGCTGTTTCATTTGCAGCAACACCGGGAACAGTTCGTAAATGAAGGCCGGTACTTCCTTGGCCTCGGCCCCCGGGAAACGCGACAGGCCCATCAGCAGGTTTTCTTCCACGGTCAGGCGCCCGAAGATCTCGCGACCTTGCGGCACATACGCGATGCCTGCATGCACCCGTTGATGCGGCTTGAACGTAGTGATCGGCTTGCCTTCCCAATTCACCGCGCCTTCTTTGGCGGGCAGCAAACCCATCAGGCATTTGAGCAGGGTGGTCTTGCCGACGCCGTTGCGCCCGAGCAGGCAGGTAACCTCGCCCACCTTCACGTCAAACGTCAGGCCGCGCAGGATGTGGCTACCGCCGTAGTACTGGTGCAGCTTGTCGACTTGCAGCATTTCAAATTCCTTCTGTTGCACACGGCTTGCTTTCCCCACCTAAACGTTCTGTAGGAGCTGTCGAGTGAAACGAGGCTGCGATCTTTTGATCCTGGTATGGGGTGCCTGATGAAGATCAAAAGATCGCAGCCTCGTTTCACTCGACAGCTCCTACAGGGGTAAGGCGTTTTTTTGCTAGCGACCGAGATATACCTCGATCACCCGCTCGTTATCCTGCACTTGTGCAAGCGACCCTTCGGCCAGCACGCTGCCCTGGTGCAACACCGTCACGTGGTCGGCAATCGAGCCGACAAAACCCATGTCGTGCTCCACGACCATCAGTGAATGCTTGCCGGCCAGGCGTTTGAACAGTTCGGCGGTGAACTCGGTTTCGGCGTCGGTCATGCCCGCCACCGGCTCATCGAGCAGCAACAGTTGCGGGTCCTGCATCAGCAACATGCCGATCTCCAGGAACTGCTTCTGACCGTGGGACAGAAGACCTGCGGGGCGATTGACCGAGCTGGTCAGGCGAATGGTTTCCAGCACCTCGCTGATGCGATCCTTCTGTTCGCCACTCAACTTCGCCCGCAGGCTGGCCCATACCGATTTGTCGGTTTTCTGCGCCAGCTCCAGGTTTTCAAACACGCTCAGGGCTTCGAACACCGTCGGTTTCTGGAACTTGCGACCAATGCCCGCCTGAGCGATTTGCACTTCGCTCATCTGTGTCAGGTCGAGGGTCTCACCGAACCAGGCCTTGCCATGACTGGGACGCGTCTTGCCGGTAATCACGTCCATCAGGGTGGTCTTGCCCGCGCCGTTGGGGCCGATGATGCAGCGCAGTTCACCGACACCGATGTACAGGTTCAGATTGTTCAACGCCTTGAAACCATCAAAGCTGACGCTGATGTCCTCCAGGGTCAGGATGGTGCCGTGGCGAGTGTCCAGGCCAGGGCCGGCGCGTTGGCCGAGGCCGATGGCATCGCGACTGCTGCCGGCATCCTTGTTGGGCTCCACGGGAAAGAAGGCCGGTTCGAGCATGAATTCAGCCGTCGCAGTCACTCTCATTGTTCACCCCTTTTCTTCAGCAGACCGATCACGCCTTTGGGCAGGTACAGGGTCACGACGATGAACAGCGCGCCGAGGAAGAACAGCCAGTATTCCGGGAACGCGACGGTGAACCAGCTCTTCATGCCGTTGACCACACCGGCACCCAACAGGGGCCCGATCAACGTGCCGCGACCGCCCAGGGCTACCCAGACGGCGGCCTCGATGGAGTTGGTTGGCGACATTTCACTCGGGTTGATGATGCCGACTTGCGGTACGTACAAGGCGCCGGCCAAGCCGCACAACACCGCGCTCAATACCCAGACAAACAGCTTGAAACCACGCGGGTCGTAGCCACAGAACATCAGGCGATTTTCGGCGTCGCGCAACGCAGTCAACACCCGGCCGAACTTGCTTTGCGCCAGCCTCCACCCGATGAACAGGCTCGCCACCAGCAACACCACGGTGGCAAAAAACAGCACGGCGCGAGTGCCTGGCTCGGTGATGCCAAAACCCAGAATGGTGCGGAAATTGGTGAAGCCGTTGTTGCCGCCAAACCCGGTTTCATTTCGGAAAAACAGCAGCATGCCGGCGAAGGTCAGGGCCTGGGTCATGATCGAAAAATACACGCCCTTGATCCGCGAGCGGAACGCGAAGAAACCGAACACCAGCGCCAACAGTCCCGGTGCCAGCACTACCAGGCACATCGACCAGAGGAAACTGCTGGTGCCTGTCCAGTACCACGGCAATTCGGTCCAGGACAGGAACGTCATGAACGCGGGCAGGCCATCCCCCGAGGCCTGGCGCATCAGGTACATGCCCATGGCGTAGCCGCCGAGGGCGAAGAACAGACCGTGACCCAGGGACAGCAGGCCGGCGTAACCCCAAACCAGGTCCAGCGCCAAAGCGACGATGGCATAGCAAAGAATCTTGCCCACCAATGTCAGCGTGTAGGCGGAAACGTGCAGTGTGCTGTCAGCGGGCAACAGCGAAAGCAGTGGCAACGCCAGCAGCAGAACGAGAATCACCGCGCCAACGGCGATCGTTATTTTGGGGCCGGCTTTTTTTGTCGCAGTAACGAGCAGAGGCTGGTTCATCAGTCGATCACCCGTCCTTTCAGTGCAAAGAGGCCTTGCGGACGTTTCTGGATGAACAGAATGATCAGCGCGAGGATCAGGATCTTGCCGAGCACCGCACCGATCTGCGGCTCGAGAATCTTGTTGGCGATACCCAGCCCGAAAGCGGCCAGCACACTGCCGGCCAACTGACCGACACCCCCGAGCACCACCACCAGGAACGAGTCGATGATGTAGCTCTGGCCGAGGTCGGGGCCGACGTTGCCGATCTGGCTCAGGGCTACGCCACCGAGTCCGGCAATGCCTGAGCCGAGGCCGAATGCGAGCATGTCGACGCGTCCGGTGGGCACGCCGCAGCATGCGGCCATGTTGCGGTTCTGAGTGACGGCACGTACGTTCAGTCCCAAGCGTGTTTTGTTCAGCAGCAGCCAGGTCAACACCACCACGAACAGCGCAAACGCGATGATCACGATGCGGTTGTACGGCAGCACCAGGTTGGGCAGTACTTGAATGCCGCCGGAGAGCCACTCAGGGTTGGCAACTTCTACGTTCTGCGCGCCGAACAGTAATCGCACGAGTTGAATCAACATCAGGCTGATGCCCCAGGTGGCGAGCAGGGTTTCCAGCGGGCGGCCATACAAGTGACGGATGACTGTGCGTTCGAGCGCCATGCCGATGGCCGCCGTGACGAAGAACGCCACCGGCAACGCGATCAAGGGATAAAACTCGATGGCCTGTGGTGCGAAGCGCTGGAACATCAACTGCACGACGTAGGTCGAGTAAGCCCCCAGCATCAGCATCTCGCCGTGGGCCATATTGATCACCCCGAGCAGGCCGAAGGTGATCGCCAGACCGAGTGCCGCCAGCAGCAGAATTGAACCGAGGGACATGCCGCTGAAGGCTTGCCCCAGGATCTCGCCGATCAGCAGTTTGCGTTTCACCTGGGCCAGGCTGGTTTCTGCTGCCGTGCGTACCGTGGAATCGGTTTCGACGCCTGGTTCCAGCAGGCTTTCGAGGCGGGTGCGAGCCAGCGGATCGCCGGTTTCGCCGAGCAGGCGCACGGCGGCGAGACGCACCGCCGGGTCACTGTCCACCAGTTGCAGGTTGGCCAGTGCGAGACTCAAGGCCGCGTGAACACCCTCGTCCTGTTCGGCTACGAGTTGCTGATCGAGAAATTTCAGCTGCGCCGGTTTGGCACTTTTCTGCAGTTGCTGCGCGGCGGCGAGGCGAATTTTTGCGTCGGCCGCGAGCAGTTGGTGACTGGCCAGCGCGGTGTCGATCAGACCCCGCAGGCGGTTGTTCAGGCGCAGGGTTTTGACTTGTCCGTCGACGGTCAGCGCGCCTTGTTGCAGGGCGTTGATCAGTTCGATACGGGCAGGGTCGGGCTGCGCAGCCCAGGATTCGAGCAGCTTTGCCTGTTGCACGGGATTGGCGGCGACGAAGTCTTCGGCGTCGCTGGCGTGGGTGGCCAATGGCAAAAGTAAAAAGGCAAAGGCGACAAGTAGACGATATAGGGACATAGCAACGTCCTGAAAGGCGACGATGGACCCTGTGGGAGCCGAGCTTGCTCGCGATGACGGTGTGTCTGATGCACCGCTATCGCGAGCAAGCTCGGCTCCTACAGGGTTAAGGGCTTGTTCCTGCTACTTAGTTGCTCTTCACCGCGTAATCCGGCTTCTTGTCGTTGCCGACAATGAACGGGCTCCACGGTTCGGCACGGATCGGGCCTTCGGTCTGCCACACCACGTTGAACTGACCATCAGCCTGGATCTCGCCGATCATCACGGGCTTGTGCAGGTGGTGGTTGGTTTTGTCCATGGTCAGGGTGTAGCCGGACGGTGCGGCGAAGGTCTGGCCGGCGAGGGCTTCGCGAACCTTGTCGACGTCGGTGGATTTGGCTTTTTCTACCGCTTGCGCCCACATGTGGATGCCGACGTAGGTGGCTTCCATCGGGTCGTTGGTCACCGCTTTATCCGCGCCCGGCAAATTGTGTTTCTTGGCGTAGGCTTTCCAGTCGGCGACGAACCGGGTGTTCGCCGGGTTCTGGACCGACTCGAAGTAGTTCCACGCCGCCAGGTTGCCTACCAGGGGTTTGGTGTCGATGCCGCGCAGCTCTTCTTCGCCGACGGAGAACGCCACGACCGGAACATCGGTGGCTTTCAAACCCTGGTTGGCGAGTTCTTTATAGAACGGTACGTTGGAGTCGCCGTTGACCGTGGAGATGACAGCTGTCTTGCCACCGGCCGAGAATTTTTTGATGTTGGCCACAATGGTCTGGTAATCGCTGTGACCGAATGGCGTATAGACCTCTTCGATGTCTTTGTCTGCCACGCCTTTGGAATGCAGGAACGAGCGCAGGATTTTATTGGTGGTACGCGGGTAGACATAGTCGGTGCCGAGCAGGAAGTAGCGCTTGGCACTGCCGCCTTCTTCGCTCATCAGGTATTCCACGGCCGGGATCGCCTGCTGGTTCGGTGCGGCGCCGGTGTAGAACACGTTCGGCGACATCTCTTCGCCCTCATATTGCACGGGATAGAAGAGCAGGCCATTGAGCTCTTCGAACACTGGCAATACCGATTTGCGCGACACCGACGTCCAGCAGCCAAAGACCACGGCAACCTTGTCCTGAGTCAGCAGCTGCCGGCCTTTTTCGGCGAACAACGGCCAGTTCGACGCTGGGTCGACCACCACAGGCTCCAGCATCTTGCCGTTCACGCCGCCCTTGGCGTTGATCTCGTCGATGGTCATCAACGCCATGTCTTTGAGGGAGGTTTCAGAGATCGCCATGGTGCCGGACAACGAGTGCAGGATACCGACCTTGATGGTCTCGGCGGCCTGGACAGTCCAGGTCATGCCCATCGCGGCAATCGATGCCGATAGTGTGAAAGCCTTGATCAAGCTGCGACGCTTCATTGTGCGATCTCCATGAACGTTAGATATTTTTCTTGGTTGGCAGATGCGGACTACTGAAGGGTCTTTAGCAAGGGCTGTGCCTGGTCGGCGAAAGGCGGAGAAATGACGTACTAGAGCGGTTGCGCTGCCTGGCGGCGCACTATGAAGGATCGCGTCTGGCGCGCTGGTGCGAGGTGGTGCGCCAGATTGGGGCGGGCGACCGTGGGATTAGTTGCAGTGTGTAGAAACTGTGTAGGAGCTGTGTAGGAGCTGTCGAGTGTAACGAGGCTGCGATCTTTTGATCTTGCTCTTGAAAAAACAACATCAAAAGATCGCAGCCTCGGTTCCCTCGGCAGCTCCTACAGAGGGTCTCCGGCATCATCAGTGACGGGCTTCAGATCAAATCATCTCGTGCGTTTCATGATGACGATGAGGCCGATTCGGTGTGCCGATTGAAGCGCGAAAACAGCACCTTATCCAAAATCCACACCACCACGAGCGACGCACCCACAAGCGGGAACGCCACCGCCAGGGCGAACATGATAACCATCGCGGTTTTCCATTTCGGCAGGTCGTGACGCAGTGGCGGCACACCGAATTTGCCCTGCGGACGACGCTTCCACCAGATCACCACGCCACTGACGGCACTGAGCAGAATCATCAGGCAGATCAGCAGCACCATGATCTGGTTGAACACCCCAAACATTTTGCCTTCGTGCAGCATTACGCCGATTTCCGTCGCGCGGGCCACGGTACCGTAATGCTCGTAGCGCACGTCAGCGAGGACGTTGCCGGTGTATTGATCGACATGCAGGGTGGCGTCGTTTCGCGGGTCGTCGGCAAACACCGCGATAGTGAACACGCCCGTCGCGGTGGTCGGAAACGTGATGCTGTAGCCCGGCTCGACCTTGCGCTGCTGGGCGATGTTTTGCACCGCTTGCAAGCTGATGGTCGGTGCCGCAGGACCAGCTTTCGCATCGCCGTGGTTCATGTGTTCGGCGTGGTCGCCGGACATCGGCATCGGCGTGTTTTCCATCGCCCAGGGCACGGTCTGGCGCGTGGCGGTATTGAGGCTGCGAGCCTCGACGTCGGACTTGGGCATGTCATTCCACATCGCATCCGGGAAGACATTCCACACGCCCGCGTATTGTTTGCCCCAGAAGCCGGTCCAGGTCATGCCGCTGAGCAACATCACCAGCAGAAACGCGGCGCCCCAAAAGCCGGTGACGGCGTGCAGGTCGCGCCACAGCACTCGACCGCGACTGCTCAAACGCGGCCATAGAATGCCGGCTGCCTGACCGCGCGGCCACCACAGGAAGACGCCGGAGACCACCAGCACAATGCCCCAGCCGGCGGCCAGTTCGACCAGTCGATCCCCCACGGTGCCGATCATCAGCTCGCCGTGAATCGACCGCGCGATGGCCTGCAGATTCATCTTGGCGTCTTGCTCACCCAGGATATCGCCGTGATAGGGGTCGACGAACACGTTGAGCTCGGTGCCTTCGTTAACGACGACAAATTGCGCGCTGCGTTCTGCACTGATTGGCGGCAGGTATTGCTTGATCGTTGCTTGTGGATACGCCTCTTTGACCCGTTTAAGCAGGTCGTCGGCCGCCACCGTGTGGTGGCCGGCCGGAACGTTCAGCAGGCTGCCGTACATCAACGGATCGAGTTGCGGTTTGAACAGGTAAATGACGCCGGTCAACGCGAGCATCACCATGAAGGGCGCGACGAACAGACCGGCATAGAAATGCCAACGCCAGGCCAGGTTGTAGAAATTCACTTTGGGCTGTTTCATTGGTTGTGCTCCGCTTGGCGAATCAGTCGTTTGTTAAAAGATCGCAGCCTCGTTTCACTCGACAGCTCCTACACCGCTCCTACACCGCTCCTACACCGCTCCTACAGAGCGGCTACGGGAGATCCTGTTCATGCAGGAGCGGCCGCTGGCTGCGATCTTTTGACTTTTCTTGTTAGAAGCTCATGTCCACTTTGGTCCAGAGCGTGCGCCCCGGTTCTTTAATGGCCTGCGGGTCATTGGCCGGGTAGCCGAAACCCGCGTTCCCCGCCAGGTTCAGGTGCTCGGCGTAAGCCTTGCCGAACAGGTTGTCCACACCAGAACTGACCTTCCAGTTCTTGTTGATCCGGTAGGCACCATTGAGCGAGAACACCCCGAAGCCTGCCGTTTTGTCGAAGTCCTTGCCGACCACGTTGCCCTTGTTCTGGTCGATACGGTTTTGCGCGGCGACCACTCTCCACAGTGCGCCGGCGCTCCAGTTATCTTCGCTGTAGGTCAAGCCGAAACGTGCATCCAGCGGCGGCATTTGTGGCAATGCGCTGCCGTCGCTGCTGTTCTTGCCCCAGGCGTAGGCCAGGGTTGCATCAGCCTTCCAGTGGCTGGTCAGCTTGTAGGCCGCGCCGAGTTCGCCACCCATGATCCGCGCGTCGATGTTCTCGGCCTGGGAGGTCATGCCCATCATTCCGGGCGTGTAGTTGAACAGGATGTAGTCGCGTACCTGCCCGATGTAACCCGAGGCCCAGGCGTCGAGTTCTTCGGTTTTGTATTGCAGGCCGAAATCGAGCTGGGTGGTTTTTTCGGGTTTGATCGAATCGAAGGCGTTCACCGATCCGACAGGCCCGGAGTTGGGCGAGAACAGTTCCCAGTAATCCGGGAACCGCTGGGTGTGACCTAGGCCGGCATAGAGCGTGGTCGGGCTGTCCGCCAGGTCATGCTCGTAGCGGACGAAGCCGCTGGGCAGGGTGTCGGCGCGGGTGTCGTCGGCGGTCGGATTGGGGCGCGTCATCATCCCCGAGCCGGTGGTCTGTCGGAAATCCTTGGCCGAGGCGCGGTCCAGTCGCGCACCTGTGATCAGCCGGTCGCTGTCGGTGGTGTACCAGGTCAGCTCGCTGAACACGCCGTAGTTATGGAAGTCGGCGTCCTTGGTGTACGGCAGGTTCTTATAGGTATCGATGCCCATGGCGCTGCGTTGGCGGTGTTCGTTGGTCTGCGCGTCGATGCCGCTGATCAACTGCACATCGGCCCAGCGCCAGGTCGCCTTGATCCGTGCACCGAGGGTCCGGCGGTCGACGTTCGAGGCCATCGGGCCGGCCATCATCCCGGTGCCGGAAGGCGTGCGCAGGGTGTAATTGTCCATCACGTGGTCGGCGTAGTTGTAGTAGACCTGCGCTTCGACCTTATCCAGCACCTCGCCCATGTTCGACTTCTCGAAACGGAGGCCGAGGCTTTCACGCTTGAACTGTGAGCCGTCCATGCCGCGTCCAGCGTAACGCGCTTCGCCATCGCCCTTGCCGGCAGTCAACTCCAGCAGGGTATCGGCGTCCGGTGTCCAGCCCACCGCGACGTCGCCATTCCACTTGTCGTAGCGTGACGGCACGGTGTCGTTGTTGCCGTCCTTGTAGTCGTCGGCATGCGCGGTGTTGCCGATCACCCGAACATAACCCAGCGGGCCACCGGCAGCGGCATCCACTACCTTGTCGAAGCGGCCGTTGGAGCCGGCCAGCACGCTGGCGTTCACCCGGGTGCCGAGCTCGCCGAAGCGTTCAGGCTCGCGGTCGAACAGGATGGTGCCGGCCGACGCGCCGGGTCCCCATAACACGGTTTGCGGGCCTTTGATGACGGTGAGTTTGTCGTAGGTTTCTGGCGAGATGTAAGAGGTTGGTGCGTCCATCCGGCCAGGGCAGGCGCCCAGCATCATGCCGCCGTTGGTGAGGATGTTGAGCCGCGAACCGAACATGCCGCGCAACACGGGATCACCGTTGGTGCCGCCGTTGCGCACCAGGGCGAAGCCTGGAATGGTCTTCAGGTAATCGCCGCCGTCGCTGGCTGGTACCGGTTGGCGCGGGTCCTTGGGATTGGTGACGATGGTCAGCGGGGAGCTGGGCGCGATGGCAGTGATCACCGTCGGGCTCAGTTCTTCGCCATGACCTGCGTGTTCATCGGCCAGCACCATGGGTGTCAGCAAAGCGCCACAAAGAAGGGCGGTGGCGTGCCTGAAACGAACACGGGATTCATTCAGGGCAAAAGTAGCTTGGGCAGCGCTCAAGCGTGTGTCAGCAGAAAACCTGGACATGACAATTTCCATCGAACAGTCGTAAACGACACGGCCGGCAGCGTTGGGCTGTCTTCGATACCGTGTGAGATCGGATGTGGGTGTTTACGCGACGACGGGCGGGGCTCGGGTGCGAGCACCGGGGAAGAAGGTTTGCCGGGCGTGGCCCAGGCGTGGAGAGGGCGTACTGAAGGTTGTGGCTGTGGGGGTATCGAATGCGACGAAAGACTGGCCGCCGGTCAGTGCCGGGCAGTTGAACAACAGGCTGCAGTAGCCGCATTTCTCCCAAAGGGCGTGGTGATCGGGTTTTGGCGGGCAATGCTCTGCGGCGGGTTGGGCGTCGTGGTCCATGGCCGACATGTCCATGGGCATGTCCATCGACATGTTCATGGAGCCGGACAGGCTCGCGCGTTGATCCATCGGCATCGACTGAGAAATCAGTGGGCCGATAAAGATCATCAACATGGCGAACAGGCTGATCCAGCTGCCGCGGGTCAGGCTCCAAGGCTGACGACGGGAGGCGGATGACCTGGCGCTAAGCGGGCGCATGGGCGGGCTCGGTGCTGTCGGTTACTGAGTATGCTCGTGCGCTTGCATGCCATCCGGCGCCTGCTTCTGCACCGAGACTTCAACGGTCACGTCACCGGACTTCTCGAAGTGCATCGTCAGCGGGAAGTGTTTGCCATCGGCCAGCAGGCTGCGGTCTTTCAGCTCCAGCAGCATCACGTGATACGCCATCGGCGCGAAAGTGATTTCGCCACCGGCAGGGATTTCGACGCTCGGAACCTGCTGCATTTTCATCAAGTCGTTCTGTTTGATGTGTTCGTGCAACTGAGCATCGCCAGCAATCGGCGAGTCGACACTGAGCAACCGGTCAGCGGTTTTGCCTTTGTTGTGAATCACGAAATACGCCGCGACGGTCGGCGCATTGGGCGGCAGTTCCTGAGACCAGGGGTGAGCGATTTCCAGCTCGCCGGCCTTGTATTCATGGGCGGTGGCAAAGCAGGCAGGCAGCAGCAACGCAGCCAGAACGATGAGTTTGTTCAACATGGCAGTACTCCGGATGGATTCAAGACGCAGTCAATTGCGAGAGGGAATCACACCAGAGGGGACGCGCGGGGGTTCAGGCTCGGCCATTGCTGGCGCGGAGTGGGTGTGTCGAGTGCGGCGGGGGGCTGGCTTCGGTTGGCTTCGAAACGGGCGAAAAATGGTTGTGGTTCATGCCCGGGCAACGCCACAAGAGGCGAGGAACCGGAGCAACACCAGCAGTGCTGCATGTTGGAATGATCGTCGTTTTGCGGGGCTTTCTGCTCGATGTCGCCGATGGAAATTGCCACCATCTTCGTGCCGCCGGAGGTGCAGAAGCTGCCCCATAACAGTTGTTCGGCAGGCGACTTCGCCGACTGCGCCATCGCACCGGTCATCGGCATGGCGAGCATGTTGAACAGCACTGCGAAGCAGGCGATCCAGGCAATTGCGAGCCGTTGTCGGGACATGGGACAAATCCGGTGGGTGGGCGATCAGGCGCGGCTATTTAGCCTGATCAGGGCCGATAAGTAAAAACGTGGCATGCGGTGTGGTGTCGCAGCAGCACTCCTTGTTTCGCATACCGTCAGCTCCAGCGTATCGCTTGAACCTGCATGTTTACTCCGAGCGTCGCGCGAATAACCGCGAAAATTGCCGCGAGGTTATCCATGCTCGGGTTGCCCTTGGCAGACAACATTCTATGGAGACTTTTACTGGGCTTTGCCGTTTCTTTCGCCAGCGCTTCAAAACCTATAGTTGCGTTGACGAGGTCACGCAAAATGATTCGTGCCATTTCGGGTTCACCGTTAAGAAACAGCGTAGCAGCCTCATCCAATAATGCCTGGGCGAACTCGGGATCAGATTGTGCGCGCTCGGCGATGGTGTGTTTGTAACTTCGAGTGAGAGCCATGATTTATCTCCGCTGCCTTTCAGCTTTTTTCCGATCTCGAAATTCCGCTATCAAAGCTTTTGCGTGTTTGATGTCGTTTTTTTGGGTGGTCTTGTCGCCGCCACCAAACAGTATGATCAGACGTTTTCCTTCCTGGATCAGATAAATTCTGTAGCCAGGCCCCCAATTTATTCGGTATTCGCCCAGGCCTTCGAACCACTTGATGTTGGACGTATTGCCCAGTTCAAGTCTGATCAGTGCGGTAGCCACTTTATGGGCTGCCTGCACATTCAGGGTAGAAAACCAGCGTCCAAAAGGGCTTGTTTCATTGGCCTGCAAATATTCTTCGAGTTCGATCATGACTGGCTCTGAAGGTAACAAATAGGTTACTTATCATGCAAGTTATTGATCCTGCGCTATTGAAGAAATTCCGCCAACGCAGCAAGTGTTTCTTTGCACGACAGGAACTCTCGATCAACCCCCGGCAACACCGGCCGCTTCAACACCAGCACCGGCACCCCACGCTCGCGCGCCACTTCCAGCTTCGGCTCGGTGGCCGTACTGCCGCTGTTCTTGCTGATCAGCACATCGATCTGCCGACGCTCGAACAGTTCGTGCTCATCGTCGATCAGGAACGGGCCGCGGGCGCCGATGACTTCGCAGCGTTCGTTACCCGGATACGCGTCCAGCGCACGCAGCGTCCAGAATTGCTCTGGCGGAATTTCATGCAGGTGTTGCAAGGGTTCGCGACCGAGGGTGAACAACGGGCGCCTGAAGGGTTTCAGGGCTTCGATCAATTCGCTCCAGTCGCTGACTTCGCGCCAGTCATCGCCGCCCTGTGGCTGCCAGGCCGGACGTCGCAGTGCCCAGCAGGGAATGGCGCTCGCGCGAGCCGCGGTGGCAGCGTTCCGGCTGATTTGCGCGGCGTAGGGGTGGGTAGCATCCAGCAATAGCTCGACCCCTTCATCGAGAATGAATTGCGCCAACCCTTCGGCGCCGCCGTAACCGCCGACACGTACCTGACACTGCAAATCGGTGGGCACACGACCGATCCCCGCCAGGCTATAGATATGTTCCGGCCCAAGGGTGCGAGCGATGGCCAGGGCCTCGGTGACGCCGCCGAGCAACAAGATGCGTTTCATTGGAAAGCTCCCGCGTGGCCGACAACGCCGCCCTGACGATCAATGGCAAAGACTTCCACCTGAACCTGCGCCGGTACCACGCTGCGGGCGAAATTCAGGGCGTGCTGGCACACCGCATCGCCCAGCGCTATACCGGCGGCGCTAGCCATGGCTAGGGCTTGCTGACTGGTGTTGGCGTCGCGAATCGCCTGTTGCAGCGGTTCATCGGCACCTATTGCGGCGGCCCACTGCGCGAGTTGCGGCAAATCGATACTCGAATGTCGACTGTGCAGGTCCATGTGGCCGGCAGCCAGCTTGCTGATCTTGCCGAAACCTCCACACAGGCTGAGTCTGTCCACAGGCACTCTGCGCAGATGCTTGAGCACTGCGCCGACGAAGTCGCCCATTTCGATCAGGGCGATTTCCGGCAGGTCATAGACCCGGCGCATGGTGTCTTCGCTGGCATTGCCGGTGCAGGCGGCGATGTGCAGGTAGCCGTTGGTCTTCGCGACATCGATGCCTTGATGGATCGACGCAATGTAGGCTGCGCAGGAAAACGGCCGGACGATGCCGCTGGTGCCGAGAATCGACAGTCCGCCGAGAATTCCCAGGCGCGGGTTCATGGTTTTCAACGCCAGCGCCTCGCCACCTTCGACGTTGACCGTGACGTCGAAACCGCCGCGGTAGCCGAGTTCGTCTGCCAGCAGGGTCAGGTGGTCGGTGATCATTTTGCGCGGCACCGGATTGATCGCCGGTTCGCCGACGCCCAGTACCAGTCCTGGACGGGTCACGGTGCCGACGCCTTGGCCGGCGTTGAAGCGAATACCCGGTTGGGAATTCAGGCGTACCTGGGAATAGAGCAGGGCGCCATGGGTGACGTCCGGATCGTCACCTGCATCTTTGATCGTTCCTGCTTCGGCACCGTTGCCGATCAGCCGGCAGAACTCCAGGCGCATCTGTACGCGCTTGCCCTTGGGCAGGGTGATGTCCACCGCATCCGAACTCCCACCGCCGAGCAGCAATCGAGCGGCCGCCAGGCTGGTGGCGGTGGCGCAGCTACCGGTGGTCAGGCCACTGCGCAGGGGGGTGGGTTGTTCAGCAGTTTCGTCACGCATCGAAAGGTTTGACCACGTCCAGCAGTGTAATGGGCAGCGCCTGACGCCAGGTATCAAAGTCGCCCAGGGGTTGCGCTTGCGCTATATGGATGCGGGTGAGCTCCCCGCCGTGCAGCTCGCGCCAACCCGTGAGGGTCATTTCACTTTGCAAAGTCACCGCGTTGGCGATCAACCGACCGCCTGGCTTGAGTGCAGTCCAGCAGGCATCCAGCACACCCTCGCGGGTGACACCGCCGCCAATGAAAATCGCATCCGGGCGCTCAAGACCTTGCAGGGCTTGCGGCGCACTGCCGCGAATCAGCTGCAGCCCCGGCACCCCCAGTGCGTCGCGGTTGTGCTCGATCAAACGTTGTCGGCCTTCGTCGGCTTCGATGGCCAGCACGCGGCAACTCGGGTGGGCGCGCATCCATTCGATACCGATCGAGCCGCAGCCCGCGCCCACGTCCCACAGGAGTTCGCCCGGTGTCGGTGCCAGGCGCGCGAGGGTGATGGCGCGAACGTCACGTTTGGTCAGTTGACCGTCATGCTGGAAGGCGGAGTCGGGCAGGCCGGCCAGACGTGACAGACGCGGAGTGTCGGGCGCGGCAATGCAGTCGATGGCGATCAGATTGAGGTCGGCGATCAGCGGATCGTTCCAGTCATCGGCGACCCCATCGATGCGGCGCTCGTCTGCACCGCCCAAATGTTCCAGCACGCTCAGCCGACTCGGACCGAAACCGCGCTCGCGCAATTGCGCAGCGATCGCGGCGGGGCTTTGGCCGTCGTTGCTCAGTACCAGAAGGCGAACACCGCTGCCCCAATGCGCATTCAGCGCGGCAACAGGACGGGCAACCACTGACAGCGTCAGCGTGTCCTGCAACGCCCAACCCATCCGCGCGGCGGCGAGGGAGCAGGAAGACGGCGCGGGCAGGATCAGCATTTCATCCGCGGGTATTTGCCGAGCGAGGCTGGCGCCGACACCGAAGAACATCGGGTCTCCACTGGCCAGTACGCAGACGGGTTCGCCGCGACTTGCCAATACGGGTGCCAGGGAGAAGGGGCTGGGCCACAATTGCCGTTCGCCACGGATGCAGGCAGGCAACAAATCGAGTTGGCGCTGGCCACCGATAATTCGCGAAGCGCTTAGCAACGCGTGTCGGGCAGTTTTGCCCAGCCCCTTGAAGCCTTCCTCACCGATACCTACCACCGTCAGCCAGGGGGTCATGCTGTTCCTCATTAATCAAGCGAAGCCGAATCATTGCATTGCTCAGGCCTGAGTAGTCCTGTGCGGTTGCGCATCATAGCGCGGTGTTAAGGGTATTCGCGTGTCGATAGCGGTTGAATGGGGTCACTGATGGAGATTGTCAAAGCGATGGGTACGGGGGCGGGTTCTTATTGTTTGTTTTTTCGCAGATCAAACTTCTTCATTTTTATCTCCCGTACTTTCCTCTCAATGATTGCTCTATTGCTTTCAAGTTTCTTTTTATCCAGTTTGAGATACGCCCGTTGCTGAATGATGGCGGCGGCGTGTCCTTCCCAATCCCAGAACAGGAAACTGCTTTTTTTCGTATAAGCCACCAGTTCCAGATTGAACACTGCGATGGTAAGGACGCCCTTTTCATCGTACCGCGCAGGGATGGCCTGAAAGCGCTGTCCCATCAGACTTTGCTCGTCGAGAGAGAACAGCGCGGGCTCGTTGTATTTAAGCGCGTCGAGCGTGTCGATCATGGCGTTCCCTTGTCGGGTGTCCGGCATGGCTTGAGCACTTTGAACGAGGAAATCCGCAACGCTCCTCGAGAGCCCGGAACGCTTGCGTGTAACGATGGAATCCTGAAAGACAGACCAGCCCAGGAAATGCAGCGTGGAGACATATTCGTCCAGCCATTCTGTCGAGTCGAGAAAGCGGCTGTAGACCATGTCGGCGGATCGGGTGGCGATCTGGGTGCTGTCAGTCAAATCATCGTGATCTTGCAGTGAGAGGTCACCAATGCACGAAACCAGACTGTGCCCGGTCAGCAAACCAGGGGGTTTTTCATTATTCATGTGCGATTCCTGTTCATTAATCAAACTTCCGTTTTAAGTGTTGATTGAAAGTACAAGAGCAGGCACAGGGTTAAAACAAGAGAGGCTTAGGGAATTAATACTGGCTGTTAAGTGTTGGTCACGACAGAGCACCAAGAGCGCTTCAGAATTCAAGTGCCTGAGGAACGGCGCGTTTCGTCGTCTATGTGCTTGAGCTTTTCATCCGGCCCGGCAAAGCAGGCATAATGCCGCCCTTGATCCCGTTAACGGCCATCCCGTGAAATCACGTCCGACCTCCAGTCCCTTGCGCCCTTCGGCTTGCCCCGGATTGTTGCGTGTCGTCCAGGCGCTGGACGGCGGGATCTGCCGGATCAAACTCGACGGTGGCTCGATCCGCACCGATCAAGCCCTGGCAGTGGCTGATGCCGCCGAGCGATATGCCGGTGGCGTGATAGAGGCCACCAATCGGGCCAACCTGCAAATTCGCGGTATTGGTGAACAGGCAACAGCGCTGATCGATCATTTGCTGGCCGCCGAATTGGGCCCCACCACCGTTGCAGGCGACGATGTTCGCAACTTGATGCTGAGCCCTGCTGCCGGCATTGACCCCCAAATGCTGATCGACAGTCGTCCCCTGGCCCGACAGGTTCTGGACAGCCTGCAAATCCATCCGCGCTTCCATGAGTTATCGGCCAAGTTTGCCGTGCAACTGGATGGTGGTGAGGCGCTGGCAATGCTCGAACATCCGCACGATCTCTGGCTGAGCGCGACGCAGAGAAACGGCGAGCTGCTGTTTGCTTTCGGTTTCGCGGGATGCCCCACTGACACGCCCATCGCGGCGGTACGTCTAAAGGACGGGCATGCTCTGGTGGTGGCCGTCCTGGAGTTGTTTCTTGAGCTCGCGCGACCGGACCAGACCCGCATGCGGCACCTGTTAGCGGAGCGTTCTGCCGATTCACTGCTACATCTGTTGGCCGGTCGCGTGTCACTGATCTCCCTTGATCAGTGGCGTCGAACGGTGACAGGTCCGGGCTTGCCGGTAGGTACCTACCCGCAGCTTCAGGAAGGCCTCGTGTATGTGGGCGTCATGCCGCCGCTGGGGCGTCTGGATCCTTCGATGCTCAGAGGCGCGGCTTACCTGGCTGCAGAATTCGCCGATGCAAGCCTGCGCCTGACCCCTTGGCAGAGTCTGCTGCTGCCCAACATTCGCCAGGCGGATGCATCGCTGGTCAGCCGGCGCTTGCAGGCGTTGGGATATCTGGTCGACACCCATCAGCCGCTGACTCATCTCGTTGCTTGCACCGGATCTGCCGGTTGCGGCAAAGGACTCTCCGACACCAAGGGTGATGCGCAACGGCTGTCCGTATTGCGACAAGGTCGACACGCACAGGAGCAGGTCCACCTGTCGGGCTGCCCGCGATCCTGTGCTTGCGCACACACCGCCCCCGTCACATTGCTGGCGACCCGTCAGGGTCACTACGACCTCTATTTTCGCGATGCAGCGCTGCCGGGTTTCGGCGCGCTGCAAGCACGCAATCTCACTATTGAAGCGGCGGGCGCATTGCTTGATGCCCGTCCACGGAGCCCCCTTGATGCTTGATTACATCCGCGACGGTCAGGAGATCTATCGCAACTCCTTCGCGATCATTCGTGCCGAGGCCAACCTTGAGCGAATCCCGGCCGATCTGGAAAAACTCGCGGTACGAGTGATCCACGCCTGCGGCATGGTCGATGCCATTGACGGCCTGCAGTTTTCCGAAGGCGCCGGCAAGGCCGGGCGCGATGCACTCGCCGCCGGCGCTCCGATCCTGTGTGATGCACGGATGGTGTCCGAGGGCGTTACCCGCACCCGGCTGCCGGCCAACAACTCGGTTATCTGCACGCTGCGTGACGACAGCGTGCCGGACCTCGCCCGTGAACTGGGCAACACCCGGTCCGCCGCAGCGCTGGAATTGTGGCGCCCGCACCTGGAAGGCAGCGTGGTGGTCATCGGTAACGCACCGACGGCATTGTTTTATTTGCTGGAAATGCTCGATGCCGGCGCCCCGAAACCGGCGCTGATTCTTGGTTTTCCCGTGGGCTTTGTGGGCGCCGCCGAATCCAAGGCAGCGCTCGCGGCTGACAGTCGCGGCGTGCCGTTTGTAATCATGCAAGGCCGCCTCGGTGGAAGCGCCATGGCCGCAGCCGCCGTCAATGCCCTCGCCACGGAGATCGAATGATGCAGCAACGTGGACGCTTGATCGGTCTGGGGGTCGGGCCCGGTGATCCGGAACTGATTACCGTCAAGGCATTGCGCCTGTTGCGCGAGTCGCCGGTGGTGGCGTACTTCGTCGCCAAAGGCAAAAAGGGCAATGCGTTCGGCATCATCGAGGCTCATTTGCAGGATGCGCAGACGTTGTTGCCGCTGGTGTATCCGGTGACCACCGAGGCGTTGCCGGCGCCGCTGTCGTATGAACAAGTGATCAGCGACTTCTACGACGCGGCAGGCGAAGAGCTTGCCGCGCATCTGGATGCCGGTCGCGATGTGGCGGTGATCTGCGAAGGCGATCCGTTCTTCTATGGCTCCTACATGTACCTGCACGATCGTCTGGCCGAGCGCTATGAAGCGCAGGTCGTACCGGGTGTCTGTTCGATGCTTGGAGGGGCTTCGGTACTGGGCGCGCCGCTGGTTTATCGCAATCAGAGCCTGTCGGTGTTATCAGGTGTCCTGCCCCATGAGGATCTCAAACGTCGCCTTGCCGACGCCGATGCAGCAGTGATCATGAAGCTGGGGCGCAACTTCCCCAAGGTTCGACAGGTCCTGGAAGAGCTCGGGTTGGCAGAGCGTGCGCTGTACGTCGAGCGCGCAACCATGGCCAATCAGAAAATCGTGCCGCTGGATCAGGTTGAACCGATGTCTTCGCCGTATTTCTCGTTGATCATCGTTCCAGGTGAAAGGTGGCAGGGCTGATGACTCATCCAGTTCCGGCGATCGTCATTCTCGGCGATGGCAGCCTCGCGACCGCACGTGACATTCAACGACTGCTGCCAGGCGCACTGATCCACGGCTTGTCTGGACGGGTCGAAGACGTGGATGTCATCTATCACGAGTTCGGCTCCACCCTGCGCGAGCTCTATCAACAAAACACGCCCATCATTGCGCTGTGTGCAGCCGGGATCGTGATCCGCACGCTGGCGCCACTGCTCCTGGAAAAAGGCGCAGAACCGCCGGTACTGGCCGTTGCAGAAGACGGCAGCGCGGTGGTGCCGTTGTTGGGTGGGCTGGGCGGTGTGAACGTGTTGGCCCGCGACATTGCTCAAGGGCTGGGCGTGGCAGCCGCCATTACCACCAGTGGCGAATTGCGGTTTGGTACCTGTTTGCTGAACCCGCCGAAGGGCTACGCGTTGGGCGACCTTGAACTCGGCAAGCGATTCGTTTCCGATTTGCTCGGTGGCGAGCCTGTTCGTATCGAGGGTGATGCGCCCTGGCTGGCGCAAGCGCAGTTGCTGCAGGATCAACAGGCGCATCTGGCCATTCATATTGGTAGCGCCGAGCGTGAGGCTGTCGCGAATGAGCTGCTGATTTACCCGAAAAGTGTTCTGGTGTTGGTCAGCGCCGAGACCGCGGACCTGGCCGATGCAGTTCGCCAGGCCCTGCAGCAGGCAAAAATTGCCGTGCAATCGTTGGTCTGTCTGTTGGCCAGTGATCAGCAGATGGCCAGTCAGGCGCTGCGTGATGCGGCTGATGAACTCGGTGTGCCGTTGCGGTTTTCTGCGGCTGGCAGTGTCAGCGATACGATCAGTGGGGCGATTGGGGCGGCGACTGTTCACAGCCATAACGGCATCACTGTCGCGGTCGCCGAGCATCCGCTGGATCCGTTGCTGATCGGTCGTCCTCGCGGGCGCCTGGCCGTTATCGGTCTGGGGCCGGGCGCTGCCGATTTGATGGTGCCGGCGGTCAAAGCGGAATTGGCTCGTGCCAACGATGTGCTCGGTTACGAAACCTACGTGCGCATGGCAGGGCCTTTTCGCGCTGATCAAATTCTGCATTGCACCGACAATCGCGAAGAGATGCAGCGTGCGCGTCATGCTTTCGAACTGGCGGCGCAAGGCCGTTGCGTCGTCGTGGTTTCCTCCGGAGATCCGGGCGTTTTTGCCATGGCGGCGGCGGTGCTTGAAGCGCTGCATGGATCCAGTGACCCGGCGTGGCACAACGTCGACCTGGAGATTCTGCCTGGCGTCTCGGCATCGCTTGCGACCGCTGCCCAGGCAGGCGCACCCTTGGGGCATGACTTCTGTGTGCTGTCGCTGTCTGACAACCTCAAGCCCTGGGCGATCATCGAGAAGCGTCTGGATCTGGCCGCTCAAGCCGATCTGGCCATGGCGTTCTATAACCCGATCTCGCGCTCCCGTCCGTGGCAATTAGGCCGGGCGCTCGAGATAGTCGCGCAGCACCGTACACCTGAAACGCCCGTGGTATTGGGGCGTGATATCGGGCGTCCGGGGCAAACGTTGCGGGTCACCACACTGGGGCAATTGACCCCCGATCAGGTGGACATGCGAACGATGGTGTTGATCGGTTCGTCCACGACGCGTGTTTTCCCTCGCGCGGAAGGTCTGCCCTGGGTATACACCCCTCGAAGTTACGGCGATCAATTGCTCGATATAGCCAAGCCAATGATTGATTAAATCAACAGCGGAATGTCCGGGCTTCAGGCTCGGAACACTCTGGCGGTTACTGCGCATCCTGCTCTCACATAAAAGGACATTTAATGGTGTTTGAAGAGCGGGATTCAGTGCGATAGGTTTATCGCGTGCACAGTCGCACTAAACGAAACTAACAAGGATTGTTGGAATGGAAGATCTGGAAGGTAAAGTCAGTGTTGAAGTCAGTCGGGCTTTAGTGGCGTGGCGTATTGCCAGACGTCAATTAATAATTCCCAATGTGGGGCGCGCAAGATCTTTAGTTGCGCCGGACAGTTCTAGCCCTACCAAAGAACTGGATGCCGTTGTTCTGGGTAATACGCTGGTCGGTTATGGCGATAACGTCTCGCTTGAAAATATGACCATCATTGAAAACATCATCAAGTTCTCGAAGATGGAAGCAACGCTGGAAGTGCCGGGGGATAAAAAGCCCAGGGAGTGGCATCGTGCGTTCTTGAGCTGCATGGAAGATTTGGGCTGCTATGTTCCCGACAGTGGAACGATAGAGCACACGCGCAGCGCTTTGAATCTGACGATGTCCAATATTGTCGCTGATATTATCAAAGCGGGCGTCGAGGCGGCCAAAGCCGCCATACCTGGCGCAACCGTATTAGGGGCTATCGCAGATTCCACATTGGAGTCGATAAAGAAAGAGCCTGACATCGTCAAAGTATTTAATTACGAGGTCACTAAGACAAAAGGCGTGAAACTGGCGATCTTGCCCTGCGAGCAGCTGAAAAACGGTCTTATCATGATCATGTTGTCGTCCATCGACAGTAACGCTGACAAGGACGATGCCGGGCTGCTCTTTTTTGATTTGAAAACAACGAGCCTCGAGGTGTTTCGTGCGGCGTCGTTCATTACCTTTAATCCACTGCGTTATGCGCAAGTGAAAGACGATATCGAACAGGTGCTCAATCAGCAGCAGGCCACACAGCTGAATAAAAGATTTAAGCGCCATCAGCGCATTCGATAACAATTACCCACCGAAGGAAAGTGCCTTGTTTATCAAGGCACCAGATACCCCTTCACGCCGGTAAAGATGATTTGTGCCGCCAGTGCGCACACAAACAATCCCATCAAACGGCTGACAATCTGCAAGCCCTGGTCACCCAGAATTCGTTCGATGCGGTTTGACAGATAAAGCACCACGCCAACGGTGAAGCTGGCCAGGGCGATGCTGAGGATGGCGGTCAATTTGTCGTCCCAATGGGGCTGGCTCACACCCATCACCAGCAAGGCGCCGATAGTGCCGGGGCCTACCGTCAAAGGAATAGTCAGCGGGACGATGGTCACGTCCTGCTGAACGTTGTCAGTTTGCACCACCGATTTGCCTTGGGCCATGCCGAGCGCAGAGATAAACAATACGCTGCCGGCGCCGATGCGGAACGCGTCCACCGTGATGCCGAAAACATCGAAAATCACTCGACCGAACAGATACAACAGGACGCTTGAGACCAGGGTCGCGATCGCCACTTTCCAGGCCAGTCGACGTTGTTCCTTGCGCGAGTAGCCGCGGGTCAGGCTGATAAAGCAGGACAGGACGAAGAAGGGGCTGTAGAGCACCAGCATCTTCAAGTAAACGCTGAACAACACGTGGAGCATGGGGTGAGCTCACTGGCGATGGAAGTCGGGGGAGAGTCTATCAGGCGCTGTCGAGGCTGTCGGCTCAGGACGTTTGGGTCGCCGTCTGGTTCAGCAGATCACGCTGGGCAACCCAATGTTCAATCAACTCGCGCAGCTGCGAAAGCTCGACCGGTTTGGCCATGTGCCCATCCATGCCAGCCTGCCGCGCACGTTCCTTATGCTCGGCGAGGATGTGCGCGGTCAATGCCACCACGGGGGTACGGATTCGCTTGTTGCCCACTTCCCAAGCACGCAATTGCTGGGTTGCCGAAAAACCGTCAAGTATCGGCATTTCGCAGTCCATCAGGACCAGGTCATAACGTTGGGCTTTCATGGCCTGCAGGGCTTCTTCGCCATTGCTGGCAGTGTCCGGTTGCAAGTTGAGTTTGCCCAGCATGCCGCGAATAACTTTCGTTGAGATGCTGTTGTCTTCCGCCACCAGGATGCGGAAATCGCCGGGAACCTTGATCGGTAGTGTCGGCCCGGTGGGCGGGCGGTGTGGTACGGCCACGCCTTTATTGCGCTGATTCAGTTCGTCGGCCAGGGTGGTCTTGAGTGTGTAACCAGCCACCGGTTTGGCCAGGATGCGCTTGATCCCGGAATTGCGCGCGATGATCTTGCTCGGCGCGTTGCTGATTCCCGTCAGCATGATCAGCAAAATGTCATGGTTGAGGCTTGGGTCTTCCTTGATCTTGGCCGCCAGTTGCATGCCGGTCATGCCAGGCATGTTCTGGTCCAGCAGGACCACGTCGAAATAATCACGCAGGTGCGCTTTGGTGCGCAGCAGCGCCAGTGCTTCTTTGCCCGAAGGGGCGGCACTGACATTCAAGCCCCAGGCCGTGCATTGTTGCACCAGCACTTTGCGACACGTGTCGTTGTCATCGACTACCAGTACCCGTGCACCTTGCAGGGGGCCGTCCAGGTCGGAGGTCGGGTGCTCGAGACGGTCGGGGTCAAGCGGCAAGGTCAGCCACAACGTGCTGCCCTGGTTGGCACCGCTCTTGATCCCGAATTCGCCTTGCATCAGGCGAATCAATTGACGGGCGATGACCAGCCCGAGATTCCCGCCGAGACGGCTGGCCGAAAGGAAATTTTTACTGTGGAGTTCGGCATGCATCAGCGCGTCGCGCTCTTCGGCGTCCATCGGCTCGCCGCTGTCCTGGACGGCGATGCGCAACCGCGGCTTGGCGCTGCGCTCGTCGAGGGCAACGACGATCAGGATTTCGCCTTCGTCGGTTTTCTTCAGGGCGTTTTCCAGCAAGCTCAGCAGGGTTTGACGCAGGCGTGTCGGATCGCCGCTGATGACCCGTGGTACTTGCGGCTGGATAAAGCTGATCAACTCGACGTTTTGTTGTTCCGCTTTGGCGCGGAAGATGCTCAGGCAGTCTTCGATCAGCGCATTGAGATCGAACTGCACATCGTCCAGTTCGATCTGCCCGGACTCGAGCTTGGAGATGTCGAGAATCTCGTTGATCAGTGTCAGCAGCTCATTGCCGGCGCTGTGGATGGTTTGTACGTAGTCGCGCTGCTTGACCGAAAGTGGTGTGCCCAGCAGCAGCTCGGTCATGCCGAGGACACCATTCATCGGCGTGCGGATTTCATGGCTGATCTTGGCCAGAAACTCGGCCTTGGCGTTGATTTCGGCGTTGCTGGCGGCCAGGTCGCGGCTGACGCTGAACCGGTCTTCGGTGATGCTGCGCTGGCGTTCGCTCAGGGCGATGCTCATCAGCAGACCGCTGACGCAGATGAATGCCAGGAGTGTCGTGATCAATCCCTGGGGTTCCACCAGGGTCAGCCCCAGCAAGGCGGGCAGGATAATCAATGTGCCGAGATTGAACACCACCATGGCGGCCACGAACAGGCGCGCCGGACGATAGCCTTTTTGCCAGTGCCAGGCGCCCACGAACAGCATGCTGAGACCGGCGAGGGCGACCATTGCGTAGGTAATGATATTCAGCGGCAGCGTGTTGACGAATAGCAGTAGCAGGCCGCAAGCAATGATGAACAGGATGTCGCCCATCAGCAGCTTGTTCAGCGGGTGAGGGCCGAGCGGAGCGAAGAAGCGGTACGCAAACATGAGACCGCACGGAGCGGTCATCAGCAAGGCCACGTAAGCTCCCGGCGTCTGTAGCGCCTGCCAATTGGGCAGCCAGGGCCCCGCCAGATTCAGCAGCATCGCCAGGCTGAGCATCAGCAAGGCCTCACAACCTGCCAGCCATAAACTGCTGCGGGATCGGGTATAGGCATAGCGGATGAGGTTGTGCAGGATCAGCATCCCGATGCAGCCGAATAGCAGGCCATAGATCAGGGTCTGGGTCTGATTGGCAGCGGTGGTGACCGCCGATTGCAGCGTGATGTAAGGCCGCATCTGGTGATCGGAAACCAGGCGCACGTAAACGTCGAGAGGCTTGTCGCTTTGGGGCAGTGGCAGCATGAAATCGCTGCTGGGCAATGGGTGCTCGGCCTTGGGCTCATCCGTCCCGGAATTGGTTTGCTCGATGAGCTTGTCGCCCTCCAGCACGTAGAGGTTGAGGTGCGACAGGTCGGGTGCGAACACTTTCAGCACTTGCTCGTGCTTGCCGGGCGCAAGCCTGAAACGCAGCCATAAAGCGCCATCGGGCTCGGCCGCGGTGAGACGTTCGAGTTCGATGGGACTGAATTGATTGGTGTAGCGAACGGAACGGATGTCGCTCAGCTGCAGGTTGCCCTGTTCGTCGAGCAATACACTCCAGCCACTGCCTTGCGCGGTGTGGGCCGCAGGCATGCAGAGCAAGGTCAACAGAGTGACAGTGAGGCTTATGGCAATCCTGAGCCAGCGCACGGCGAAATCCCTTCGTAGGTTGATGCCAGATTATAACTATGCGCGGCGCCGGAATAGTCCGGCAAGAGCCTGTGGCCCTTGCCCGACCGAATGAATCGTTTATTCCTGATTTTCGCCACGCTCGCGGGCAATGGCGCGGTAGCCAATATCCTTGCGATAGAAACAGCCTTCCCAGTCTATTTTGGCCGCCAGCTTGTAAGCCTGCTGCTGAGCCGCATCGACACTGACGCCCATTGCGGTTGCGCACAGTACACGACCACCGGCGGTCACTACCTGACCGTCTTTCAGCGCGGTACCTGCGTGGAAGACTTTACCTTCCAGTGCCGCCGCCGCATCCAGACCGTTGATGGCAACACCTTTGGCGTAATCGCCCGGGTAGCCGCCGGCGGCGAGCACAATGCCGACGCTCGGACGTGGATCCCACTGTGCTTCGACTTTATCCAGCGCTTGCGCGAGTGCTGCTTCGACCAGCAATACCAGGCTCGACTGCAAACGCAGCATGACCGGTTGGGTCTCAGGGTCACCGAAACGGCAGTTGAACTCGATGACTTTTGGGTTACCAGCTTTGTCGATCATCAAACCGGCATAGAGGAAACCGGTGTAGACGTTGCCTTCTTCGGCCATGCCGCGAACGGTCGGCCAGATCACCAGGTCCATCACGCGTTTGTGCACTTCGCTGGTGACCACCGGGGCAGGGGAGTAAGCACCCATGCCGCCCGTGTTGGGACCGGTGTCGCCGTCGCCGACGCGTTTGTGATCCTGGCTGGTGGCCATCGGCAGCACGTTCTTGCCGTCGACCATGACAATGAAGCTGGCTTCTTCGCCGTCCAGAAACTCTTCGATGACCACGCGGGAACCGGCCTCACCGAAGGCATTACCGGCCAGCATGTCGCGTACGGCGTCTTCGGCCTCGATCAGTGTCATGGCAACGATCACGCCTTTGCCGGCGGCCAGGCCGTCGGCCTTGATCACGATCGGTGCGCCTTTTTCACGCAGATAGGCCAGGGCTGGCTCGATCTCGGTGAAGTTCTGGTAGTCGGCGGTCGGGATCTTGTGGCGAGCCAGGAAGTCCTTGGTGAACGCTTTCGAGCCTTCCAGCTGGGCCGCGCCAGCCGTTGGGCCGAAGCAATCCAGGCCGCGGGTGCGGAACAGGTCGACAACGCCCGCCACCAGCGGTACTTCCGGACCAACGATGGTCAGCGATACGTTTTTCTCGGCGAAGTCAGCCAGCTGCTCAAGCGCCAGCACGTCGATGGCGACGTTTTCGCACTTGGCTTCAATGGCGGTGCCGGCGTTGCCTGGCGCGACGAAAACTTTCTGCACACGCGGATCCTGAGCCACTTTCCAGGCCAGTGCGTGTTCACGGCCACCGCTGCCAATGATCAAAACATTCATTTCAAAAACCTCGGATGACGCTAATTCTGTGGAGCACCGCAGAGATGCTTTTCTGTAGGAGTGAGCCTTCTCGCGATTGCGGTCTTTCAGTCACTGCTGCTTTGACTGATCAATAGCTATCGCGAGCAGGCTCACTCCTACAGTGGATCGTGTACTTAGTGACGGAAGTGGCGCATGCCGGTGAAGACCATGGCGATGCCGGCCTCATCAGCCGCAGCAATCACTTCCGCATCGCGCATCGAGCCACCTGGCTGGATCACTGCGGTGATACCCACCTTGGCTGCGTTGTCCAGGCCATCGCGGAACGGAAAGAACGCGTCGGAAGCCATTACCGAGCCTGCTACCTGCAAGCCAGCGTGTTCCGCCTTGATCGCGGCAATCCGTGCGGAGTTCACACGGCTCATCTGGCCAGCGCCGACACCGATGGTCTGACGGTTCTTGGCGTAGACGATGGCGTTGGATTTAACGTACTTGGCGACTTTCCAGGCGAAGATCAGGTCGTTGATTTCCTGTTCGGTCGGGGCGCGTTTGGTCACGACTTTCAGGTCTTCGCTGCCGATCATGCCGATGTCGCGGCTCTGTACCAGCAGGCCACCGTTGACGCGCTTGTAGTCCCACGCCGCAGCGCGATCAGCCGACCACTCGCCGCACGCCAGCAGGCGAACGTTGGCTTTCGCGGCCACGATGGCGCGGGCTTCTTCACTGACGCTTGGGGCGATGATCACTTCGACGAACTGACGCTCGACGATAGCCTTGGCAGTTTCAGCATCCAGTTCGCGGTTGAAAGCGATGATGCCGCCGAATGCGGATTCGGTATCAGTGGCGTAGGCCAGTTCGTAAGCCTGGCGGATGCCGCCTTCGGCGTCCGGGCTCACGGCGACGCCGCATGGGTTGGCGTGCTTGACGATCACGCAGGCAGGCTTGACGAAGCTCTTCACGCATTCCAGCGCGGCGTCGGTGTCGGCCACATTGTTATACGACAACTCTTTGCCTTGCAGCTGGGTCGCGGTGGCGATGCCGACTTCGGCCGGCTTGGCTTCCACGTAGAACGCCGCGCTCTGGTGCGGGTTCTCGCCGTAGCGCATTTCCTGAGCCTTGACGAACTGGCTGTTGAAGGTGCGCGGGAATTCGCTGCGACCTTCAGTGCTGAGAGTGTCAGCGGCCTGGTTCACGGTGCCCATGTAGTTGGCGATCATGCCGTCGTAGGCAGCGGTGTGTTCGAAGGCCTTGAGCATCAGGTCGAAACGCTGGGCGTAGGTCAGGCCGCCGGCCTTGAGGCCTTCCAGTACATTGGCGTAGTCGCTGGCGTTCACCACGATGGTCACGTCTTTGTGGTTCTTGGCTGCAGAGCGAACCATGGTCGGGCCGCCGATATCGATGTTTTCGATAGCGGTCGGCAGGTCGCAGCCAGGTTTGTTGATGGTGGCTTCGAACGGGTACAGGTTGACCGCTACCAGGTCGATCGGCTTGATGCCGTGCTCGTTCATGATGGCGTCGTCGATACCGCGACGACCGAGGATCCCACCGTGGATTTTCGGGTGCAGGGTCTTGACCCGACCGTCCATCATTTCTGCAAAACCGGTGTAATCCGCGACTTCCACTGCGGCAACGCCATTGTCGCGCAGCAGCTTGAACGTTCCGCCGGTGGAGAGGATCTCGACGCCCAGGGCTTCAAGCTCCTTGGCGAACTCGAGGATCCCGGTCTTGTCGGAAACGCTGATCAAGGCGCGGCGGATCGGCAGGCGGGTAGTCTGGTCGGTCATTTCAATTTCCATCAAAAGCAAAGGAGTCAGCAAAAAAGGCGACCGTTTTTACGCGGGCGCCTTTCTGGTTTGATTGAATGCTTACAGCAAATCGTACTGCTTGAGTTTCTTGCGCAGCGTGCCCCGGTTGAGTCCGAGCAGCTCGCTGGCCTTGGTCTGGTTGCCCTTGACGTAGTTCATCACGCACTCGAGCAGGGGAGCCTCGACTTCGGAGAGCACCAGGTTGTACACATCCGTGACGGCAGCGCCCTCAAGGTGGGCGAAATAATTGTGCAGCGCCTTCTCGACACTCCCGCGAAGGGTCTGACCTTCTTCGCTCGGCGTATTGAGGTGCTGTTTCAAATTCACGTTGTCGCTCACGGGTGTTGTTCCACTCACTAAAGTCTCGGTCATCATCGTCATGCGGCCACCCCTTCTCCGTCCCCTGTCAGGCTCTTATAACGTTCGGCGAAGAAGCCCTGAACGTTGGCGCATTGTGCTTCCGTATCTTCCAAACGATTGAAGTGGGCGCGAAATTCCCTGGCGCCCGGCAAGGTTGCGAGATACCAGCCCACATGCTTGCGAGCAATGCGCACGCCCATGACATCTCCATAGAAGAGGTGCAGCGCGGCCAAATGCTCTAGCAGTATGCGTTCCACCTCGATCAGTTCCAGCGCCGGAAGTTTTTCGCCGGTACGCAGGTAATGATCGATCTCGCGAAAAATCCATGGCCGCCCCTGGGCAGCACGGCCAACCAGCAGGCCATCGGCACCGGTCGCGTCAAGCACGTACCGGGCCTTTTCCGGCGAATCGATATCGCCGTTGGCAAAGACCGGAATCGACACCGCCTGCTTGATCGCGGCAATGGTGTCGTACTCGGCTTCACCGGTGTACAGATCGGCACGGGTGCGGCCATGGACCGCCAACGCCGTTATGCCTGCCTGCTCGGCGATCTTCGCCACCGTCAGGCCGTTCTTGTTGTCCCGGTCCCAACCGGTCCGGATCTTCAGGGTGACCGGCACATCGACTGCGGCCACGACGGCCTGCAGGATCTCGGTTACCAATGCTTCGTCCTTCAACAGCGCAGATCCGGCGGCCTTGTTACAGACCTTCTTCGCCGGGCAACCCATGTTGATGTCAATAATCTGTGCGCCCAGCTCGACGTTGGCCCGAGCCGCATCCGCCAGCATCTGTGCATCCCCACCGGCGATCTGTACCGAGCGTGGCTCGGGATCACCTTCATGGATCATGCGCATGCGCGATTTGCGGGTGTTCCACAAACTCATGTCGCTGGTCACCATTTCCGAGACTACAAGTCCTGCGCCCAATCGCTTGCACAGCTGACGAAAGGGCTGGTCGGTGACGCCCGCCATGGGGGCGAGAATCAAGCCGTTGTGCAATGTATATGGACCGATGCGTACCGCCGACATAGGACTTCCCTGTTGTGGGGCCGGATCATGAGAGTTCGAAAAAGGGTTGGCATGATACCCGCTCTCGATGACTGGATAAAGGCTGAATTGAACAAAATCTGAACAACTATTCTGTTATCGCCAGCGGTTTGGTCCACGCAGGCAAAGTCAGAAATCCGTCGCCAATCCGGGATCAGTGAACCGTTTCACTCGGGAGAGTGGAAACTCAAGCTGTAGTTCACCGCTTTGGAGCCTGGATCCAGAATGTCCAGCGCGATGTGAATCGGTGTTTGTGGTGGCATTTCTGCCATGCCTTCGAGGTCGCCGCTCAGGTACTCGCCAGGTTTGAATCGACGGCTGGCAATCAGGTGACCGTTAAGGTCGGCAAAGCGCAACTCCAGCAGCGGAAACGGCTGGGAGAATGCGGCCCGGTTATAGATGATCGCATCGACCACCAGTGCGCCGCTGAAGTCCGGATGGCTGCGAACCACCAGGTTGCTGCTCTTGATTTTGGCAATGTCGACTTTGGATGGCACGGTGCAACCAATCTGCGGGCACAGTTGCTGGAACCAGGGACGGTACTGGTCCTGACGCGCGAGTTCTTCAAAATGGTAAGCCACGTACTGGCCGGCGAGGGCGCCGGCAGCGAGCACGATCAACAGCAGCCAGAAAAACCGTCGACCCCAGGGGGAGCGACGTTTTTGCCAGTCCAGTTGCAGCGGATCGTCGGTCAGATCCTGCAGGGCTTCGGCGCGGCCGTTCGGTTCGCTGCGCTTTTTGCGCAAGGGCTCTATCGAGGGCAGGTCGTCGTCAATGTCATCGACGTCGGCGGTTGCGGACAAGCGTTCGCGCGGTGGTGGCGAGTCGAGCGCCAGGTCCTGACGCACGAAGGGCGGACGAGGTTCATCGTCGAGTTCCACCAGTTCCAGCGTCAACGACGGTTCGGTGCGTGCCGGTTTGAGCAGGACAGTCGGCGGTTTCGTATCTTCCTCAACGTCGTCAGCCCGGACGCGATCGGCTGCTGACTCACTGAACAGGCTGTCGGCCCACGGCGCTTCATCGTGCTCGGTGGTGTCGCGACGAGCGCTCAACGTGTCTTCACGATGGCGGCCAAACTCGGTGGTCGGCTGTATTTCCCGTTGCTCAAGTCGGGCGAGTTCTTCGTCCAGGTCCAGGCTGTCGAGATCCAGCTCGGCGGCGGTCCACTGCTTCAGGCTGATTGCCCGTTGCTCTGGCGGCTCGACGGTGGCGGGAACCGCAGACGCCGCTTCCTGGCCAAGACTCTGCTCCAGCAGCTGCTTGGCGGCATTGAATACTTGCAGGCACGAGCCGCAACGAACCACACCCCGTGCCACGCTCAACTGAGCATGGCTGACGCGGAAGCTGGTTTGGCAATGCGGGCACTGAGTGACGAAGCTGTCGGTCATGCGGCGATCCGGATTATGCAGGCGCTCATTCTAGCGCCGACGGCCAGTGATGCGCACCCAGCCATCGCGATTGGCGATCGGGTCCAGATCGAAGTCCTGGGCGTAGGCTTTGGCGACGTCTTCACCCTGTTCGGCAAGGATGCCGGACAGTGCCAGGCGGCCACCTGGTTTGACCAGGCTGGACAGCTGCGGCGCCAGGGACACCAGCGGGCCGGCGAGAATGTTGGCAACCAGCACGTCAGCCTGAACCTGTGGCAGGTCTTCTGGCAGGTAAAGCGGGAAGAGCGCTTCAGCGATGTTGTTACGCCCGGCATTGTCGCGCGACGCTTCCAGCGCCTGCACGTCGATGTCGGTACCGACCGCTTCCTTGGCACCCAGCAACAGGGCGGCAATTGCCAGAATCCCCGAGCCACAACCGAAATCCAGCACATTGCAGTCTTTCAGGTCCTGGCCGTCCAGCCATTCCAGGCACAGTGCGGTGGTTGGGTGAGTACCGGTGCCAAACGCCAGGCCCGGATCCAGCAGCAGGTTTACGGCGTCCGGTTCCGGGGCGGCGTGCCAGCTTGGCACGATCCACAGGCGCTGGCCGAAACGCATCGGCTGGAAACCGTCCATCCAGCTGCGTTCCCAATCCTGGTCTTCAATGATTTCGCTGTGATGCTCGGGCAGCGGGCTGCCGGTCAGCAATTCAAGGTGGGCCAGCACACTGGCGGCTTCGGTGCCATCTTCGAACAGCGCCAGCAGGTGCGTGTGCGACCAGAGAGGCGTGGTGTTGAGCTCTGGCTCGAAGATCGGCTGATCTTCAGCGTCCATGAACGTTACCGACACGGCGCCCACTTCAAGGAAAGCGTCTTCGTAGGTTTCGGCTTGTTCTGGGCTGATGGCGAGACGGACTTGCAGCCAAGGCATGGCGGGCACCTTTGAAAAATATTGATTGCAGCCTAGCGGGCTGCGAGAAGCGCGCAAGTTTACGCGAGCGCGGGGCGTTTGTGGGAGCGGACAGCGCAGAACGCCGCTCAGTTGAACCGTGACACCCCCGTAGCAGCTGGCGAAGCCTGCGTTCGACTGCGCCGTGGCGAGGGGATTTAGCGAAACGTCGCACCGCCCCGTAGGGTCGCGCAGCGGCCCCAATTCTTCACGACTGCTGCGCAGCCGAACGCAGGCTTCGCCAGCTGCTACACGGGTGTGTTGCAGGTCGGAAGAGGGGTCCCAGAAACAACAAAGCCGCCCGAAGGCGGCTTTGTTGATCAGGCTTAAGCTTAGTGCTTGTCGCCAGCCAGCTTGTGTTCCAGGTAGTGGATGTTGATACCACCTTTGCAGAAGCCTTCATCGCGGACCAGGTCGCGGTGCAGCGGGATGTTGGTCTTGATCCCGTCGACCACGATTTCGTCCAGCGCATTGCGCATGCGCGCCAGCGCTTCGTCACGGGTTGCGCCGTAGGTGATCAGCTTGCCGATCAACGAATCGTAGTTCGGCGGAACGGCATAGCCACTGTACAGGTGCGAGTCGACGCGAACGCCGTTGCCGCCTGGAGCGTGGAAATGCTTGACCGTGCCCGGGCTTGGCATGAAGGTTTTCGGGTCTTCGGCGTTGATCCGGCATTCCAGCGCGTGACCGCGGATGACGACGTCATCCTGGGTGTACGACAGCTTGTTGCCAGCGGCGATGCTGAGCATCTCCTTGACGATGTCGATGCCGGTGACCATTTCAGTGACCGGGTGCTCAACTTGAACGCGGGTGTTCATTTCGATGAAATAGAACGCCCCGTTCTCGTACAGGAACTCGAAAGTGCCCGCGCCACGGTAATTGATGTCGATGCACGCCTTGACGCAGCGAGCGAGCACTTCCTGGCGAGCCTTCTCGTCGATGCCCGGTGCCGGCGCTTCTTCGAGAACCTTCTGGTGACGACGTTGCAGCGAGCAATCGCGGTCGCCCAGATGGATGGCGTGGCCCTGGCCGTCGGAAAGAACCTGGACTTCCACGTGACGTGGGTTGGTCAGGAATTTTTCCAGATAGACCATCGGGTTGCCGAACGCCGCGCCAGCTTCGGAGCGGGTCAGTTTTGCCGAGGAGATCAGGTCTTCTTCTTTATGCACAACGCGCATGCCGCGACCACCACCGCCGCCAGCGGCTTTGATGATCACCGGATAACCGACTTCGCGACCAATGCGCAGAGCGGTTTCTTCGTCTTCAGGCAGCGGGCCGTCGGAACCCGGAACGGTTGGAACGCCAGCAGCGATCATGGCGTGCTTGGCCGATACCTTGTCGCCCATCAGGCGAATGGTGTCGGCTTTCGGGCCAATGAACGCGAAGCCGGAGTTCTCGACCTGTTCAGCAAAATCAGCGTTTTCCGCAAGGAAACCGTAGCCTGGGTGAATGGCGGTAGCGCCGGTCACTTCAGCAGCGGCGATGATTGCCGGAATGTGCAGGTAAGAGTGTGCGGCCGATGCCGGACCGATGCAAACGGATTCGTCTGCCAGGCCCAGGTGCATCAGCTCTTTGTCAGCCTTGGAGTAAACAGCGACAGTCTTGATGCCCATCTCTTTGCAGGCACGCAGAATCCGCAGGGCAATCTCACCGCGGTTGGCGATCAGAACTTTTTCCAACTTCGCAGTCATCAAAGTTTCTCCGCGGTTCAAACGATGGTGAACAGCGGTTGGTCGTACTCAACCGGCTGGCCGTCTTCGACGAGGATGGATTCGATCACACCGCTGGTTTCAGCTTCGATGTGGTTCATCATCTTCATCGCTTCAACGATGCACAGGGTGTCGCCTTTCTTCACGGTCTGGCCAACTTCAACGAAGGACGGCGAGCTTGGCGAAGATTTGCGATAGAAGGTGCCGACCATAGGCGAACGGGCAACAGTGCCGTTCAGAACTGGCGCGGCCGGAGCAGCAGGCGCGGCAGCGGCAACCGGAGCAGCAGCAACTGGCGCAGGCGCCGGAGCATGCATGGGAGCAGGTGCGTAGTACTGCTGAGCTGGAGTCTTGCTGTGGCGGCTGATACGTACGGACTCTTCGCCTTCTTTGATCTCGAGCTCGTCGATGCCGGACTCTTCCAGCAATTCGATCAGTTTCTTAACTTTACGGATATCCATGAATCATCAACTCCCAAGGGTCGGTCAGGGGCGTATAGCTTGTTGTTCAAGCTGCTCTAGGGCGGCCTCCAGGGCCAGTCGATAACCGCTGGCGCCAAGGCCGCAGATCACTCCCACCGCTACGTCGGAGAAGTAAGAGTGATGGCGGAAAGGTTCGCGTTTGTGCACGTTAGACAAATGCACTTCGATGAATGGGATGCTCACCGCCAGCAGCGCGTCACGTAATGCGACGCTTGTGTGTGTAAAAGCTGCTGGGTTGATCAGAATGAAGTCCACACCTTCGCCTTTCGCGGCGTGGATGCGGTCGATCAATTCGTACTCGGCGTTGCTTTGCAGGTAGAGCAGATGGTGACCGGCTTCACGGGCACGGCGTTCCAGATCCTGGTTGATCTGCGCCAGCGTCGTGGCGCCATAGGTGCCCGGTTCGCGGGTGCCGAGCAAGTTCAGGTTGGGTCCGTGCAGAACCAGTAAGGTTGCCATCTGCTGTTCCTTGTTATCTGTGAGCAATTGTCAGAACTCGGCGACTATGCCGCAAAGCCTTTGTGACTGTCCAGTTCTATGCAATAGCCAGCACGATGGCCGATGTTTGCGCGAAATATATGACTGAGTGATTAAATCCGGTCATTCGCCTTCTGAACACGTTCGGCGAAGTCTCGCGGGTTGATCTCGCCGATGATAGCGGTCTATCAGACGCGGAAGGCCTGAACCGCCGTGTGCAACCGTCCACCGAGCACCAACAGATGCTCCCCTTGCTCACGTCCTTCGCCAATCCGCAGCAGGTTATCCCCACCCAATTGATGAATTCGCTCACTGTGATCGCGGATCTCACTGACAGCGCCACTTTGCTGAGCGGTGACATCGGCGATGCGCACTGCCGTGTCGGAAATGGTTTGAATCGCACCGACGATTTTATCCAGCGCACCGTCGGCTGCCTGGGCCTGGTGAGCGGTGGCTTCGGCGTGTTCGACCTGAGCGCGCATGCCCTCCACCGATTGACGCGCCGCGGTTTGCAGACCAGCAATCAGTGTCTGAATCTCTGCTGTAGCGCCCGCCGTGCGTTGCGCCAACGAGCGGACTTCCTCGGCCACCACCGCAAACCCCCGACCCATTTCCCCTGCGCGAGCTGCTTCGATGGCGGCGTTCAGGGCCAGGAGATTGGTCTGGTCGGCAATCGAGCGGATCACGGTCAGGACACCGCCGATGGTGGCGGACTCCTCGGCCAGGTGTTCGATCATCTGCGCGTTGCCTTGCACTTCCCCAACAAGCGAATGCAGCCCGGTGAGGCTCAAGCCGATGACTTTCTGCCCGTGCGCCACCGCCAATCCGGCATGGCGGCTGGCGTCGGCAGCCTGGCTGGCATCGCCGGCGACTTGTTGGATGGTCGCTTCCAGTTCCCCCAGCGAATCGCGGATCAGCGCCGTGTCACCTGCCTGATGTTCAGCGCCACTGTGCAAATCATTGCTTAACTCGGCCAAGGTTCGACTGCTGCCGGCGACTTGTTCGGCGTTGAGGCGGATGGTTCCCACCAAGTCAACCAGGTAGGCGCGCAAGCGGTTGAGCGACAATTGAATGTCATGCAGTTCGCGGTTGGTGTTGCCCAGCTCGATGTCCCGGCTGAAGTCGCCTTCGGCCCAGGTCGACAGGGCTGGTGCCAGATTGGTCAGCGTACGCGCCAGGCGGCGCTGCAGCGTATCGATGAGCAAGGCAATCAACAGGATCAGCCCGATCATCACCCCTTGCATCAGCCGCACTTCACTCTGGATTTGCCCATGTTGTGCGCGCACCACGGGTTCCAGGCCGGCAATGGCGTGTTGTACGTCCGTGATCTTCTGGTGCGTGGCCGCGCCGAGTTCGCTGCGTTTTTGAATCTGTTCGCGGGTGCGCTCAAGCTCCGACGGATAACGGCTCAGCAAGCTGTTGAGTTCGCGTTTGAGCCCGACACCCGCATCTTCAGCCACGGCTTTCTCGGTGTTCTCCAGCCCCATCAATGCGGCGAAATCATCGGTGTTCGACTCGCTGCTGCTGGTCACGCCCAACAGTGGCAAGGCATCCAGCCGTTCAGCCTGAGTGCGGATGTTGGCGACTTCGCGTTCGACGTCGGCGGCCAGTTCACTGCGGCCGCTGCTCACCAGTTTTTCCCGTGCCAGCGACAGCTTGCCCAGGTGTTGAGAGGCGGCGAGTAGCGGCGTCAGGTAGGCCGCATTCGTGCTGGCGTACTGGCTGAGCTGGTCGAGACTGGCCCCCAGTTCGCGTTCGGCTTGCAATAGCAAGGCCTGTGGGTCGCCCGCGAGTTTTCCGGCGGCGAGCAAGTCGGTTTTGCTGAATGCTTCGAGGTTCGACAGGCTTGGACGCAAGGTATCGGCCAACGCCGGGGGTAACTCACCGAGTTCTTTATTCAGGTCGTCGATCGCCTGGCTGGCGCTGCTGAGGCGCAGGGCATCGCCGCTGGCGAGGTAATCCTCAACGTTACGCACAACGCCATTCTGAAATTGCTGGGACAGGCCCAGGTAACGCTCCATTAATAGATAAGGGCGTTCGAGGGCTTTTTGCGACCACCACAGCGTAGCGCCAAGGGCCAGGCACACGGCGACTAAAAGGAGGGTGTTGAGATTGGTCAGCAGCTTCAGGCGCATCGCGGGACTACCAACGGCAGAATGGTAAGCGCCTGAAGTTATTGCGTTTCTGTTACAGGGTTATGACCAGTTCGCTGGATTCCGATGAAAAGATGGCACTTTGCTTTGATGCCCGCGCGGACTGCACGCGGTTGCGCCCGGCATGCTTGGCCCGGTACAGCGCCTCATCTGCCTGACTCGCCATCATCAGGCTGTCGCAGTCATCATCAAGGTCCACAACCCCGGCGCTGAACGTGCACCAAAGATCCTGCGGCTGGGCTGGGTAGTGAATCTCGGCAAAACGCTGGCGAATTTCATCGAGCACTTTATGGGCCGACTCAAGATCGGTGTCCGGCATCACGATAGCGAACTCTTCACCGCCGTAACGGCCAATGAAGTCTGTCTTGCGCAAGCGCTGCTTCAAGAACAACGCCAGGCTTTTGATCACCCGGTCGCCCATGGGGTGGCCATGGCTGTCGTTGACCCGTTTGAAATGGTCGATGTCGAGCATTGCAAAGCTCAATGGCTTGTTCTCGCGACGGGCGCGGAAGCTGCAGTCTTCGAGCAATTGCAGGATGTGTGTGTGGTTATACAGACCGGTCAGGCTGTCGCGGACCATCCGTGCTTTCAAATTGCGCGCCCGTGCTGCGCGGTTGCGCACGGTGGTGATCAGATGGCGCGGTTTGATCGGTTTGGTCAGGAAGTCGTCGCCGCCTTCGCTCATGGCGTCGAGTTGCTTGTCCAGGTCGTCTTCGGCCGAGAGGTAAATGATGGGCACGCTGACATAACGGTCGTTGTGGCGAATCACTTTGGCCAATTCGGTGCCGGTGCAGGCGGGCATGTACATGTCGAGGATGATGAGGTCTGGCTGGAAATCCGCCAGTTCGGCCATGGCCTGAATCGGTTCGATCAGGGTGCGCGTGACGATCCCGGCGCTGTTGAGCAGGCGCTCGGTGTGCAACGCCTGGGCGCGTGAATCGTCGATGATCAGCACTTTAAAGGGTTCGTACTGGGCGACGCAGGTCAGGACTTCGATCTTCTCCAGCAGGCTCGAGGCTTCGAGGGTGCCGGTCAGAAACTCCTGGCCACCGGCACGCACGGCGGCGAGGCGGGTAGGGGTGTCGGTTTCGTTCAGGCTGAAAAACAACAACGGCAACTGATGGTCCAGGCCTTCCTGGGCCTCGGCCGCGAGTTTCAAACCGATACCGGCTCCGCAGAAATCCACGTCCATGACAATCGCCGCAGGCAATCGCTCGACCATTGAAGAGCGAAACGCCGCCACACTGTCGAGGGATTGGGCGCTGAGGCCGAAGAACTCGAGCTGTTTGGCCAGGCGCTCGGCGCGCTCATGATCCTGCAGCAGCACATAGATCGGTTTGCGCAACGGAGGCAGGAACGTTTGGTCGAGTTGATCGCCATGCCGCAAGCCGGTGCGCGACAGGCGCTGCATCAAGCGATTGAGGTCGGTGATCAAGCCGCTGCTCAGGCGTCCACGGTTGGCGTCGACAGCGTCCAGCGCCTGGCCGATGTGGCGCGCCAGATGAGTGTGTTCCGGTTGTTCGAAACGCTCGGCGAACCGTAGCAGGCGCAAGTTGGCTTCGCTCAATTCCGAGAGGTCGGTCGTGGACCACTCGCTGCGTTGCAGGCGCTGCCATATCTCAAGAATTTGACGTGCCTGATGAATTACCCGCTGGGCAAAGTGGTGCTTGAGGCGCTCACGGCTGGGGTCTTCTGGCTCGGTCATATCCTGACTACTAGTTAGGGTGCATGCTGAGATCGACTGGTGGCTCTATGCTAGCACCTCTTTTCATTTGGATGAGTGTCGTGCATCAATAATCTGGAAAGTGGCTCCATTCAGTTTATGACTGGTTGGTCGGATGCAATCGGGGCAGGCGTAATACCTGTAGCAGCTGGCGAAGCCTGCGTCCGGTTGCGGCGTGGCGAGGGGATTTATCCCCGTTGGGTCGCGCAGCGGCCCCAAATCTTTACGACTGCTGCGCAGCCGAACGGGGATAAATCCCCTCACCACCGGCTTCGCCAGCTGCTACAGGGTGGTATGGTTTGGATGCGCGTGTACGAGGCGTATGCTTCGCTTGCTCCAACAAGGTGTGCGCTTCATTTATAGTGGCGGCTCGATCAGATTCTGCGCGGCAAACGAGGCACGATGGCGTAGGGTTGTGGTCGAACCGATGAACTCAAGTGATTGAAAGGATATCGCCATGCTGGACTGGAAGAACCGCGCGGGCAGTGCGCCTGAACGTGCCGCTGAACCTAAATCGGCTGCCCGCAGCTATATCGGTGGCCTGCTGTTCAGCCGGGCGCTGGCCACTCTGATCGCCATCTACCTGATTGTGACGATTGCCCTTGGCTGGTACTGGAGCCAGGAGCCGGCACTGTTTCCGGTTCAACAAAATGCCCAGGTCGCTGCCGAGAAAGAAGGCAAGCAGATGGTGATCGGCTACACCACGGTCGAAACCCTCAAAACCGTTGCCGGGACCCTGCTAAACAAACCGGGCGGCTACATTTCCAACGACCGTTTCCCGCCAGGCTTGTGGATGGACAACACGCCAAGCTGGGAATATGGCGTGCTGGTACAGGTCCGCGATCTGACGCGCGCCTTGCGTAAAGACTTCGCCCGTTCGCAATCGCAGTCGGCGGAAGACTCTGATCTGGCCAAGGCCGAGCCGCGTTTCAACTTTGACAATAAAAGCTGGGTGCTGCCCTCCAGTGAATCCGAGTATCAGGAAGGCATCAATTCCCTGAGCCGTTACCAGGCTCGCCTGTCCGATCCTTCGCAGAAAAACGCACTGTTCTACGCCCGTGCCGACAACCTGAACAACTGGTTGGGCGATGTGGGCACCCGCCTGGGTTCGCTGTCGCAACGCCTGTCGGCCAGCGTTGGCCGGGTCAAGCTGAACACGGCGTTGAAAACTGAAGTCGTTGCGCCGGGTCAGGTGCCGCAGGTCGACGAAGAAATCGTCGAAACCCCGTGGATGCAGATCGACAACGTGTTCTACGAAGCTCGCGGCCAGGCATGGGCCTTGTCTCACCTGTTGCGCGCTATCGAAGTCGACTTCGCTGACGTACTGGCCAAGAAGAACGCCACCGTGAGCGTGCGTCAGATCATTCGTGAACTGGAAGCGTCGCAAGAACCGGTCTGGAGCCCGATGATCCTCAACGGTAGCGGCTTCGGTGTGCTGGCCAACCACTCGCTGGTCATGGCCAACTACATTTCCCGAGCCAACGCTGCGGTGATCGATTTGCGTCAATTGCTCAATCAGGGCTGAGTCATGTCCGACAGCGACAAAGAGGCCGCCCACCGCGTGGCCTCGGATGCCGAACAGATCGCCTGGGTCGACGAGCAGGATAATCTGCTCGGCGCCCTGGTCCGTTCCGATTTGCGCGAACGCGAGCTGATTGGACGCGGCACCTACATCATGCTGTTCAACTCCGCCGGTGAACTCTGCGTGCACCGGCGCACCCTGAGCAAAGCGATCTACCCGGGTTATTGGGACGTCGCGGCGGGGGGCATGGTGCTCGCCACTGAAACCTACGCCGAGTCGGCGGCCCGTGAGCTGGAAGAAGAGTTGGGCGTAAGCGGCGTGGAGCTGGTCGCTCACGATCACTTTTTCTTCGAAGACACGGGGAATCGCCTCTGGTGTTCAGCGTTTTCGGCGGTGTGGGATGGCCCATTGATCCTGCAACCGGAGGAAGTGCTCGAAGCGCGCTTTATCCCTGTCGATCAGGTCATGCTCGAAATACAGCAAAAGCCTTATTGCCCGGACTCTCTGGCTGCATTGAAGCGCTATCTGAGAGCCCGCGGCGATGACGTCGCATAAGAGGCATAAATTGGCGCCGATTGGCTCTTAGCAAGCCGGCTTTTTGTCGTTACACTGCGCGACCTTTTGCAGGAGCGAGCCTGCTCGCGAAAAACGCAAGGACGACGTGTGCTGCCTGATGCCGCGCGTTATCGTTGACGTCCATCGCGAGCCGGCTCGCTCCTACAGCGAAATGCTTGTTTTACCGTTTCAGTAGCGCTGCCCCTGCCTGAGTGGGGCTTCGCGGTCGATGGCACCCAAGTGCCGCGGCCAGTCTTTGTCCTCCCAAGAGGATTGCCGGTGGCCAAAAAAGCCGCATCCTTCGCCGCCCTTGGTGGCCTGGTATTTTCCACCGACGCAGGTCGTCATTGCCCGGATTGCAGTAAACCGGTGGATGCCTGCATCTGCAAACAGACCGTTATCCCGGCTGGCGACGGCATTGCTCGCGTGCGCCGCGAAAGCAAGGGCCGTGGCGGCAAGACGGTGACGACCATCACCGGCGTGCCATTGGCTGAAGATGCGCTCAAGGACCTTGCCACTGCGTTGAAGAAACGTTGCGGCACGGGTGGAGCGTTGAAAGACGGGATCATCGAAATCCAGGGCGATCATGTCGAGCTACTCTTGGCCGAGCTGATCAAACTCGGTTTCAAAGCGAAGAAGTCCGGCGGCTAGCAGCCTCTGTGAAAACCACCCTCGGCTTGAACCGGTCCTCACAGCAGGTCTGGTGTCGCCCACATGGTTTTCACAGAGCCTGTTCTGACCGGTTTCTAAACTCACTGCGGTCAGCGAGGTCTATCCCTCGTTGACGAACCGTCATTTTCATTCTTTAGACTGCGCCGGCCTGAACCCAGGCGACGCTCTATGACTTCTTTATAGGGGACTTCAATGTCCGTACGACGCACACGCAAAGACGATGGCAGCCAATGGACAGTTGCGGACAGCCGCAGTGTTTACGGGATTCGCCATTGGGGGGCCGGGTATTTCGCGATCAATGACGCCGGTCGCGTCGAAGTTCGTCCGAACGGTCCGACCAGTTCGCCTATCGACCTGTTCGAGCAAGTCGACCAGCTGCGCAAGAGCGGCTTGTCCTTGCCATTGCTCGTACGTTTCCCGGATATCCTGCAAGACCGCGTGCGTCAGCTGACCGGCGCATTCGATGCGAACATCGAGCGTCTGGAATACCAGAGCAAGTACACCGCGCTGTACCCGATCAAGGTTAACCAGCAGGAAGCGGTGATCGAGAACATCATCGCAACCCAGGACGTGTCCATAGGCCTGGAAGCAGGCTCCAAGCCTGAGCTGCTGGCCGTGCTGGCGTTGGCACCGAAGGGCGGCACCATCGTCTGCAACGGTTACAAGGACCGTGAGTTCATTCGCCTGGCGCTGATGGGCCAAAAGCTCGGTCACAACGTGTTCATCGTGATCGAGAAAGAATCCGAAGTTGAACTGGTGATCGAAGAGGCCGCCTCGCTGAAGGTCAAGCCTCAGGTCGGTCTGCGCGTGCGCCTGTCGTCCCTGGCATCGAGCAAATGGGCTGACACCGGTGGCGAGAAATCCAAATTCGGTCTGTCGGCGGCGCAGCTGCTGTCGGTGGTCGAGCGTTTCCGTGCCGCTGGCCTGGACCAGGGCATTCGCCTGCTGCACTTCCACATGGGTTCGCAAATCGCCAACCTGGCGGACTACCAGCACGGTTTCAAGGAAGCGATCCGTTACTACGGCGAGCTGCGTAACCTGGGCCTGCCGGTCGATCACATCGACGTCGGTGGCGGTTTGGGTGTCGACTACGACGGTACCCACTCGCGCAACGCCAGTTCGATCAACTACGACATGGACGATTACGCCGGTGTTGTGGTCGGGATGCTCAAGGAATTCTGTGACGCGCAGAGCCTGCCGCACCCGAACATCTTCTCCGAGAGCGGCCGTTCCCTGACCGCTCACCACGCCATGCTGGTGGTGCAGGTCACCGACGTCGAGAAGCACAACGACGACGTGCCACAGATCGAGAACAAGGAAGCGCTGCCGGAAACCGTGCAGTGGCTGGTTGACCTGCTGGGTCCGACCGACATCGAGATGGTCACCGAAACCTACTGGCGCGCGACGCACTACATGAGCGACGTGGCCACCCAGTACGCCGATGGCAAGCTGACCCTGGCCGAGAAAGCCCTGGCCGAGCAATGCTACTTCGCCGTGTGCCGTCGCCTGCACAACTCGTTGAAAGCCCGTCAGCGCTCGCACCGTCAGGTGCTCGACGAACTCAACGACAAGCTGGCCGACAAGTACATCTGCAACTTCTCGGTGTTCCAGAGCCTGCCGGATACGTGGGCCATCGGCCAGGTTCTGCCGATCCTGCCGCTGCACCGCCTCGACGAAGAGCCGCTGCGCCGTGCGGTATTGCAGGACCTGACCTGCGACTCCGATGGCAAGATCAAGCAATACGTCGACGAGCAGAGCATCGAGACCAGCCTGCCAGTGCACGCGCTGAACGAAGGTGAAGACTACTTGCTGGGGATCTTCCTGGTGGGTGCCTACCAGGAAATTCTCGGTGACATGCACAACCTGTTCGGTGACACCGACTCGGTGAACATCTACCAGAATGCCGACGGCAGCGTGTACCACGCGGGTATCGAAACCCACGACACCATCGAAGACATGCTGCGCTATGTGCACCTGTCGCCCGAAGAGCTGATGACCCACTACCGCGACAAATGCGCCAGTGCGCGCATCACTGCGGCAGAGCGTACCCAGTTCCTCGATGCACTGCGTCTGGGCCTGACCCGCTCCTCTTACCTGTCTTCTTGAGGTAAGTCTGCGTTTCACTTGGCTGTCTGAAAATTTCCCGCGTACTGCGGGAAACTTCAGACCGCCTGGTGCGACGTTTCTTTTTTACCTGCTGAAAAATCCTGCTTTGTAGCGATTAAAACCCTATCGTCCTCTTTTCGCGTAGGTCATTTCCTAAGTTGTAATTCGGTACTCTACTCGGCCATGTCTCTCAGCGAGAATCCTCGGCCGCCCCCTCTTGTAGAGAATCGCCGATGTTCAATCCAGTCAACGAACGTTCATTTCGTCTGGATGTAGCAGGCCTGCACCACCCCCTTGAAGTCCTGTCTTTTACCGGTCGAGAAGCCATCAGCGAGCCGTTTGTGTTCGACGTGGAGCTGCGGGTAGATGACCCGGCGCTGGACCTTGCCAGCCTCCTGTACCGCTCGGTTTTTTTGAATTTTGGTTTAGCGGGAAACGGTATTCATGGACAACTGCATGAACTGGTTCGGCAGGAACATGGCTCCACGCCCTGGCGCTGTCGGGTGCGTCTGGGGCCGCGGCTCGGTTGTTTGTCCCAGCGCTACAGCCAGCGAGTGTTCAGTGCCAGTTCGGTACCGCAAATCCTTAGCCAGGTGCTTCGCGAGCACGGTATTGCCGACGAGGATCGGCGTTTCGAGTTGAGTGGTGATTATCCGTTGCGTGATTTTTGTACGCAGTACGAGGAGTCGGACCTGCAGTTTCTTCAGCGACTCTGCGCCGAAGCGGGACTTCACTATTTCTTCGAGCATCGCCCGCGTGGGCACTGCCTGGTTTTTGGTGATGCTCAGGGCCGCTTTCCACTGGGTGGGCGTGAAATGTTCCAGGCGGCGGGCGAGCAACCGGCGGTGCGCCAGTTCGGACGTGAAGAGGGCCAGGCCCTTCAGTCTGATGCCTACGGTCGTACGGACGTGATGACGTTGCGCAGTGGCCAATTGATGCAGCTGTGCGGTCACCCGATCCCGCAGTGGAATCAACTCTGGCTGTTGACCTGTGTTGAACATCAATGGAGTCGTGAGCGGATGACTCCCTACAGCAACCAGATCCACGCCGTTGACTGCGAGCAGACCCTCGTCTTGGCCAAACCGACCGTGAAGCCACGGATGCACAGCCTCCAGCGGGCCTGGGTAGTCGATGTCGATGAGGTGCAGCCCGATGCATCCCGGTCAGTGGCCGTGCAGTTTGACTGGCTGTATGAGGGCGAAGGTGCGATGCCCAGTCACTGCTGGCTGCCCTTGGCCGAGGACCTGTGTTCCTCATCGGCAGCGCTGTTGCCCGAAGGGGCCGAAGTGGTGGTGAGCTTTATCGAGGGTGATCCGGATCAGCCGGTCATCGCGGGGTTTCTCCAGGCGCCTGCGCCCGCGGAGCAAGCGCTTGAGCCCGAACAGGAAGCCGGAACGGTCGAAGATTTAGCGTCGCGGCTGGCCTCGGGAGAGCCTTTGATTCTGCTGTGCCTGCTGCCCGGCGGCGGCAGTTTCCATCATTGTGCGCAGACCCTGTGCACCTGTCGGGTCGTAATGGGGTCAGGCCGGGGCAGCGCCGCATGAGTGGCGCATTGGCGCGATGGCTGTTGTTCGACGGAACCGGTGCACCGCAGATGAGTGCAACGCTGCACAGCTCATTCGCCCATGTGCGGCGTGTCTGGTTATTCGAAGGCACGGAACTGCATGCGTTGCGTGAGCAGGGCCCCGTCCTGATTGACCTCGCTGACTGTCCCCGGCTGGCTGAGTCATGCCACAGCGAAAAGCACCTATGGCCAGGCTTGTTGCTGTTCAGTGAGGCTTCGGCTGCGCAGTTGCTCGCTCATCTGCGTCGGATGCTCACGGTGTCGATCGGTCTGCACCATCGAGCCCTGTTGAGTTACTACAACCCGTACACCGCGAGTTATTTTTTCGATGCCTGCGATGCCCGTGAGTTGAGTTGCTGGCTGGGACCGGTTCGCCAGTTGCGCTGGTTTGGCGGGACGTGGGCCGACCGGGCGATAGGCAGTCAGGGCTGGCAACAACTGAGCAATCCCGGGCTGGTCGTCAGCCCGCTGGGCAATCAGGAAAACCTCAGCCCGCGCCAGCTGGAGAAGCTGCAAACCTGTTTGCTGGAGCAGCACACCTGGCACTGGTGTCAATCAACGGGCACCGATTATCACCACCTGTGGTCCCATGTTGAGGAAGGCCTTGCGCTGGGTTTCAGCGAGCGCCCGGTACTCGATGACTGGTTGTGGCTACGCTTGCAATACCCGCACGCTTTACTGGCACAGCCGCTGCCGGGACTGACCCCGCAGGAGCGTCTCGAATGCCTGCGTTACCTGTGGCAGAACGACAAACTCTGAACCCGAGGTTCACCTTGATGGCCAGCAAGATTCGACGATTGTTCAACCTGGCCATCGGTGCAATGTTACTGGTGGGGGCGACCGCCTGTTCACCGCTGAAGATGCTCAATGCACTGACTCCTGACGGTACCTTCGACAAGACCGAAGGCATTGCCTATGGCAGTGATCCCCGGCAAAAACTCGACGTGTATGTGCCACGCCACCCCATGGAAAACGCGCCGGTGGTGGTGTTTTTCTATGGCGGCAGCTGGAACAGCGGTTCACGGGCCGATTACAGTTTCGTCGGGGAAGCCCTGGCATCGCGGGGGATTGTGGCCGTGCTGGCGGATTATCGCCTGTACCCGCAGGTGCGCTATCCGGCCTTTCTCGAAGATGGCGCGAAGGCCGTCGCCTGGACGCATGAACACATCCGGGAATATTCCGGCAATCCGCAGCGGTTGTACTTGATGGGCCACAGTTCTGGCGCCTACAACGTATCGATGCTGGCGCTGGACCCGACGTTGCTGGAGGCGGTGGGATTGTCGCCGCACAACATCAGCGGCTGGATTGGTCTGGCGGGGCCGTACGATTTTCTTCCCATCGAAAATCCTGACGTGAGCCCGGTGTTCTTTTGGCCGAACTCGCCACCCCAATCACAACCCATCAATCACGTCAGCCGCGGCGCGCCGCCAGCCTTGCTGATGGCTTCACGCGACGACGAGCTGGTCAACCCGACCCGCAACACCGGCGGCCTGGCTTTGAAATTACGTGAAGCCGGGGTCCCCGTTCAGGACCTGTATTTTGCGCGCACCGGTCATGCCACGCTGGTGGCGACCCTGTCACGACCGATGCGTGGACTGGCGCCGGTGCTGGATGAGGTCACAGGCTTTATCAGAGCGACGCCGACTCAGTGAGTTTTACCCGCGAACCAGCCATCGTCCTTGCGTAAATACCAGGCAAACGCGGCAAGCGTCAGGCTGCGCAGCAACATGAACAACAGGAACGTTATCCACAGGCCATGGTTGCCCAAGCCTTGCAGCGCCCAGGCGAATGGCAGCAGCAACGCGACCGTCAACAGCATCCCGTTGCGCATTTCCCGGGCGCGCGTAGCCCCGATGAATAACCCGTCGAGCAAGTAGCTCCACACGGCAATCAAGGGCAACGCGGCCAGATAGGGCAGGTAGATGAACGCTGTGTCGCGCACGCTTTGAATATCGGTCTGCATCTCGATGAACAAATGCCCGGCGAACAGGAACAGCACGGCAAAGCCCAGACTCGCCAGCAACGACCAGCCGCAGGCCACCACCAAGGAGCGGCGCAACGCATCCCGATCCCGAGCACCAATGGCATGCCCGCACAGGGCTTCCACAGCGTGCGCCAAGCCATCGAGCGCGTGGGCCGTCAACAGCAAGCCATTGAGCAGCAGCGCGTTGGCAGCCACCGTGGCATCGCCCAATCGAGCGCCCTGCACGGTGATCAGGAAAAACACCGATTGCAGTGCCAGGCTGCGAATGAAAATGTCGCGGTTGACCGCCAGCAGTGGCCGCCAGCTCTGCCAGATCGCCAGCGCGGCCCAGGCAATGTGGCCGGGGTAGGCGCGCAAGGCTTTGCGGGTCAGCAGCAGACCGATGAGCGCGCCTGTCCACTCGGCGATCACCGACGCCCGAGCAGCACCGACCACCCCCCATTCCAGTCCCAACACGAACCACAGGTTCAAGGCGATGTTGACCAGGTTGGTGCTCAGCAGAATCGCCAGCGGCGCCCGGGCATTCTGCGTACCCAGGAACCAGCCGACCAGTGCATAACTGGCCAGCGCCGCCGGGAGACCGAATAGCCGGGTGTGGAAGAACTCGCGAGTCAGCTGATCAAGCTCCGCCGAGGGCTGCATGAAATGCAGCGCGACTCCGCTCAACAGCACGCCCGCTGCACCCAGGACAATTGCCAGTCCCATGGCCAGCAACAGACCCTGCAATAGAATCTGCCGCAACGCTGCGCCATCGCCTCGCCCGGCGGCCTGTGCCGCGAACCCGGTGGTGCCCATACGCAGGAAGCCCATGCCCCACGCGAGAAAGGTATACAGACTGGCCCCGACTGCCACCGCGCCCAGTTGATGGGCATGGGGCAAGTGGCCGATGACAGTGCTGTCGACCAGCGCCACCAGCGGTACGGAAATGTTCGAGAGAATCATCGGGGCGGCCAGCGCCCAGACCCGACGATGGGTCGGGCGGTCGCGCCAGTCAGTGATCAGGTTGGACATGCAGGCTCCTTGGGGGAGCGGGCATTGTAGCGACACATTTGGAATCGACAGCGATCCATTTGTGGGCGCTTGGCTCCCACAGGGGAGAAGGGCAGGGGGTTAGTGGATTATCCAGCTCAATAACCAAAGCCCCAGCAGCAACCAGATGATCCCCATGATGATCGACGCATTCATGAACGCCCGAATGGCTGACCACAGCAGCATCAGGCCAAGAATCAAGGCAATGATGCTGATGATCGAGGTGTCCATTCCCAGCGCCCGGGAAAGCCCTTCGACAAAGTTGGCGCCAGCATGGCTCAACAGGTTGAACAGACCACTGAGGCCGTCAACGATAAAACGGATAACCGAGCCGAGTGCCTGGCCGAGCCATTCGAAAAAGCTTTCTACCTGCATGTCGTGAACGTCCTGATGTAAGTGGTTGAGGCTTGGGCCATGAATCGCGGCGTAGGAGCTGCCGAAGGCTGCGATCTTTTGATCTTGATCTTGATCTTCATCGTTCAATAGATCAAAAGATCGCAGCCTTCGGCAGCTCCTACAAGTGATGCGACTTTTGATTATGGGGCAAAGTTCTGCGTCGCATCGATACACTTGCCATCGCTCGCCATCCCCACGAAGCTATACGCCTTCAGGAGAGCCCGATGAACCTTGTTGAACTGACCCAACGCCTGCACGCCATCCGTGATCGCAATGACTGGCGGCAATTTCACAGCCCCAAGAACCTGGCCATGGCCGCCAGCGTTGAAATGTCCGAGCTGGTGGAGATTTTCCAGTGGCTGACCGAGGACCAGTCCCGCCAGTTACCAGCGGACAAGCTCGCCCACGCCGGGCAGGAAGTGGGCGACATCGTGCTTTATCTATTGCTGTTGTGCAGTGAGTTGGGGTTGGACATGAATGAAGTGGTACGCAGCAAACTCGCGGACAGCGAACGGCGGTTCAGCTGATGAGCGACCGTCATTTCGATCAGTTGGCGACGCGTTTCGCTGAAAAAATCTATGGCGGCGCCAAGGGCGCGATCCGCCTCGCCGTGCTGCAGGCGGACCTCGCTGAAACCCTGCCGGACCGCCCCTTGCGCGTTCTCGACATCGGCGCTGGCCTGGGCCACATGTCGTTGTGGCTGGCCCAGCGCGGCCATGACGTCACGCTCGCCGAGCCCGCCGAACCCATGCTCGAAGGTGCTCGCCAGCGCTTCGCCGAAGCCGGCCAGAACGCCACCTTCATTCAAGCCCCCTGGCAGGACCTGCTCGGCCAGCTCACCGAACCCTATGACCTGGTGTTGTGTCACGCCGTTCTGGAATGGCTGGCCGAACCCCACGCGATCCTGCCCGTGCTGCATCAACTGACCAAAGCCGACGGCTGGCTGTCCCTGGCGTTTTATAACCGCGACGCGCTGGTCTATCGCAACCTGCTCAAAGGTCACTTCCGCAAAATGCGCAAGAACGACATGGCCGGCGAAAAGCAGAGCCTCACCCCCCAACAGCCCCTTGATCCGCGCGAACTCGCGGCGCAACTTGAAAGCCTGTGGCGGGTCGAAACACAGAGCGGGGTCCGGGTTTTTCACGACTATATGCCGGTGGAGTTCCAGGCCCGCGTCGAGCTGGTGGACCTGCTTGAAATGGAGCTGGCTCACCGTCGTCACCCAAGCTTTGCCGGGCTTGGGCGCTACTTGCACTGGATCTGTCGGCCGGTCTGATCGGAGCATGAAATGAAAAGTCGTTCAGGGTTACTGGTGATCTGTCTGGGCTTGGCCGCTTGTCAGGGCAGCAATCCTTATGTGGCCACGTCCAGGCCCTTCCCGCCCGCACCCCCGCAAGCGGCCACGACCTTCGACCGCAGCGCCTACCCGGCACCCCCTCGTGACTACGGACGCTACCGCAGCTGGGCCTGGTTGAACGGGCAACTGCCGCCGGGAACTGCGTGGGCGGATTCGGCGCAGGTTGCCGAAGCCGTCAGCAACGCCCTCGATCAGCGTGGCTTGCGCCCCTTGCATGACAATCGCCCGGCCGACCTGTTCGTCAGCGCCGATCTGCGTGTGGAAACCCGTTTGCGCCAGGTACGGGATGACTATTACGGCGGCGGTTATTACGGTGGTGGATACGGCGGATACAACCATTGCTGTGGCAGCGGTTATGGCGTCTACAACAGCGTGCCGATCGTGCGGACCTACCAGGAACAGGTCGTGGTCGTGCACGTCGATATGTTCGACGCACAAAGTGGCCAGCCGGTGTGGAGCGCCAGCGCAGAAACCAGCGATACGGGCACTCAAAGTGCGCGAGCGGATGCGATCAGGACGGCTGTGGAAAAGGCCATGTCGGCGTATCCTCCCAGTTAGCTTCTGCAGATAAGAAGCATTGCGCAGGTTCATGCCGTTCACCGGAGAAAAATCATGTTCCGCCGACTCGCTTTACTGGTTGTGGTTGCGCTGCTCAGCGCCTGCGCCTCCGATCAGGTCAATCACGACTTCGACGCCAGCCGCGACTTTGCCGCCTACCGCAGCTGGAGCTGGAAAGACCCCGCCCTGCAATATCGTCCTGATGACCCGCGGATCAAGAGTGACCTTACCGAGCAACGCATTCGCCAGTCGGTGAGCGAGCAGCTCGATCAACGCGGCCTGCGTCCAGCCGCTGCCGGCACTCGAGGTGACTTGAGCGTGCAGACTTATCTGATTATTGAAGAGCGCCAGCAACAGGTGACCACCAATTACGGCGGCGCCTGGGGTGGCCCTTGGAATGGTTACTACGGCGGCCCGATGTACAACGAAACCCGTAACATTACCTACAAAGTGGCGACGATCCAGATCGACCTGCTTGATGGCAAGGACGGCAAGCTGGTGTGGCGTGGCAGTGACGAGCAGATGCTCGCCCGCTCCCCGAACCCGACCGATCGCAGCAACGCGATACGCGAAACGGTCGGACGGATATTGGCCAATTATCCGCCCAAGTAATTCAGCGCAACCCTCGTAGGAGCCAAGCTTTGCTCCCAAAGGGAATATTGTTCACTTAAGCTGAACGCTTACATTTGTGGAGAGGGGATTTAGAGAACGTCGCACCGCCCCGTTGGATTGCGAAGCAGCCCCAAAACTTTACGACTGCTGCGCAGCCGAACGGGGATAAATCCCCTCACCACAGTATTTTTCTCGTCTGAAGTTCGTCTCAGTGAACAGTATTCTGCTCTTGTGAGAGCTTTTCCTGTGCGCGATAGCGAGTTGCCAGCAACCTCTCCAACCCTTGTCTACACTGATTTTTACCCACGGAGGTAATCCTCGGTAGTACGCTGGCAAAGGAGTGCGCGATGTCTCCCCGCATGCAGTTTCGCGGCCCGACCGCTCAACGCGGCGCGATCGGTTTGATGGCGGCGCTGACCCTCGGCCTGGCGATGATGTTCATGTTGCTAGTGGTTGATAGCGGTCGGCTGTACCTGGAGCAGCGCAAGTTGCAACGGGTGGCTGATGTGGCTGCGCTTGAAGCGGTCAGCCGAGGGGGTAACTGCAAAGCTGGCCTCTCGGCGGCAACGTTTGTCCGGCAAAGTGCCGCGCGCAACGACTTTGTCGCCGCTATCGATAAAACACTGGTCACTCAATGCGGCTTCCTGCTGACCGGGGCCGACTCTTTGCGCACGTTCAACGTTGACCCGGACAAGTCTTCCGCCGTGCGGGTAGTCGCGGGACATACCGTCCTCACGAGTTTGGCCGCCGGTGTTTTGGCCTTGTTTTCCAGCGGTCCCGTCAGTCTCGATACAACACTCAGCGCGACAGCGGTTGCTGCGGCGCCATTGCCACCCACGGCTCAATTGAGTATCCGAAGCACCGTCGCCGATGTCAGTTTGCTTAACCCTCTTTTTTCAGCCCTGCTGGGGAGTTCGGTGAACCTGACGGTGGCCAGTTGGAATGGGTTGTTATCGGCGCACCTCAATTTGCTGGATTACTTGAATCAGCTGGCCGTTGATTTACGGGTGACGGCCGGAGATTACGATCGGCTTCTCGCTGCTGACGCCACGATCAAACAATTGCTTCAGGCCGCTGCTACCGTTGCGACGCGCAACGGTGCAACCGCAGATGTCGTTGCGGGGCTCAATACCTTGACCTCCGTGGCGGTCAACCCTGGCACCCTGCATATAGGCGATATTCTCAAACTCCAGACAGGTGGAAGTTCCTCTGCGTTGAATGCCGATCTAAACGTCTTTCAATTGGTTCAAGGGTTCGTCCAATTCGGCAACAGCCAGAATGCGGTCGCGGCGAATTTGCCGGTCAGCCTGCTGGGACTTGGCTTGGGTGCCACGGCGAAAATAAGAGTCATCGAGCCGCCGCAGTTTTCTGTGATCGGCAATCCGGCGCTTGCCAAGCTGGATCCGTTGGGGGCAAACAGGATTTACGTGCGCACAGCACAAGTCAGGACCTTGGTAACCATCGATTTGTCTCTTGTGACAAACCTGGTGGGCGTAGTGACGGACTTGTTATCCGTCGTCACGGGGTTATTAGGTCTGGATTTGCGAGTGCTGCCCGATCCGAACCTTGATATCAGTCTTGAAGCGGGTGGAGGCAACGTGTATGTCACCGATTTCACCTGTGTCAGCGACACCAACAAAAGTCTGACGGTCAAGGCAACCACGGAGGCGGCTCGGCTACGCGTAGGCCGAGTCACGTCTGATTGGGCTTCATCCACATCGCCCATGACAGTCAGCGCATTGCCGCTTTTAGACATTGGCTTCAAGCCCTGCTTCACCTGCGCGCGTGTTGCGTATGCCGGTGGCGGCGCAGATATAAAGATCGACGTGCCAGCCTTACAGAGCACTGCCAACTACACCTTCATCAACCCTCCGGTAATGGGGCTTGCGGGTTCTGAACCTCCCTACAAACTGGTAGCGACCGATCCAGTTGCAAGCATGTCCAAATCAGTCAGTGGCGTGAAGCTGACCCCTCACGAACCAACGTTCAACCCCGGCCTTCTGACTTTGGTGTTCAAAACACTTCTGAGCATTGTTGATGGCGTATCGGACCTCCTGACATCGACCCTCAACACAATCCTGAGTCCACTGTTGGACAACCTGCTGAACAAGGTCATGCAGACGCTGGGAATCGATGTAGCAAAAAGCCAAGTGAGCGCCAACCTGAGCTGCGGCCAGACCGGCAAAGCGTTTCTGGTGATCTAGTCTTCCAGCAGAATCGGCAACTCAATACAAAACCGCGCACCTTGCGGCGAGTTGCTGACGCTGAGCCGTCCACCCATATTCTCGACAATCCCGTAGCTCACCGACAGCCCCAACCCGGTGCCGACACCGACCGGTTTGGTGGTGAAAAACGGTTCGAATATGCGCTCCAGCAACCTTGGATCGATACCGCCGCCGTTGTCCTCGACCCACAGTCGTACATGCTGCGCATCCCGTTCGGCATGCACTGCAATCCACGGCTCCAGCTCACGATTCGTTTCACGTTGCGCGAGCAGTGCATCCCGGGCGTTGACCATCAGGTTGATCAACACCTGCTCCAACTGATCGACATAACCGCGAACCTGAACTTCGAAGTCGACCTCGCTGACCCGCAGCTCCACGCCTTTGCCGCGCATGCCGTCGGCCAGCAGCGACAGCGTGCCTTCGATAGCGTGCGCCGGATTGAACGGATGCTGCTCGATCTCGGAATGGCGGCCGAACACGCGCATGTGATCCACCACCCGCGCGGCACGCTGGACCTGTGCATCGATGCGGTTGAGCTTGTCGGTCAGGTAGTCGATCTGCACATCACCGCTGCTCAGACGTTTGAGCACATTGACGATGGCCATGCGCATCACATTCAACGGCTGGTTGATTTCATGGGCCAGGCCCGTGGCCATTTCGCCGAGGGTGGCCATTTTTGCGCTTTGAGTCAGTTGCTGCTGGGTTCGCCGGACTTCGGTGTTGTCGCGGCCCACGGCCTGAACCTCCAGCAATCGCCCCTGCTCGTCGAACACCCCGCGATCCGACCAGACCCACCAGGCGTGCTCCCGTCCCGGCAGTTGCAAACTGATTTCCGCGCTACTCACCGGGCATTCAGGACTCAGATAACTTAGCCGCATAAGAAACGCCTCACGCTGTTCCGTGGACATCCAGCTGCCGAGGTTCACGCCGGGCAGTTGTTCGGGCTGGCATTCGAGGTAAGTCGCCAACGGTCGATTGCCGAATGTCAGGGTCAGGTCCGGGCGGTAGCGGCAGATCATGGCCGGTGAATCTTCCACGAGGATGCGATAGCGCTCTTCGCTTTGTTTAACCTGCTCGGCCGCCAGGGTCGCTTCGGTGACGTCCAGCCACAGGCCAACTGCTTCGACCGGCAACCCGAGGTCATCGCGCAGCAATTTGGCTTCATCCAGCAGCCAATGGTAATCACCGCGACTGTCACGCAACCGATAGCGGGCACGCACCGAACCTTCGCGCAGCAACAGGCGTGTGCGTTCGAAGTACTGATCACGATCCTCCGGGTGTATCCGCTCCACCAGCGCTCCGACACTGCAATCGGCGAGGGACAATCCCAGCAGAGGCAACAGGCTGTCGCTGAAAAAGGTCGGGTGCAACACCCCTTCGGCATAGCGCTGCACGTAGATAACCGCAGGTGAACTGGCGATCAGGTTGTCCAGGCGCGCGTGCGCTTTTGCGGCATCCTGCTGCTGGTTCTTGATGTCGCTGATGTCGAGCATGAACCCGATCAGACGCCGGTGTTTTCCGATGCCCACCGCTTGGCCCTGCAGGCGATACCAGATCGGTGTTTGCGCGGCATCGGTGCGATGCAGGCGTACGCACAGCGACAACGCCACGCTGTCGTTTTGCAGGGCTTGCAAGCGCGCGTTCAATTCTTCGCGTTCGGCGGGGTGCACGTGATCGAGCCATTCCTGGAGTGACAGTTGCGCGTTACCGAGCCCTAAAGTGCTCGCCAGCGAAGGGGCCAGATGAACCGAATCAGTGTCGTCGAACAGCTCCCACCAGCCTGTGCCGAGCAACGTTTGCAACGACTCCATGCGTTCCAGTTGCAGGCGGTGACGGTGCTCGCGCAAACGCTCCAGCAGGGGAGCGGCCAGCGCGGCAGTCAGGTCCAGCCAATCGCGATCATGCATGTCAGGCGCACGCTGTTGCGCCGGATACAGACCACACAGCAACCAGGCAGCCACGCCTTGCGCATCGTGATAAGGCACGACGAATCCATCGGCGTTGCCAAAGAGGCTTTGTAGCCGCGGGTGCTCGCTGCGACTGAGTTGCTGGGGCGCGGAGCCGTTCAGGCTATCGAGACGGGTGCCCAGGCGCTGATTGTCGTGCCAAAGACCGGGCGCGTCGAAGGCGGTGTAGTGGTGAAGAACCTGCCAGCCATCGCCCTGTTCATCGAGCAATGCGATGGCGATGCTGGGAATCTGAAAGCGCTGGGCCACGCACTGCAATTGCTCCGTCAGCACCTCGGGCAGGCGCGCCAGGCTGCACAACCGCAGTTGTTCATTGGCCTGTGCTGCCAGCTGTTGGCATTGCTCGCGAATGCGTGCCTGTCGGCGTTCCAGCAACAGATCGCCGATGTCGAGCAGTTGCAGCAACCAGGTATCTGCCAGCGGCTGAACCCATCCGCGCAGGTGCAGGGGCTGTCCGCCGAGCCCCTGAAAGTCGAGGTCCAGGCTGTGTCCCAGCCACTCCTCGGGCGTCCCTTCGACGGACAGGCAACTGTCGGGCATCAGGTAGCTGGTTAATGGCGCGGGGTGTGCGTGAGGTGTTTGCTGGGCGAGCGCATGCCTGAGCGGACCGGTTAAGTGAATGACGCCGCCGTGGGCGTCCAGGTGGACTTGTAGACCGATGCCCGGCGTGCTCACCGTGTCCGGTGCAATCGGTGGAGCCACCCGTTGTCGCTGGAGTAAACGCCCGAAGAGCGTGTCACCACTGCTCAAAACTGCAGGCTCGATTGAGCGCTGAGCGTCGTTGGCAAGTTGGGCACCGAACCGACCCCCGGCAACACCAGCGTGGGCAGAACGTTGTTCAATTTGCTGCTGGGATAATCGATGCTGACGGTCAAAACACCGGCCGCATAAACCGCCTTCGCGTGGTTGGGAACACTGAATTGCAGCCCGGCCGGAATCCAGGACAATCGTTGGGTCAGCACATCTGTCGCCACTTTCTCGACAGCCTGTTTGTAGTTGGCGGTTGTCGGGTCCACGGCCACGCTGCGGCGAACCGCTTCGGCGGTCGACTCGTTGAATGACTGCATCAATAACAGCGGCAGGCTGTAACTGAGCACGCCATACAGCACGGCAAAAAAAATCACGAACACCAAAGCGAATTCGATGGCTGCGGCGCCTTTTTGCTGGCGAGGGAGGGCGGTTTTCATGTGTGCGTCTACCCTGACAATCACAACGTAATGTCAGCATAGAATCATTCAGCCAAAACGGACGGCTTTTACTTATGCAGAGCGTTTTTCTACTGATCTGGCTGATGATTTGCGCGGCGCAGGATGCTCGGGAGCGGCACATCGCCAATGCCCTGACCTTGGGGATTGGAGCGTTGGCGCTGGCCTGGTTGTTGTGGTCAGGAAAAACCTGGCTCGGCGCAGAGGCCTGGCAGGGTGGTCAGGCTTTTTTGCTGGCGCTGGCGTTCACTTTGCCGGGTTACTGGATGGGACGCCTGGGCGCCGGGGATGTGAAATTAGTGACAGCTTTGGCGCTTGCGACGGACGGTATGCACGTTCTGGGTACTTTTATCGGGGCAGGTGTCGCGAGTGTTTTGTGGCTGCTGATTTCGCCAAAAGTCTGGCTTTATATGGGTCAGTCACTTAGAGGGCATTTGCGGTACATGGGCCCTGAAATGTCAAAAAAACAACCCTTTGCGCCCTTCGTTCTGGTGGGGGCGGCGCTCACGATAGCCTGGATCCGCTAGTCACTTACTCTGTGTGCAGATCGAAAAAGTCGTCTACTTTCAAGTCATTCGTAGTTGTACAGCGTTTGGCTGTCGGTACAGGAATGGCCAGGTTTTGGCGTCGGCATGGAGTAACACGTGAACAAGCTCACCTCGGTAGTAAAAGTCCTTGTGGTCGACGATCAGCCGTTGATCGTGGAAGAACTTAACGAGTTTCTCGAGAGCAGTGGATATCGCTGTGTTCCCTGTGAGACCAGTCAACAGGCGATTGAATGTTTCACTGAAGATGCGGATATCGGCCTGGTGCTGTGTGATTTGCACATGCCGGGCATGGATGGCATTCAACTGGTCAAGGAGTTGCAGCGAATCGCGGGCAAGGATCGGGTGTTCGAGGCGATCATGCTGACCGGCCGGGCAGACAAGCAGGATGTCATCAAGGCATTGCGTGCAGGCTTTGCCGATTACTATCAGAAACCTATTGATCTTGATGAGTTGCTGCAGGGCTTGCACCGTCAGATGGTGGCGCTGCAGGAGCGGCAAAAGGGCCTGCAGTTGGGGCATTTGAATCAGAAGCTGCAGTACCTTTCCGAGTCCATCGATGATCTGTACCAAGACCTCGACAAGGTTCGGCGCAGTCCTTCGCCGCGGGGTTCTTCGGGCGCTGGTTTGAGTGAGGCGGATCGGTTGGAGATTCCTTCGATTTTCAATCAGCTGTCTCCTCGGCAACTGGACGTGGCGCGGTTGGTGGGGAAGGGGCAGACGAATTATCAGATTGCGTGTGAGTTGGGGATTACCGAGAACACGGTGAAGTTGTATGTGTCGCAGGTGTTGCGGTTGACGCATATGCATAATCGGACGCAGTTGGCGTTGGCGCTGTCGCCCAGTGGTTCTGGCTTGCGGCAGAGGGTTACGGCGCACTGACCTTTGGGTTGCTTGCGCTTTTTGTAGGCGTGAGCCTGCTCTCGATGACGGCCTATTGGTTGACCCGGTTTATGCGGATGTATTCGATCCACTGTGGGAGCTGGCTTGCCGGCGATGGCGGCCTGACAGCCGACCCATTTTTTGCAGGTGTACATATCCATTGCTGCGGTAACGGCCACTTAGGGTTTCGCCCTTACGGCGACTCACTTTTTTTTCAAACGCCAAAAAAAAGTAAGCAAAAAAAGGCTCGCCCCAAGCGTACGGCACCTCGCTAAAGCTCGGTGTTCCCTCGCTCCGGTGTCCATCTGGGGGCATCGCCTACGGTCTGCTTCGCGACGACCTCCTCTCGATGTGTGCGGCTTCGCCGCACGGCGCTTCGCGCCTGCCCCCCAGATGAACACCTTCACTCGGCCTCCCGAAGGGGCGGGTAGATCAAAAGCCGGATCAAGATCAAAAGCTTGCAGGCGAGCTAACGCTCGGCCTTGAGTGGTGAAGGGCGACGGCGCTGGGTGGTGGCTTGTTTTTGATCTTCTGTAGGAGCAAAGCTTGCTCGCGATGACGGCCTGTCAGCCGACCCCATTCATGCGGCTGTACTCGATCCTGTGGAAGCTGGCCTGCCAGCGATGGCGGCCTGACAGCCAATCTGATTCATGCAGGTCTACTCGATCTATTGTAGGAGTGAGCCTGCTCGCGATAGCGGCCGATTGACCGACC
>NZ_JBYVMF010000050.1:0-14702 GCF_058145095.1 Pseudomonas sp. MDV22-iso1
CATTTCAAAAATATGGTGATGTAGCTCCATAAGCTCCGATACACCGCTCATTGCTCTCGCAAGCAACAACATGCCGACAAGGGATAGAGCTACACCTGCGACAGAAGTACCATAAAGAAGCGACTCAAATTTCAAGACGGTGCCCGATGCTCTTTCCTTTCCCCCTTATTACATCGGCTTTATGCTACTGGCACCTCCGATAGGCGCTTTGGCTTCGAAAGGTTTCAAGCTACCGTCGACAACTGCCAGAGCGGTCACCTTCAGCTCATCGACACGTAACTCTTTGGTGGTTCTTCCGCTGGCTCTGGCATTGCATGAAGAAATTCAAGGGCTTGCTGCCGCTGAGGTGATAACCCAGACGTTGATTGAGTTGATTGGTGAGATGATCTACATACGCGTACGGCACTCGTCTGGCGGAAAAAATCGCAGGCGGTGTCGGTGACCTCACAGGTTTGCGACTCAACTCAAGCTGGACCATCTGCGCGCTGATCACAATCTAGTTAACTACGCACAAGCAATTCAGATTGGTTTGACCGATATTACGTCGAAATACCGAAATTTCTTTTTTTTAGCTTCATTCTTGGCGTCTTGTTCGGCAACAAGCGTGCTCAAGGTATTCGCATCGTAGATAAACACTTCTACATCGCCTTCGAACTCCCTCGTAACGTGTAACGTAACCCGAAGCTTCGGGGAGAGACATTTAGAAAAGGATCTCGGCTTTGGGCTAGGCTCAGCTGTTGAGACGACCTCCGATTCAGGCTTTTCCGTGGAGAGCTGTGGTTCCGATTGGTTTGATGAGCCAAACAGGGCCAGGCGCATTTCTTCCTCACTCAGTTCTGCCATCATCTGGATTTCTCTCGTTGCTTAGGAATGGGACATTCTACACAAGGCTGCGCGATTTCAGTCCGATCGACCAGGAACGAACGCCACCTTGGGCATGGTGATCAATAATAATCGTCTGCGGCATGACAATACTGTTTTGGTTACCAATAGAGACGACTTGACTTGCCAATATGTCTCGATGATCGTCCGTTATCGCTGATAACGGCTGCTGGTCCGCGTTAATGATGCATGGAGGTCAAGAAAAGAATTACGACCAAAAGAATGAGACAAACTGAGGCGGCCAAAACAATGACTCTTTCATCCATGGGAAACTCCTAAAATATTCCTGAGAATCTGACCCAACACGCAAAAATGTCTCACGGACCTTCAGACTTGAACGGCTTCGTGACTAGCCACGCCACCAAAATTTAGCACCATCCGGCGAGGTGGGAATGATTTTTGATCTTGCCAGGCCCCCGTGCCCGACGGAATTCGCATCTGCGCCTCCTATTCCGCGGCAATGGAACTTGAGTAATGCCATCTGCGCCAACGATCCTTATGCCTGGCTCGGTCATTCAAATTAAATAACCAAGATCCTGAGGGATCGAGCCGCTCCATTGTGGCTGCACGTCAAAGAACATTCTGGCAGTAGGGTCTGTGCAACATACTGCGTATGAATACGATGTTTTGCGCTACGGGTCATGAGGTGCTTATGGACACGAACGTAGCAAACAAGACCCACACATTGGCTGGTGGATCGCAAGCAATCCAATTTTATAAAGAGAGCAGATGAACATTACAAAATTGTAATTTTCCAATCATGTCCCCGTTATCTTCAGATTGCAACGATACAGCTCGGCGACGATACGGGAGGCACAACCTGCTTCCCGTAAACAATAATACCAGCCGAAGAGCTTTCTAGTTCTGCCGAACCTAAGGAGTGATGGATGAATAACAACACAAAATATTCGATGGCCGCGTTGGCGATCGTTGTCAGTTCTGGCCCTTCCGTGGTATTTGCGGAGGAAAAGACCGAAGGGTTTATAGAAGGCAGCAGCCTTACGGTGCTAAACCGAAATTTCTACTTCAACCGTGATTATCGTGACGGTCAATCAAGCCCAACGGGCAATGGCTATTCCGAAGCTTGGGCACACGCCATCATTAGTAAATTCGAGTCCGGATTTACTCAAGGCACCGTGGGTGTCGGCGTTGACGCGTTCGCCATGATCGGATTGAAACTCGACACGGGCGACGGCCGTAATGGCGGCCGTAGTTCGTTCGACGTACTTCCCGTCAATAGCCAAGGAGAAGCAAGTGACGACTACACAAAAGTGGGTGGTGCGGCAAAAATTCGCGCCTTTGACACTGTAGTAAAGGTCGGTGACGTCTTCCCATCTAACCCAGTTGTTGCCGCCGGTGACTCCAGACTTCTACCAGAAAGCTTCACTGGTGTAACAGCGACCAACACCAGCATTGACGGATTGACAGTTCAGGCGGGGCGCCTTCACGCTATGAGCCAGCCAACTTCCAGCAATATGCGCGATAACTTCGCGACATTCTATGCCGGGCCTGTTAACTCGCCGTGGGTCGGTTATTTTGGCGGCGACTACAATCTGAACAAGAACGTGATTGTAAGCCTCTATTCCAGCCGTCTTAAAGACGCATGGAATCAATATTATGCCGGCACGGGATTGAACTACTCGCTGTCGGAAGAACTCTCCGTATTCGGCGGTGTAAACTACTACAAAGCCGTTGACGAAGGTAAAAAACTGCTGGGTGAGTTCAACAACAATATTTGGAGTGCTAAAGTCGGCGTGAAGTATGGCGCACACTCTGTCGCACTGTCTCACCAACGAAATAATGGTAACGACGACTTCGACTACCTGCGCCAATCGGATTCCATTTTTCTTGATAACTCAATCCAGTACAGCGATTTCAACTCGCCTAAAGAACGCTCATGGATGGTTCGATACGACTTGGACATGACAACATATGGCGTGCCAGGGTTGTCGTTTATGACACGTTACGGCCGTGGCACCGATGCCGATTACTCGAACGCTAACGCGACCTACATGCGACGCGATGCAGACGGAAATCCGCTGACCGATCAGAAACGCTGGGAGCGCGACATTGAGGTGAAATACGTCGTTCAGACAGGTTCCTTGAAAGACATGTCTTTCCGCCTGCGCCAAGCGAACACTCGTGCAACCGCGTTTGAATCTGACCTGGATGAAGTACGTGTGATTGTTGAGTATCCATTAGCTATCCTGTGATATTGAGCGGGATGACTCGTGCTGCGAGCGTCCCGTCCTCCGAAAAGTTACAGAAATGTCATTTTTCAATCATCTTCACGTTAGGTTGCGTTTTTTATACTTATCGTGAGTTGATAGAATTCTAGCTAGCGCATCTGGCTGGGATTCTATAGACAAGTAGCTAGTCTGTGAAAGTCTGAACTCAATGCTGTTCAGTTGTAATATCCGTTCACCTTTGGAAGCTCCTTTGCTCCTTTGGAAAAGGTGAATTTTTAAGACGTCCTCCGGGACGTCTTTTTTTGGCCTGTCAAAACTTGAGCAAATAAAAAACGCCCGACACCTTTAAATAACGAAGTGGGTCGCGCGTTAATGATTCGTACAATAGCAGTGCAGCTATTAACCGCCTCGTTTACGGCAGTCTCCAGCGACCGTGTAAGTGATCGTATTTAGCTGTCCTTCGGAATCTTCATAAGTCATTGCGGCGGGCACTACTGCGCAGACTTTCGCAGGGCGCACCACACTGATCACCTTCACCACATCCACCTTCATCCCGTACTCGTATTGCTTCGGTACAGGAGCGCTCTTTCCTTGGCTAATCGCGTATTGCTCCATCGCTTTAGTGTTGGCAGCCATCATTTTTTCAAAGGCCTTATCTCCTCCTCCCTCTGCAAATACGCTTGAAGAAATAGCTAAAACTCCGACGAAAGCGAAAATGTTCATAAATTTCATATTCTGTACCTCATCTAATAACAGTTACGAGAATATCAATCTAAACATTGCGACGGCGTGGCACGAAAATTACAAGTATGTAATCAAGCCATCCAAAAAAAACCCGCCACCAGTAACTTGGGACGGGCTTGTTCCAACCTGCGTAACTACATTTACTTTGTCTTCTCATTCTTTTCGTCACTTGACACCACCGGGGCACTCTTCCCTTCTCTGGCTAAATATTTCTCCATTGCTAGATCCTTCGCCGCCATCATTTTTTCGAAGGTTCTATCTCCGCCACCCTCCGCCAACGCAATCGAAGAAAAGACTAAAGCACCTGCAAGAGCACATATTTGAGTAAGTTTCATTCTGACACCTCATATAGATAACGCTATTAGGGTATCAATCCGAACCTATCACCACGGTGGCGTCAAGATTACAGATTCGTAATTTAACTCGCGTAAAAAAGCCCACTACCGAAACTCGGCAGTGGGCTTTAAAATCAAAGAACTATACGGCTGCTGTTTTGTCTTCCTCGGCTTCATCCTCATCTCGACGGTGCGCCCAGTGATACAACGCAGGCAGTATCAGCAGGGTCAACGCAGTTGAAGATAGGATGCCGCCGATCACCACGGTAGCCAGTGGTCGCTGGACCTCTGCTCCGGTACCGGTGGCCAGAGCCATAGGAATAAAGCCAAGGGAGGCCACAAGGGCCGTCATCAACACTGGGCGTAACCGTGTTAGGGCTCCCTCATTGATTGCAGAGCCCAACGAATGCCCCTCCTCTCGAAGATTGCGGATGAAAGCGATCATCACCAACCCGTTCAGCACCGCTACTCCCGACAAAGCAATAAAACCAACACCCGCCGAGATCGACAGCGGAATATCACGTAGCCACAAAGCCATCACTCCACCCGTCAATGCGAATGGAATCCCGGTGAACACCAACAGCCCGTCCTTGAGATTGTTGAACATCATGAACAATAGGGCGAATACCAGGAGCAGAGCTACCGGGACGACAATCTGTAAGCGTTTGGCGGCTGATTGGAGTTGCTCGAACTGCCCACCCCAGTTTATCCAATAGCCGGCCGGGATTTGCACCTGCTGATCAATAGCGGTGCTGGCTTCCTGCACAAATGAGCCAATATCCCGTCCACGCACGTTAGCGCTCACAATCACCAGACGCTTACCGTTTTCACGACTGACCTGGTTCGGCCCCAGCACCAGATCGAGGGTTGCCACCTCTGAGAGGGCAATGAAAGCGATCTGATCGGAGTTGCCGTTAAGCAGCGCCGGCACCGGAATCAGCAGCGTGGCCAATTCCTCGAGGTCCTTGCGCATGGCGTCGGATAAACGCACTACCATGTCGAAGCGGCGGTCTCCTTCATACATGGTACCGGCCTGGCGGCCACCAACCGCCACCGCAATGGTGTCTTGTACGTCGCCAACGTTCAGACCGTAACGCGCGGCTTTGTCACGGTCGATGTTAATGGTCAGCACCGGCAGCCCCGTCGTCTGCTCGACTTTGACCTCGGAAGCACCATCGACTTTCTGCATGGACGCGGCAATTTTCGCGGCAGTGCTGTTTAGCACAGCCATGTCATCACCGAATACCTTGACTGCCACATCACTGCGCACGCCTGATATCAGCTCGTTGAACCGTAACTGAATAGGCTGTGAAAGCTCATAGTTGCTACCGGGCATAGCGGCCGTGGCTTTTTGGATATCGGCTATCAAAGTCTCTCGGGATTTATTGGGATCAGGCCATTGAGCTTTGGGCTTGAGCATCACGTAGCTATCAGAGATGTTGGGCGGCATTGGATCTGAGGCGATCTCTGCGGTACCTGTACGAGCGAACATCCGCTCAACTTCGGGCACCTTTGCCATCACCAGTTTTTCGAGACTCTGCTGCATTTCTACCGATTGTGTCAGGCTGGTACCCGGTACGCGCAATGCTTGCAGGGCAAAATCTCCTTCGCTGAGGCTCGGCACAAACTCACTGCCCATTCGACTGGCAACAACTCCGCACACAGCAATGACGCCGAGTGCCATGGCGAATGCTAGCGACCGATGCCCCATGACCCAGTCAAGCGCGGGCGCATAGACCCGGCGTGCCCCTCGCATGACCGCGTTCTCCTCTTCCTTGACCTTGCCAGTTACGAACATGGCAATTGCCGCAGGCACAAAGGTTACTGACAGCAGCATGGCACCGACCAAAGCAATCACCACGGTAAATGCCATGGGGTGGAACATCTTCCCCTCAACGCCGGTCAGGGCAAAAATCGGCAGGTAAACGACCATGATGATCAACTGACCAAAAATCAGCGGTCGGCGGGCTTCCTTGGCTGCTGCAAACACTTCGTGAAAGCGTTCGGAGCGGGTGAGGATCCGCCCGTGGTGTTGCTGTGCATGGGCCAGACGTCGGATGGCATTTTCGACAATCACCACCGCGCCATCGACAATAATGCCGAAGTCCAGCGCGCCAAGACTCATCAGATTGGCGCTGACCTTATTGGTGAACATGCCGGTGAATGTGAATAGCATTGCGAGCGGGATCACCATGGCAGTAATCAGCGCGGCGCGAATATTGCCAAGGAACAGAAACAGAATCGCGATCACCAGGATCGCACCTTCAATCAAGTTCTTTTTAACCGTGGCAATCGCCTTGTCAACTAAATTAGTACGGTCATAGACGGTGATCGCCACCACCCCTTTAGGCAACGAACGATTGATCTGCTCCAGCTTGACGGCAACGGCCTGAGACACAGTTCGGCTGTTTTCGCCGATCAGCATGAACACCGTGCCGAGTACAACTTCACGACCGTTTTCCGTGGCCGCGCCAGTGCGCAACTCACGTCCAATATCCACGGTCGCGACGTTTTTTATGCGGATTGGTGTGCCGTCGACATTGGCCATCACAATGTTGGCGATATCGTCGGTAGTCGCCACTTGGCCAGGCGCACGAATAAGCAGTTGTTCACCGTTGTGTTCAATGTAACCGGCGCCGACGTTGGCGTTGTTTCGTTCCAGCGCTGTCACAAGGTCAGTAAGCGTCAGCTTATAAGCCGCTAAACGTTTCGGATCGGGAGCAATCTGATACTCCTTGGCGAACCCGCCAATGGTGTTGATTTCTGCAACTCCCGGAACGTTGCGCAACTGGGGTTTGATAATCCAGTCCTGAATCACTCTAAGGTCGGTTGGCGTGTAGGGGCTGCCGTCCTCCTTGACGGCACCTTCTTCGGCCTCGACCGTCCAAAGGAAAATTTCACCCAGACCGGTAGAGATCGGCCCCATGACGGCTTCCACACCCTCGGGAAGTTGCTCCTTGGCCACCTGCAAACGCTCGTTGACCAATTGCCGGGCGAAGAATAAGTCGGTGCCTTCTTTGAAGATCACCGTGACTTGCGACAGACCCGAGCGTGAGAGGGAACGTGTCTGCTCCAGAGCTGGCAAACCAGCCATCGCAGTTTCGATGGGGAAAGTGATGCGCTGCTCTGTTTCGAGTGGTGAGAAACCTGCGGCACCTGTATTGATCTGTACCTGGACGTTGGTGATGTCGGGTACGGCGTCGATCGGCAGCTTCTGGTAGCTGGCTATACCGAGGCCGGCCATGAGAAAAACCGCGAGCAGCACGATAATGCGCTGCTCGATGGCAAATTGGATCAGGCGTTCGAACATGAGAACCTTCTCGTGGAAGTGGCGGATCAGTGGGCGTGTGTAGCCGAGGCTTTACCCAGTTCTGATTTCAGAATGAAGCTGCCGGCAGCAGCAACTTGAACACCGGGCTCCAAGCCCCCGGTAATTTCGACCAGACCTGCCGCACGACTACCCACTTCAACCGGCTTCGCCTGAAATCCGTCTTCGGTGCGAACGAAAACGGTTGGTTTGTCCTCGACCGTCTGAACGGCCGTTTCCGGCACTGCGACTCTCGCCTGTCGGGTATCGGTCTCAACCAGCACGGTCACAAATAACCCCGGGCGCCAGGCGCCTTGTGGGTTGGCAAGGGTCACGCGGACTGTTGCAGTGCGGGTCTGCTCACCCAGCAAGCTTCCAACGTAAGCCACGGTTCCAGTAACTTCGGCGTTCAACTCCGGAGCACTGACCGTGACTGCCTTGCCCACCAGCACCTTGTTCAAATCCTTAGGGGAAACGCCGAAAGTTACCCATACACGCGACAAGTCTGAGAGGGTGAAGGCATTGGTGGTTTCGCTAACAACCTCACCGATACCCAGATGTTTTTCGACCACGACGCCGTCGAACGGCGCACGTAACTCATATCGATTACCGCCGCTGGCCACCGAGCTACCACTGAGTACACTGATTTTTTGTCGAGCATTACTCATAGCGATCTCGGCTTCTTGCAATGCCTGTCGGGCCTGAAGAAAATCCTGCTCGGCGGAGATTTTGTCCTGCCATAACTGGCGCTCACGCTCGTAGGTGGTGCGCGCTAACTCCAAACGGCGTTGCGCAGCGGCTTGCTCGCTACGCTGGTCAGATATTTGTTGGCTGGCGATCACGGCCAATAGCTGACCTTTTTTTACGGGTTGGCCGAGATTGACATGGACCGATTCGACGACACCGGATACCCGAGGCACCACATGTGCAGTGCGGTCTTCATCGAAACGGACTTCTCCAGGAAAAGGCAATGAGAGGCTGATGCTCTGTGCCTTCGCTTCGACCAACTGAATACCGGCCGAGTTGATCTGCTCGTCGCTCAGTGTCAGATGACCTTCTTCTGCCTCGCCTTCGGCATGCTCGCCTTCAGCTGACTCCTTTGCGGCACCCTCGTTGCCATGATCGTCGTGACCGTCGTGGCCCTGTTCTTCTTGCGCCTGAGCCCCAGTGGACGGTGCCGAGGAGCTACCCATCCAGAGGGAACCGATTCCAATGCCCACCGTCAGGGTCAATGCGGTGACAAGGATTAGTTTTTTATCCATGGAGACTCCCTGCGCAGCTCAGTTAGCAGCCACGAAATACCGTGGCACTGCAACACTGAGCAGCGGCGAAAAATAAGTAATTTGAAATTCAAGGGGCACGAGTGAGCTGGTCGACATCACCAAAAATTCGCTCGATTCGCACCCAGGCGTCTGTCGCCTCTGCAATGGCTTGGATGTATTGGGTGCGTGCGCTGATCAAGGTGCGCTGAGCATCGAGCACGTCCAGGAAATTGAACTTGCCCATTTCGAAACCCCGCGTAGCGGTGTCAACTGCATTTTGTGCGGCAGGCAGGATGGTCTTATTGAACGAGGCGACTTCAGTGTTTGCCGTCGTCCACTGATCCAGAGAGGTTTGAATTTCTGTGCGCAGACGTAACTCACTGGCATTGCGAAGGTCGCGGGCTTGATCGGTACGGCGGGCAGCTGCCAGTACATTGCCTTGGTTACGGTTGAATAACGGAATAGGCATCGACAGCCCCACGACATTCACCCGCTCGCGTTCTCGTTCATCGTATTGGCTGCCGACACTTACGGTGAGGTCAGGAATACGCTGAGCTTTCTCAAGACCGAGAGAGGCTTCCCGCTGATCGATTTGAAGCTTTGCCAACCGTAGCTCTGCGGTCTCGCCGATTCGGTTAATCAACAGCGAGGGTTCCGGCACCTCTGGCATCGATTGGCCGGTATCCCCCACAGACACGAACGCAGGCAATGGTGCTCCCATGACCTGAGCGAGCTGCTGATAGGCACTGGCCTCATCCCGCTCGGCCCGTCTCAACTCTAGGCGCACCTCCGACAACTGGACTTCTGCTCGCGTACCTTCAACAGGCGATGACTTGCCGCTATTGATACGACCTTGAGCAACACGCAAACCTCGCTCGGCGAGCTCAACCGATTGACGAGCCAAGAGCAACCTTTGCTGAGCCGTTGATGATTTGTAAAACGCCTGGATGACATCAGCACGCAAAACATTACGTTTACGCTCCAGTTCAATTCCAGCCGCGTCCTGAGCTCGGCTGGCAACGTCTATCCGGGCTCCACGCTTGCCACCCAGCTCAATCGGCTGGTTGATCATCACCGTCGTAGTCCGTGAATTTCGTCGAGTATCTTCAGCTTCCCAAGACAGCTCGGGGTTAGGAATCAAGCCCGCTTGTTGTCGATCTCCTTGAGCAATACCAATCTCCCACCGCGCTGCAGCCAGATCAGGATTGTTGGCAAAAGCAGCTTCTAGGGCCTGATCCATTGTGAGCCTTTGAGCGCTTGTCGCGAACAAAGGACTGACCAGAAGTGTAAGGATCGCAATCGCACCTGCTCTTAACATGGTTTTATGCATATTTGGGTGCGTAATAAACTTTCTATACCGAAGCAATTCCATCATTCCTAAAACCCTTAAAACATTTTCCATGAGGCGGAATGTAGTTCTCCCCACCTATCAACAAGGTGACTGAAAAATTACAAATACGTTATCCGGCGGCAAGGCTCTATTTTTTGCATTAGTATGAATACGTCGGGAAACGCTGAGCGCGCTGCAACAAATGGAAATAAACAGAACACGAAGACATATTTTTTCTTATGTGTGAACAATCACGACTTGATGAATGGTTTGCAGGCATAAAAAATAACGAAATTGATCTAAGCCTTGCTACATCTGTGGCAGGTATCGGCTTCGCAGCTCGAGATTTAAGGTGCTATACAAGCAGTAAATAATTTTATGTAATAAGTCACCCCAACTAACTATTGAACACTAACAAACTAACAGTCCTGGCTCTAAAATTTAATACTCAATCCGACATATTTATAGAAGGGTGAAAACCTATGCGAATCCTTGTGATAGAGGACGAGCTGAAGACTGCCGAATATTTACATCAAGGCCTGACAGAAAGCGGCTATATTGTAGATTGTGCATCAACAGGTGCAGACGGACTTCACTTGGCACGTCAGCAAGCTTATGACTTAGTAATTCTTGACGTAAACCTCCCCGAAATTGATGGGTGGGGGGTTCTCGAAAACATTCGGCAGACAAGTAGTACTCGGGTAATGATGCTGACCGCACGAGGACGTCTGGCAGATAAAATCAAAGGACTGGATCTAGGTGCCGATGACTATCTGGTCAAGCCATTTGAATTCCCGGAATTACTAGCAAGAGTACGTACGCTAACGCGGCGCAGCGAACATATACCGGTTCCGGAGGTGCTTAAAGTCGCGGACTTAGAGCTTGATCAAGGAAGGCACCGCGCATTCCGGGGAACGCAACGCATAGATCTGACAACAAAGGAGTTTGCTCTGCTCCATTTACTAATGCGCCAATCCGGAGAGGTATTGTCTCGCACACAGATTATCTCCCTAGTTTGGGATATGAATTTTGACTGCGACACGAACGTTGTCGAGGTGTCGATCCGAAGACTGAGAGCGAAAATAGATGATCCATTTGAAACCAAATTGATCCATACCCTCCGCGGCGTTGGCTACGTTCTAGAGGCTAGGAAATGAAGCCAGTCAGCCTATCGATGCGGCTGGGGTTGACGGTCAGTATGATGGGAGCAGTGCTGGTAGTGTTTTTAGCGGTACTGGCATATCTGGCGCTTTCCCATGAATTGGATTCACGGGCAAAAGACAGCCTTGAAAAAAAGATGAGCCAGATAGAGCACAGCCTACTGATGGATATCAGTACTCTTGAGATTAGTCAAGAACCTCATGCTTTGTTAGATCAAGTACTAGGGCATGACAATCTCAACCTGACTGTCTTCAATGTAGGCATGAGTAAACAGCTCCTAAGTTTTGGAGCAGATATACCTGAACGCTCGGCGACCCCGTCCGGACCGGGCGCCAGTAATAAGCTATCCTACACCACTGGGTCTGATGAGGCAGAAACCCACATCCTCGCAGCCTCTAAAATTATGAAGTTGCGGGATGGTGAGTCGGTATCGGTACTACTTACTATTGAGCGTTCTAATGATGAAGCGCTACTTAACGCCTATCTGAACTCGACCATTGTCGCTGTTCCGCTGTTATTGGTTCTGATTGGTATCAGCGCTTGGGCAATAGTTCAACGCGGCCTTTCTCCGCTCAGGGAGTTCCGTAAAGTTGCTGCCATGGTTTCCGCCCAGGACCTTAGCCATCGACTCTCCGTTGTGAAAATGCCGCAAGAGCTGAGTGAACTTGCTCATGCCATAAACTTCATGCTCCACCGCCTTGATAGCGGGGTTCAGCAATTGTCGCAATTTTCCGACGACTTGGCACACGAGTTGCGCTCACCGATCACCAATCTTATGGGCAAAGCACAAGTAACCCTTTCCCGTGAGCGTCCAGCAGAAGAGTACAAGGCTGTTTTGGAGTCCTGTACCGAGGAGCTGGGACGTGTCACCAGAATTGTTTCTGATATGCTTTTTTTGGCCCAAGTTAGTCATCCAGCAACTCTAGTACCGTTTGAATGCATTTTATTAGAGGACGAAGCATTAAAAGTCATCGATCTTTTCTCGCTGTCGGCAGAAGAAAAGAATGTCCGCATAGGTGTCAGCGGCTGCGGAAAGGTACTCGGTGACCGCCTTATGATCCAGAGAGCCATTTCAAATCTTTTGTCAAATGCGATCCGCCACTGCCCATCAGGGCAGTCAATCTCTATAGCAATAGAAACTCAACCGGAGAAAGTGTCCCTGGTTGTAAGTAATCCTGGCGCGGGGATTGAATCTCAGCACCTACCTCATATTTTCGACCGTTTCTATCGCGTGGATACCAGTCGCTCACGAGCAGAGGGTGGCACAGGATTAGGATTAGCAATTGTGAGATCCATCATGAGCCTTCACCAAGGATCTGCGGACGCCAAAATTTTACAGGGCCAGGAAACCATTTTTCGACTCACATTTCCAAAATACAATGCACAAATCAGCTGGAAACCTGAAAAAAATAAAGAGTGAGGTTGTAAAATTCGACCAACTTAATACACATCGATGAATTGCGACGTTATAAAAATCTGCTGCCAAGATTCTAGTCGAAAGATGTATAGCGAAGCTTACTAATAATGAAGCGAGACAAACTGCATTAGACGTATATTTCGCCCCTCCCTCTCCCAAACCCTTGAATCGATTAATGCGATTGGCAGCCAGGTTGCGAGACTCGATCCAACGCGTAACATTTCAAAATTGTAATTTTAGAGACATCTCTTCGTTATCTTAAATTTGCAACTATAGGCGGCGAACGCGCCCGTAGAAGGCCGTTGGGGGGAGGAAATACAAAAAAGACTGTGGCGAAGAGAAGCTTACCAACTGCTTACAGTAATAAGTAGACTGAGTAGCTGGAACAACGAACCGGAGGATAAGTATATCCCCAAAACACACTTGGATGGAGGCTCTATGCAGCCGAACTCTAGGTGAACCCTATGCGCCATAGATTTATCCTCTCAAATCTCGTTGGGCCGAACTCTCCAAAAAACAACTAATAACAGAATCGGAAAAATATGATGAGAAAGACTTTTATTTCGCTGAGTGTCGCGTCGTTCACGCTTAGTTTAAGTCCGCTCGCTTCTGCCGAGTTCCTTAAAGATAGCAAAGCCAATGTCGAACTACGCAATTTCTACTTCAATCGCGACTTTCGACAAGACACAGCAAGCCAGTCAAAACAAGAGGAGTGGGCACAGGGCTTTCTCATGCGCTATGAGTCGGGATACACGGAGGGTACTGTTGGTGTAGGTTTTGACGCGATTGGCATGCTTGGTCTAAAACTCGACTCCAGTCCTGATAGAACTGGGTCCGGCCTTCTTCCTCGGAGTATCGAATCCCCTCGCCGAGCCCAAGATGACTACAGCAAGCTAGGTGCAACAGCAAAGTTAAAAGTATCTAAAAGTGTTGTAAAGATTGGCACATTGATGCCTAAACTTCCTACGGTTCAATCCAACGACTCACGCCTGTTACCTCAAAGCTTTCAGGGTGGGCAGCTGAACTCTATGGAAATAGATGGCCTTACTTTGGATGCTGGCCAACTTAAACAGATTAATCTGCGTGACTCCTCAAATAACGAGGACATGACGATTTCAAGCGGCGGACCTCGAGGGATCATTGTTCGCGGCGGGCAGACCAGCGATGAGTTTAACTTTGCTAGCCTGAACTACAAATGGAACAAGAATATATCCACAAGCTATAGTTACGGCGGGCTCGACGGCCTGTACAAACAAAACATCGTCAACTTCATACACGTCCTTCCTTTGGATGAAAAACAACAATTCAAGAGTGACCTCCGGTACGCACGTTCTACTGACGACGGTAATAGTAACGTAGATAACACTGCGCTCGGAGCTATGTTCACATATGCATTTTACGGCCATCAATTGGGCTTGGGCTATCAAAAGATGATTGGCGACACTGGATACGCCTACATCAACGGATCAGACCCATTCCTAGTTAACTTTGTGCAAATAGGAGATTTTTCAAATAAGGAAGAAAAATCTTGGCAAGCGCGCTACGATTTCAACTTTGCATCCGTTGGAATCCCCGGCCTGACGTTCATGACTCGATACATTAGCGGTGACAATGTTGACTTGGGGAGTGGCAAACCGAGCGGTAAAGAATGGGAGCGCAACATGGACATAGCTTATGTTTTTCAAGAAGGAGCATTGAAAAATCTAGGTATCAAATGGCGTAACGCGACAGTGCGAACAACGAATTTCGGCAACGATATTGATGAGAATCGATTGATTCTTAGCTATACACTCCCACTGTTCTGATCGATTGAGTGATGGTGATATATGGTAGGCTGTATCTATTTTTAACGCCATATGTTCCCTCGCACTACTTGATTACATTTCCAAACTCGCTGAGAGGCGAACATCGCAATGCGCATACCGTTGCTTAGAAAATAACTAGGCATCTGCTGTTCAACAACGATTACTCCTATTAAACCCCCCTCCAAAACTGTAAGCACCTTGCTAGCTTTTTATACGAGTGCGATCCATAAACCCCACCTACCCAGCACCTGGATAGCAGGTTACCGTGGC
>NZ_JBYVMF010000051.1:0-13343 GCF_058145095.1 Pseudomonas sp. MDV22-iso1
TATGTACACCATCGAGAATCTCACCGCCGATCAGACCGCTATCGCGAGCAGGCTCGCTCCTACAGTGAGATATGGATTGGCTGTAAGGACGCTATCGCGAGCAGGCTCACTTCTACAATTTGATCTGGGTACACCCGCCAGAAAGAGGCAACTGTCAGGCCACCATCGCGAGCACACCAAATGCCTGCAGCCCTCACTCAGACACCGCCACCTGATTCCGCCCACGCGCCTTCGCCCGGTACAGCGCCTTATCCGCGTTATTCATCACACTGTGCAAATCATGATCGCCAGCCTCCATCGACGCCACACCCAGGCTGGCCGTGATGCAGTGAACAGGCCCGGTCATCGACCCCGCAATCGAACGGGTCACCTGCTCGGCGATATCCAGAGCAACCTCAATGGACGTATCCGGAAGCAGCACGGCAAACTCCTCGCCTCCCAAGCGCCCATACACATCAGTCGCCCGAAAAGACTTGCTGATCACCACCCCCATTTGCCGCAACACCTGATCCCCGACCTGATGCCCGTAGGTGTCGTTGATATGCTTGAAATGGTCCATATCCAGCATCACCACACACAGCGGTAACCGGTGGCTTTTGCAATGGTTGTACAGCCGCTGGGCATGCTCGAAAAAGGCCCGGCGATTGTTTAGTCCGGTGAGCTCGTCAGTCTGTGCCGCGCGGGTGGAAATGTTGTGCGCCTGCTCCATCTCACGGGTCAGGCGAAACGCCGTTTCCAGTGCCTCGGACAGCTTGCGCGTCGCGCCCGCGACGAACGAGGCGAATACCAGAACCGCCAGCGCCATGCCGACCTGAATCGTTGACGATTGAAACAGCAGCCAGGAAGTGCACGGCAGTAACACCAGCGCAATCGACGCCAGCGTCATGTGGCTATAGGACGAGTAGCAGGACACCGCGCTCACCGACATCCCGACCGCGAACAGCATCACTAGCGCCTGGGACAACAGATTATCGGCCGGTATCACCGCCAGGGCTCCGACACCCCAGATACCGGCAGACAGCACCAGCGTGATCCAGTACGTGCGTTCCCAGCGTTGCGGGGTCCGCTCTAAGTCGGGGCTGCGAAAATAGGCGATGAACATGGCAAGCCGTAGCAATGACGAGACCGACAGAATCGCGATCCACCCATAAACCACGCTGTGATCAAAGCTGTCCCAGCACAACCAGCACAGCATGATCGCCGCCAGGTAACTGCCGAAGACTGCCGAAACGGATTGGTGGAACAACTGGTGCAACCGGTCAGCGCGTACCTGCCGCGCTATATAGCTTTCCTGGTCGTATCGAAGCCCAAGGCCATCCATATGATCCGCCTGATCAAGATGCTGTGAAGAACCGCTATTGTGGCATCTCGCCACTAACGCAAACACAAGAATCACACCCATTTGCAAACGCTATCTCACCGCAAGCTTAGCTGCTGCATTGACGAGTGAAACCCATGTCCGAACAACGTCTTCAATCAGCTGCTCCAGCTACTGCTCATGCAGGGCTGATCGCTCCTGGCGCTGAAACTGACGCGGAGACACGCCGAAGCGGGTTCGAAACTCCCGCGAGAAGTGCGCGCCATTGGCGAATCCGCAATCCATGGCAATTTGCGTGATGCTGCTGTGACTGTTTACCAGCAACCAGCTGCCGTATTCCACGCGCAGCGAACGCTGGAACTCCATGGGTGAAATGCCCAGGGATTGTTGAAACGCGCGGGTTAGCTGGCGCCGGCCCAGGCCTACATATCGTGCAATGGCATCCAGCGTCGGCAGGCTGTCCATGCGTTGTTCAATGTAGTGCGCTGCCTGACGGACACGTTCGTCCTTGATGTCCGCAAGGTTTGCATAGAAGTGCGCCTGTGGCTGCCGTCCCTGGCGGATGCCCTGCAGCATCATATGCCGCACGGCCTGCTGCGCCTTTTCGCGCCCGCAGTGCCTGGCGACCAGGTACAACCCCAGGTCAATCGCCGCCGTTGATCCCGCGCAGGTAATCAAATCCCCCTCGTCGATGAACAGATGATCGACGGCTGCAGGCGTCTTCGGAAACCTCGCACGAAACGCATCCAGCACATTCCAGTGCACGCACACGGACCGATTGCCCACCACACCCGCTTGCGCCAGCGCGAAGGTGCCCGTGCAAATGCCCAACAAGCGGGTACGGCTGTTCGCTGCGCGCTGCAACCAGTCACGCAACTGAACGGGCAAGTGCGTGTTGGGGTAGTCGTTGCCGCCACAAATGGCCACGTAATCGAACTGCTCCAGGTCCTCAGCCAGGCCACCGGCAACTTCCAGTGTGATGCCGGCGCTGGAAGTTCGCGGCAAGCCGTCGACACTCATCACCCGCCACGCGGTATGGATCTGCCGACTGGCGCCGCCGACATCGGCGGACAACCGCAGCACATCCACGAACCCCGAAAATGCCGCCAGCGTGAACTGATCCAGCAGGACCAGCCCCACCGACAACTGCGGGCGCGCGTTTGGCTCGGGAAGGGTCCCGGGCGCGGCGTGGAATTCCTGATGATTCTGAGTCATTTTGGGCATGACCCAACTATTCAACTTTAAGACCCCCGAGTGCAAGCGCTCGTATCGACGTTACGAGCAAGATGCAGACAAGGGGAAACAGTACAACTACGCCCCAGAGGACATGAGATGAGAATAAAAACGCTGAACAAAATCACAGTCGCGCTATCACTGGCGGGCTGCATCTCCTCGCAAAGCGCCATGGCCGATCAGCAGAAGCTGACGGTCGCGTTGTACGGCGGCAACTGGGGGGATGCTTTCCTCAATTGTGTTGCAGAACCTTTCACGAAAGCCACCGGGATCGCCGTGGCGGCGGAAGTCGGTACCTCAACCACGACCCTGGCGAAACTCCAGCAGCAAAAGTCCAGCCCTACGATTGACGTGGCCTGGATGGATGGCGGAATCAGCGAACTCGCGTATGCGGCCGGTGTACTCGCCGATCTCGATCCCGCTGCCATTCCCAACCTGAAAAACGTTGTCGATAAAGGCGTCTACTCCGAAGCCGGCCACACCTTCGCCGTCAGCAGCGGTTTCTACTCCCTTGGCCTGACCTATAACACCAAGGACATAAAAGAGGCGCCAACCAGCTGGAAGGATCTGTGGAAACCCGAATACGCCGGTGCAATCGCCCTGCCCTCGCCGGCCAACTCCTCCGGGGTGCCGTTCGTATTCTTCATGGCTGACGTCTGGGGTATTGACCGGTCCGATCTGGCGCCGCTGTACAGCAAGCTTGGCGCGCTGGACACCGCGCTGTTCTTCGACAGTTCGGGTGCCGCCACCAACGCCTTCCAAAGTGGTGAGGCCATCATCGGCGCGCATTTCAACGTCGGCGCCTGGGACTTGATCGACAAGGGCGCCCCCATCGGTTTCTCGATTCCCAAGGAAGGCGTATGGGCAACCGATGCGCGCTTGCACCTGATCAAAGGCGCACGGAACAGCAAGGCCGCCGAGCAATTCATCAACACCGCGCTGACCCAGGAAGCAGCGTCGTGCCTGGCCGGCAAACTCTATCTGGGGCCAGCGGTGAAAGGCGTGGAAGTCTCTGCAGACGTTGCTCGCAAGTTGCCATGGGGCGCCGGTGGATCGATCAGCGATCTGCGCCTGTTCGATTGGGCCCAGATCAACGCGCAGCGCGCGAGTGTCACCAATGACTGGAACCGCAAAGTCACCGCCAAATAGCTCAAGAGGTCTGCAATGTCAGTTTTATTGAGCATCGACAGCGTCTGCAAAAACTTTGGTTCCTACCAGGCATTGGACACGATCAACCTGGACATCGAGCAGGGCGAATTTATCGTGCTGCTCGGCCCCAGCGGTTGCGGCAAAACCACTTTGCTGCGCTCGATCGCCGGCTTCATGCAGCCCGACTCCGGGACCATCGCGATCGATGGCCAGGACGTCAGTCGTCTGCCGCCCTACCGTCGTCCGCTGAATACCGTGTTTCAGAACTACGCCCTGTTTCCGCACATGACCGTGCTGGAAAACGTCGCATACGGTCCGCGACGCCAGGGAGTCAATCGTACCGAAGCCCGTGACCGTGCTCGCGAATCACTGGCAATGGTGGGTCTGGAAGCGCTCAGCGATCGCTACCCTCGCGGCATGTCGGGCGGCCAGCAACAACGCGTGGCACTGGCACGGGCCATCGTCAACAAACCCAAGTTGCTGTTACTCGACGAGCCACTCTCGGCGCTGGACATGAAGCTGCGCAAGCGCATGCAGCTGGAGCTCAAGCATCTGCAGGCGAAGCTCGGCATCGCGTTCATTTTCGTGACCCACGATCAGGAAGAAGCGATGACCATCGCCGACCGGATTGTGGTGATGAACGCCGGCCGCATCGAACAGACCGGTTCCAGCAGCGACATCTACAGCGCACCCGCTTCGCGCTTTGTGGCGGACTTCATTGGCGAGGCCAACCTGATCGACTACCAGGCCACTGGCGCCGATGAGATAAGCCTGAACATCCGCGCTAAACCACTGCCTCGCGATACCAGGAACATCGCCCGGCAAGGGGTGGCCGTCCTGCGTCCCGAGCATCTGCAGGTGCTGGATGCCGCGACCCCAGAGACCGCCAACTGCTGCGAAATCCAGGGCACCGTGAGCGACATCGTCACGGTCGGCAGCCACACGCTGATCCACACCTTGATTGACGGGCAACCAATCGTGGCACGCACCATGGGCTTTCCGCGGGCGGACATGATCACCGGCAGCGCCGTGCGCCTGGGCTTCAACCCTGCTCATCTGCACTTGATCGGGGAGTCGTCATGAAACGCAAGACGCTCGCCCCGCTGCTGATGCTCTTTGCGGCACTGGCCTTTTTCACCGCGTTCTTTCTCGCACCGTTTGCAGTGGTAATTTTCGCCAGTCTGACCAAGGGCGCTGACCAGGCCTTCACGCTGGATCACTACATTCGCGTGCTGGGCGATCAGTACCACTGGGATGTGATTCTGGTGACCTTCCGCATCGCCGCGCTGACCACTTTGGTGTCGTTGGTGCTTGGCTATCCGCTGGCCTGGTACCTGGTGCGTGTCGTGAAATGGCGTGCCTGGCGTCGAGCGTGTGTGATCCTGCTGGTAGTGCCAATGTTCACCAGTAACATCGTGCGCTCGTTCGGCTGGATGGTCCTGCTGGGACGCAAAGGCCTGGTGAATCAGAGCTTGCTGGATACCGGCCTGATCGATACGCCGGTGCGCTTTCTGGGCACCGAGCTCGGCATCCTGATCGGCATGGTGTACATCCTGCTGCCGTTCATCGTACTGGCAGCCGGCAACGCACTGGCCCAGGTCGACCCGGCCTATGAGCAAGCCTCCGACGACCTCGGTGCCAGCCCCCGCGCGACCTTCTTCCATGTGATCCTGCCGCTGACCATGCCCGGCATCATCTCCGGCTCGATCATGGTGTTCACCCTCGCGGCCAGTGCCTACGTGACGCCGGCGCTTCTGTCGGGCGGAAGAATCTCCGTGCTCTCGATGCTGATTTTCCAGCAGTACAGCTCGGTCTTCGACTTCAACTACGGTGGCGCACTGAGCGTCGTCCTGCTGATCTTCACCCTGGTCATGGTCGGACTGGCCGGACGCGTCGGCAGCATCAGAGGGAGCAACTCATGATCACTCGCATGCTGGTTCGCCTGATCGCCTGGGCCGTGCTCGGCTACATGCTGCTGCCCCTGGTGGTGATCATGGGCGTCTCGTTCACCGCCACGTCATTCCTGGCGTTCCCGCCTCAAGGCTGGACCCTGGACTGGTACGGCAAAATGCTCAGTGACCCCAGCTACGTGGCCTCGTTTGCCACCAGCACGGTCCTGGCGCTGGTCGCGACCTTCGTCGCCGTATTGCTCAGCGTGCCGGCGGCGCTGGCGATAGCGCGTTATGAATTTGCGGGCAAGAACGCGATTTTGGCCGCCCTGACTTCACCGCTGGTGTTTCCGCACATCGTGCTGGGCGCGGCGCTGTTGCAGTTCGGTGGCTACTTCGGATTGACCCGCAGTTTTCTCGCACTGTTGATCGGCCACACGATCATCATCTCGCCGTTTGTATTGCGCTCGGTGCTGTCGATGCTGACACCGGAGCAGCGTGCGCTGGAGGAAGCGTCGAGCGATCTGGGCGGAACACCGTGGGCCACTTTCTTTCATGTGGTGCTGCCGCAGATCAGGCCGGGGATTGTCACCGGGTCGATCTTTGCCTTCATCTCGTCATGGATCAACGTCGAGCTGTCGATCTTCAACACGACCCCGGACCTCAACACCATACCGGTGAAGCTTTTCAACTACGTGCAGTACACCGTCGACCCAACGATCGCCGCCGCCTCCGGCGCGACCATTGTCGTGGTGGTCATCGCCGTGATCATTCTCGATCTGTGCATTGGTCTCGACCTTTTGTCAGAACGCAAATAACCCCCCATACCTACACCCCGAAAGCCAGGAGTTCAGTCATGCGTATGCAAGACACGTTCGATGTGATCTATACCCATACCGAAGGTGAACCACTGTGCATCGTGCACAGCGGTATTCCCTACCCCGCCGGTTCCAGCATTCTCGCCAAGCGTACCTTTCTGGAACAGAACTACGACTGGTTGCGCAAAGCGCTGATGCAGGAACCACGCGGCCACAAGGACATGTTCGGGGTCTTCCTCACCCCGCCTTCCAGCAGTGAGTACGACGCGGGCCTGATCTACATGGACGGCAGTGTGTATTCGCACATGTGTGGCCACGGCACGATTGCCGTGAGCATGGCGATGGTTGCCCTGGGCCTGGTGCCGCGCGGCGCTGATGGCATCACCAAAATCCGCTTCGAGACCACGGCGGGACTGGTTGTCGCTGAAGTGGCTTCCGAAGGCGAGAACGTGCTCTGGACCCGTTTCGAAAACGTGCCGGCTTATGTCGCGGCCCAGGACATTCCCGTGCACCTGCCGGGCTACGGCGACCTGAAGGCCGACCTGGTCTGGGGCGGCAACTATTTCGGTATTGTCGACCTGACCAATTGCGACCTGCGTATCAGCCCCGAGAATGGCAGCGAACTTTCACGCCTAGGGTTGCTGGCACGGGACCAGATCCAGAAACAGCTGAAGATCCAGCACCCGACCGAGGCGCACATCAACGACCTCAATTTCATTACGTTCTGGCACCCGGCGACCATCGACGGTGCGTTCTACAAGAACGTCCACGTGTTCAGCGCCGGCCAGCTCGATCGATCTCCCGGGGGCACCGGCACCAGCGCGATGATGGCGATGTTCGAGGCTCGGGGAAAACTCGGCCTTAACCAGCCTATCCTGTCCGAAGGTTTGCTGGGCAGTGGCACTTTCGAAGGTTGCCTGCTCGGTGAAGTGGACCTCAACGGCACGCGCGCGGTACGCCCTACGGTGAAAGGCACCGCCAGTATCCTGGGGACGTCACGCTGGGTCATCGAGCGTAACGACCCGGTCGGTGCAGGCTTCGTTGTGAACTGACGTCCAAGGATGCCCGGCGCCCTGCGTCGAGCATCAGCCCTGACGAAAACCTGTAGCAGCTGGCGCAGCCTGCGTCCGGCTGCGCAGCAGGCGCAATATCAACACCGGCGCTTGAAAGACTTTGCCTATCACCCCCCAACACTGCACCTATTAGCTGACTTCCCGAGTCGGGTCTAACCTTAGTCCTGCGCTGGCGCCATAAGCCGGCCGCAGTAGTGCTGATAAGGAGACAGGAATGAGTCTGAAACATGACTAAGCCTGCCGTGGGCCACCGCGCTGGCGACCCGATTGCCGCTGTTTTTCATTCCCGCGCGGTCACATCACCCAGTTGATTGAACTGCTGGCCCAGCAGCCTGTGTCATCGAGTTCGCTCGTCGCTTGCCCGTGTCCACAAGGCGCGGATAGCCCGCAAGATCACGACCCAAAGGTAGCTCACACATGGCAAATGAATCGAAATGCCCGTTCAACCACGCCGCTGGCGGTGGCACGACGAACCGCGATTGGTGGCCGAATCAACTGAATCTGAAAATACTGCACCAGCATTCGTCCCTCTCTGATCCTCTGGACGAAGGTTTCAATTACGCCGAAGCATTCAAAACTCTGGATTTTCAGGCGCTCAAGCAAGACCTGCGCGCGCTGATGACCGACTCACAAGACTGGTGGCCGGCAGACTTCGGGCACTACGGGCCGCTGTTCATTCGCATGGCCTGGCACAGCGCCGGCACCTACCGCACGGCAGACGGGCGCGGCGGCGCGGGCTCGGGTCAGCAACGTTTCGCCCCGCTCAACAGCTGGCCGGACAACGTCAGCCTGGACAAGGCGCGCCGGCTGCTCTGGCCGATCAAGCAGAAGTACGGCCGTAAAATTTCCTGGGCCGACCTGATCGTTCTCACCGGTAACGTCGCGCTGGAATCCATGGACTTCAAGACCTTCGGTTTTTCCGGTGGCCGTCCAGACGTCTGGGAGCCGGACGAGGACGTCTACTGGGGCTCAGAAAACAAGTGGCTGGCGGGCGACACCCGCTACGATCAGGGTCATAAGGAACCCATGCAGGAACCCGGTGAAGGCCCGCTCGTGGCCGAACCTGGAGAAAACGAAGACAGCCGGGTCGAACCTGGCCGCCATCTGGAAAAACCCCTCGCCGCCGTGCAAATGGGCCTGATCTACGTCAACCCGGAAGGCCCGGAAGGCGAACCGGACCCGGTCAAATCGGCCCTGGATATCCGCGAAACCTTTGGCCGCATGGCCATGAATGACGAGGAAACCGTCGCCCTGATCGCCGGCGGCCATGCCTTCGGCAAGACGCACGGCGCCGGCCCTGCGGACAATGTCGGGGCAGAACCCGAAGCCGCCGGTCTTGAAGAGCAAGGCTTTGGCTGGAAAAACAGCTTCGGCACCGGCAAAGGCCCGGACACCATCACCAGCGGCCTGGAAGTGACCTGGACCACCACGCCGACCAAGTGGAGCAACAACTACCTGGAAAACCTGTTCGGCTTCGACTGGGAGTTGACTAAAAGCCCGGCGGGCGCGCACCAGTGGACCCCGAAAAACGGCGCCGGCGCCGGCATCATTCCCGATGCCCACGACCCTTCCAAACGCCGCAACCCAACCATGCTGACCTCGGACCTGGCGCTGCGCTTCGACCCGATCTACGAACCGATCTCCCGGCGCTTCCTGGCCAATCCCGATCAACTGGCCGACGCCTTCGCCCGCGCCTGGTACAAACTCATCCACCGCGACATGGGCCCACTCTCGCGCTACCTCGGCCCGGAAATGCCCGGCGAAGAACTGCTGTGGCAAGACCCCATTCCTGACGTCGACCATGAGCTGATCAACGACAGCGACATCGCCGCGCTCAAGGGCAAACTGCAAGCCAGCGGTCTGTCGGTTTCGCAGCTTGTGTCGACAGCATGGGCGGCCGCCTCGACCTTTCGCGGCTCCGACAAACGCGGCGGTGCCAACGGTGGACGCTTGCGCCTGGAACCACAGAAATCCTGGCAGGCCAACCAGCCGGAACAATTGGGGAGCGTGCTGGCAAAACTTGAAGGGATTCAGCGTGACTTCAGCAGCGGCGGCAAGAAAGTCTCCCTCGCGGACCTGATCGTCCTGGCCGGTAGCGCCGGCGTCGAACAGGCCGCCAAAAACGCAGGCGTGAACATCACGGTACCGTTCACGCCAGGCAGGATGGACGCGACTCAGGAACAGACAGACGTCGAGTCGTTCGCGTTCCTCGAGCCCACCGCCGATGGCTTCCGCAATTTCCTCAAAACCCGCTACAGCGTTCCAGCCGAAGCATTGCTGATCGACAAGGCGCAACTGCTGACCCTCACCGCACCGGAAATGACCGCACTCATTGGCGGCCTGCGCGTGCTGAACACCAACGTCGGTCAAACCAGACATGGCGTGTTTACCCAGCAGCCGGAAGCGCTGACCAACGACTTCTTCACCAACTTGCTGGACATGAGTGTGGAATGGAAGCCGGTCTCCGATGATGCGCAGGAGTTCGAGGGACGAGACCGCAAGACGGGCGCGGTGAAATGGACCGGCACCCGTGTCGATCTGGTGTTTGGATCTAATGCGCAGTTGCGCGCGATTGCCGAGGTGTATGCCAGCAGCGATGCGAAGGAGCAGTTCGTGAAGGACTTTGTGGCGGCGTGGACGAAGGTGATGAATCTGGATCGCTTTGATCTGAAGTGAGGCTGCAGTCCTGAAAACGCAAAACGCCTCCTTGAATGGAGGCGTTTTGTTTTTTACGGACAATGATCAGACAGGAGAAATCGTCGCCAGCGCACCGATCAACACGGTCAATACGAGAAAACCACCAAGGAAAATCGCCATCTTGCCCATCGGGGCCTCCTGCTCGCGGAAAGTGCCCTTATTGTGAGCGGGCATCTGTGTGCATTACAGAGGCAGATAGCGATGAAAAATACAGATCAGAGCACCTGCGCCAGAGCTCAGGATGAACATCTGTCATGCGAAACGATTACTTCGCTGATGCATCCCAAACGGTCATCACCTGCGTCACTGCGGCGTCCAGTGCGGCATGTGAAACGCCATCTCTGGCGAGTGTGGAAAGCCCCGACAGAAAACTGTCGAACATCGTAGCCAGGGCCTCAACGTCGACAGTCGGTCGCAACTGCCCCTCGGCAACGCCGCGTTCGATGCATTTGACGATCCCCGCCCGATTCAAAGCCCTTGTCTGGGCGAGTGGCTGCGAGATGGCTTTGCTCTCTTCCGAGCACGCGCTCATCCAGCCTAATGAGACCAGACAGCCTGTGGGGTGATCGACATCGGTCTGCATTCTGGCGGAGCGACGCAGGGTCAGTTCGATGGCATCCCTGGGCGCCAGCGTGTCATCGAACAGGCTGTCCGTGACGCGGCCATGCGTGCTCAGGTACCGCGCCATGACCTCTTTGAACAGCGCTTCCTTTGAGCCAAATGCGGCATAAAAGCTCGGTGCGGAAATGCCACCGCCGATGGTGGCTTTGAGCTGATTGAGCGACGTGGAATCGTAGCCGTGCTCCCAAAACAGATTCATTGCCTGATCGATTGCCGCGTCACGGTCGAAGGTGCGCGGTCTTCCCATCTGTGCCATACGATCCTCCGTTCACATGAGTTCGATACTAATCGATACATAAGTCGTTGACAACGAGGGCCCACCTCCCTAGATTTATATCGATCGATATATAAGTCACCTGGAGCATGAAATGGCGATTGATGAGCAGCAAGCCGAGCGACTCCCGCTAGGCGCATTACTGGCATTGGCCATGACCGGATTTATCTGCATCGTGACTGAAACCTTGCCCGCCGGCCTGTTACCGGAAATCGGCACGGGGTTGAATGTTTCACAGCCACTGGCCGGGCAAATGGTGACGGTCTACGCACTGGGATCGTTGCTGGCCGCTATTCCGTTGACGATCGCCACGCAAGGCTGGCGGCGCCGCACAGTGCTGCTGTCGACGATTCTTGGCTTTCTGGTGTTCAACACCCTGACGGCGCTGTCCTCGGACTACCTGCTGACACTCGTTGCCCGCTTCTTCGCCGGCGCCTCTGCCGGTCTGGCCTGGAGCCTGTTGGCGGGCTATGCACGGCGCATGGTTGTCCCTCGCCTGCAGGGCCGCGCATTGGCAGTGGCCATGGTGGGCACCCCGATAGCGCTATCGTTGGGCGTGCCATTAGGCACGTGGCTGGGCGGACTGATGGGATGGCGAATGGCGTTCGCGCTCATGTCAGGGTTAACCCTTGGGCTGATCGTGTGGGTGCTGATCAAAGTCCCCGACTACCAGGGCCAGACCTCGTCACAACGCATGCCGCTGCGCCAAGTGCTCTACACCCCGGGCGTGCGCTCAGTACTCGGCGTTGTCGTGACCTGGATGCTGGCGCACAACATTCTCTACACCTACATCGCCCCCTTCCTCTCATCCGCAGGATTGAGCCGGAGTGTCGACGTGGTGCTACTGGTTTTCGGTGTCGCTGCGCTCGCGAGTATCTGGATCACCAGTCGGCTGGTGGATCGGCATCTGCGCACTGCAGTGCTGGCCAGCCTGGCGACTTTTGCCGCCGTTTCTGTCCTGTTCGGCGTGTTCTCCCACTCTGCCATCGCGATGCTGTTCGGCGTTTTCGTCTGGGGGCTGACCTTCGGTGGCGCCGGAACACTGCTCCAGACCGCGCTGGCTGACTCTGCGGGAAAGGGAGCGGACGTGGCGCTTTCCATGAATGTGGTGGTCTGGAACAGCGCGATTGCGGTGGGTGGATTATTGGGTGGGGTGATGCTCGACCAACTGGGTGTGAGTGCCTTTCCTTGGGTGTTGCTGGCGCTGGTGGTGATCAGTTTCTGCATCGCGTTCAATGCGCGGGGGCATGGTTTTCCGAAGGGTGACAGGGACAGTGGTTTGGTGATTGCCGGGCATTGATTGGAAGTGCGCCAGTGGGCTTTTTCGGGTTTTCTCGATGATCTGTGAATTGTTTAATATTCCGGGAAGCCCCAGTCGGTTAGCGGTGTCAGTTGAGACAGAAACTCCAGGTGCTTGATAGTTTTTACTCTGCCCATCGCCCCACCGAATTCGAGCAGAGCCTCATCCCTGTAGGAGCTGTCGAGTGCAAGAGGCTGCGATCTTTTGATTCTGCCTTTAAAAGAACAAAAGATCGCAGCCTCGCTGCACTCGGCAGCCCTTATAAAACAAATATTAAGCAATTTATTGTAAAAATATTTTTTAATAGTTTTAGATACCTTTCAATGCGGCGAGCTCCCCGTTCTTTGCGCGCCAGCGCGGCGTCGAAGACGTGGCGGCACCTCCGACAGGGATAACGTTGAGCGGGGGCACGCCCGCAAAGTCAGGTCGGCTGTCAGGCCGCCTCGCTTTGGCTTTTGATCTGCTTTTGACTTTCTTGCCCCCTCGGCAGGCCGAGCGCAGGTTCTGCGCAGTGGGCAACCCGGCATGGATGCCGGGTTAGCCGCGCACGGCCATGGATGGCCGATCGCGGCGGGCCCACGGAGCAGGACCGGAGTGAGGGTATGCCGAGCCCAGGCGAGGCACCGGACGAAAGGGGCAAGAGCGTTTGGTTACTTGGCGCTCTTCCAAGTGACTCGCCGTAAGGGCGAAACCAATAGCCGCCGTGACCGCAGGTATGGATATGTACACCGGCAAGAATCTCACCGCCGATCAGACCGCTATCGCGAGCAGGCTCGCTCCTACAGTTTGATCCGGGTACATCCGAAGAAAATGGTCGACTGTCAGACCGTCATCGCGAGCAAGCTCGGCTCCCACAGATGAATGTGTGCGCTTCGAAAGTCAGGTCGGCTGTCAGGCCGCCTCGCTGGCTTTTGATTTTCTTGCCCCCTCGGCAGGCCGAGCGCAGGTTCTGCGCAGTGGGCAACCCGGCA
>NZ_JBYVMF010000052.1:0-11456 GCF_058145095.1 Pseudomonas sp. MDV22-iso1
GAGTCAGAACTGAGTTTTTAGTCCCACCCCACCCCTCAAGTCTAAACATACAAGCGAGCTTGCTCGCGATACCGCAACTCGGTCCTCCCGACTACTCAGGAATCACCGCAATCACATCAATCTCCATCAGCCATTGCGGCTGCCCCAACGCCGACACCACCAATCCGGTCGAAATCGGAAACACACCTTTGAGCCACTTCCCGACTTCCTGATACACCGGCTCGCGATAACGCGGATCGATCAAATAGGTCGTGGTTTTGACAATGTGACTCAAGTCGCTGCCAGCCTCTTCCAGCAACTGCTTGACGTTGCGCATCGCCTGCTCGGTCTGTGCACGCGGGTCACCGAGGCCGATCAATTTGCCGTCGAAATCGGTCCCGACCTGGCCACGGACATACACCGTGTTGCCGGCGCGCACGGCCTGGCAAAGGTCGTTGTCCAGGCTCTGGTTCGGGTAGGTTTCCTTGGTGTTGAACATGCGAATACGGGTATGGGTTGGCGTGGACATGTGTGGCTCCTGAAGAAAGAATTAAGCACTGACCGGCGTTTTAGCCGTGACCGCATGTGGCTCGGCCTGACGTTGAGCGGCATCGTGGTAGTCCAGGTATGAACGCTGGATGGCGATGTGATCGGCCACGTATTTGGCGTCGTGCCAGACGCCCCAGATGAACGAAGAACCCCGACGGGACTGCCACGGCAGGCCGAGGAAATAAATGCCTGGCTCGCTGGCGACACCGCGCTGATGCTGTGGTTTTCCGTGGCCATCGAAGGCGTCAACCTTCAGCCAGCTGTAATCCGTGGCAAAACCGGTGGCCCAGATGATCGACGTCACGCCGGCCTTGGCCAGGTCGAGTTCCAGGATCGGATGAGTGACGCATTCCGGGTCCGGGAACGTGTGCCGCGCCTCGGGCTCTTCCGGCAGGTCCAGGCCATTGCGTTCGATGTAGGCGTCGGCGGCATTCAGCAGCGCCAGGTAATTCTCGTCACCGCGCGCCAGGTTCTCGGCCAGATTCGGCTGGAAAGTCGCCACCGCGCCATTGAACGCCTGGGTCAGCCCGACCAGCGTCATTCCGCGATGGGCCAGGCCCCGGAAGTCCACGGTGCGCCCGCCATGAGCACCACTGACCGCAATGGTCACGTGCTCCCGACCAGGCTTCATGGCGGCCTGATCCCACTCGCCGAGTACACCCAGCCACCAGCAGAAATCACGGTTGCGATAAGCGCGAGGAGGGCGGTCGTGTGCGCCCACAGACAGGTAGACCTTCTTGCCGGCGCGCTGCAATTCATCGGCGATCTGCACACCCGATGAGCCTGCGCCGACCACCAGCACGGCACCTTCGGACAACTGCGCAGGATTACGGTAGTCAGCGGAATGGATCTGCTGGAGCGGCACGTCTTTCGGCGCGATCGGCGGGATGACCGGACGCTGGAACGGCCCGGTGGCTGCGACAACACGGTTGGCTTCGATCACGCCCTCGGAGGTTTCGATGGTGAAGCCCGGACGACCCACATTACGTTCGACCTTCAGTACATCCACGCCGGTACGGATGGGGGCGTTGAATTTCTTTGCGTACGCTTCGAAGTAATCGGCTACCCGCTCTTTCGGGGCGAAGCCGTCGGGGCTGAGGTCGTCGAACTCAAGACCGGGAAATCGATCGTGCCACGCCGGACCGTTGGCCACCAACGAGTCCCAGCGCCCGGTGCGCCAGCGCTCGGCAATACGGTTGCGCTCCAGCACCAAGTGCGGCACGCCGAGTTTGCTCAGGTGCTCGCTCATCGCCACGCCAGCCTGACCGGCGCCCACAATCAGCGTGTCTGTTTTTGTTTTTTCAGTGGTCATCTCTCTACCCTTCGATGTGGGATTCAGGCGGTTATGGCCTGCCATCTCTTGGGCTCAAGACTAGGGATCACCCTGGTATCGGTAAAATATTATTAAGCTGGCATTTGAGTATAAATAACTGATGCAGAGTGTTTTGTTCCCCGTGACGGGTAGGAGCAGAGCGCATCTGCTGTTAATGACAGAGGTGTCTGTCAGGGTTTTCTATTTTTGCGTAGGAATCTTCTGGATTTTGTCCGAAGGGTGGAATGGCTCCGTCGGATGGTCCATCGTTTGCGCCACTGAAAGGATTTTTGTCACGGCAATGATTGTCGTGTGTATGTCTGGAGGCGGTGATGACGTCAAGCAGTTTTCAAAACGAAGTGCCCAAGGCACGGGTCAACATAAAACTCGATTTGCATACCGGCGGTGCGCAGAAAAAAGTCGAGTTGCCATTGAAGTTAATGGTGATGGGTGATTACAGCAACGGCAAAGAGCAGCGGGTAATCTCGGAACGCACCAAAATCGGTATCAACAAGAATAATTTCGACAGCGTATTGGCCCAGTTTTCCCCGGACCTAAAGCTGGCGGTAAAAAACACCCTCGTGGATGACAGCGCCGAAAGCCCGGTCGAATTGAATTTTCAAAGCATGAAGGATTTCGAGCCTGAGCAGGTGGCCCGACAGATCCCGCAACTGCGCGCACTGCTGGCCATGCGCAACCTGTTGCGCGACCTCAAGTCGAACTTGCTGGACAACGCCACCTTTCGACACGAACTGGAGCGCATCCTCAAAGATGATGCACTGAGTGATGAGCTGCGAGCTGAATTGGCCGCCTTGGCACCCCAGGAAAGTCGTTAATTCACTTCAGATTATTTAAAGGGAATTTTTTCGTGATGAACACAGAAAGTTCTAACGTGCAATCGCGCGGCGCTACAGTGTTGTCTGAAGAAAGCAAAGGCGTTTATAGCGCCCTGTTTGGAAAGATCAATCTCAGTCCAATTACAACATTGGGCGGAATTGAAGTTTTCCAAAATGCCGAAGCGCTTTCTGAAGCCTCTGTCGATGAACGGGTAACGGCCGCCGTCAGTGTATTCATGAATTTGCTCAAGCAGTCCGCACAGAAAGTCGAGCGTCTGGACAAGACGCTACTGGATGAACACATAGCGTCCCTGGATGCACAGATCAGTCGCCAGCTTGACGCCGTCATGCACCACCCTGATTTCCAGCGAGTGGAATCCACATGGCGGGGTGTCAAATCGTTGGTCGATCAGACGGATTTCCGCCAGAACGTCCGTATCGAATTGCTGGATGTCAGCAAGGATCACCTGGTCCAGGACTTCGAGGATGCACCGGAAATCGCCCAGAGTGGTTTGTATGTTCATACCTATATCCAGGAATACGACACGCCGGGTGGTGAGCCGATAGCGGCGGCCATTTCCAACTATGAATTCGACCGCAGTCCACAGGACATTGCCCTGTTGCGCAATATTTCCAAGGTGTCGGCGGCAGCGCACATGCCTTTCATAGGTTCTGTCGGTCCCGCCTTTTTTGGCAAAAAATCGATGGAAGAAGTTGCGGCCATCAAGGATATCGGCAACTACTTTGACCGTGCGGAGTACATCAAGTGGAAGGCCTTCCGTGATAGCGATGACGCGCGCTACATCGGCTTGCTCATGCCGCGCGTGCTGGGCCGACTGCCTTATGGCCCGGACACCATTCCAGTGCGCAGCTTCAATTACATCGAAAGCGTCAAGGGGCCGGATCACGACAAGTACCTGTGGACCAACGCCTCATTTGCCTTCGCTGCAAACATGGTGAAGAGCTTTATTGCCAATGGCTGGTGCGTGCAGATTCGGGGCCCTCAGTCGGGTGGCGCCGTCACCGAGTTGCCGATCCACTTGTACGATCTGGGTACCGGGAACCAGGTGAAGATTCCATCGGAAGTGATGATTCCGGAGACTCGCGAATTTGAATTCGCCAACCTCGGCTTCATTCCACTCTCCTATTACAAGAATCGCGATTACGCTTGTTTCTTCTCGGCCAACTCGACCCAGAAGCCGGCGCTGTACGACACGGCGGACGCCACTGCCAACAGTCGGATCAACGCACGATTGCCCTACATCTTCCTGCTCTCGCGCATTGCTCACTATTTGAAGCTGATCCAGCGCGAGAACATCGGTACGACCAAAGATCGTCGTTTACTGGAACTGGAACTGAACAAATGGATCGGCAGCCTGGTGACTGAAATGACGGATCCGGGTGACGACTTGCAGGCGTCGCACCCGCTGCGTGATGCGAAAGTCACAGTCGAAGACATCGAAGACAATCCAGGCTTCTTCCGCGTCAAGTTGTATGCCGTACCGCATTTCCAGGTGGAAGGCATGGACGTCAATTTGTCCCTGGTTTCGCAGATGCCCAAAGCGAAGGCCTAAGCCCCTTCGAACCCAATCACTTCGTAGGGAAACGACGTAATGAAGATAGACCGCCCCTTATGGGTCGCGGGGGCTCTGTTGTCTCCGCAGCAATTCCAGCAGCAGGCGCGCTGGGAAGCCTGGGCCAACGAGCGACTCGCGCATTTGTCCCTGGTGCATCCCTGGGGCGTTCAGGCCGTGGCGTTTGACCTGCAAGCACTGCGATTGGGCAAGCTCAAAGCCACTCAGCTGTGCTTGCGAATGCCCGATGGCACCTTGATCGATACCGATCATATAGACCGGCTGCCACCAGGACTGGAGTTGACCAGCCTGCTGCCCGATGACATTCAGAACCCGATATTGGTATTGGCATTGCCACTGGAACAAGCCAATGGCAACAACTGCCTTTTCGACGCTACCAGGGCAGATCGGCCGATCCGCTATCGCCAGGCCTGGCGTGATGTGCAGGACGTTTATGCCGACGAGGTGCAATCGATCGCCGTTCTGGAGCACATGCTGAGCCTGCGCTTCGATCACGACGAGAACGGCGATTACCTGACATGTCCCATTGCACGTCTGGTGCGCGACGGGCAGGGCGGATGGAGCCTCGATCCAGCCTATGTGCCGCCGCTGCTCAGCTTCGCAGCTCATCCCGGCTTGCTGATCCAGTTCGACAACCTGCTGACCCAGCTGGCTGCCAAGCGCCAACGACTGATGGGCATGCGCCGGGAGAGCAACCAGCGCATGGCAGACTTTGCCGTGGCCGATGTATCGCTGTTCTGGTTACTCAACGCCCTGAACACCTACCAACCGGTACTGATGGATTTCAAAGCCTGGCCCGTGCGACATCCCGAACAGGTCTATCTGGAATTGACGAAGCTGGCCGGCGGCTTGCTGACCTTTTCCCTGGAACACGATCTCGACCAGATACCCGCGTACCGGCACGAACATCTGGAAGCGGTGTTCCCGCCGTTGATGCGCATGATCTCCACGCTGCTCGAGGCGAGTCTTCCTTCGCGGGTTGTTGCACTGACATTGGAGAACAGCAGCGCCAACCGTTGGCAAGTCACCCTCAATGATGCCCGACTGCGCGAACGTGATAGCGCGGACTTCTATCTGTCCGTGCGGTGCCGGTTGCCAGCGGTTGAACTGCAAGGTCAGTTCCCGCGCCTGTGCAAGGTCGGTACCCCGGATGATGTCGATCATCTGATCAACGCCGCGCTCGATGGTGTGCCGTTGCAATCGCTCAGCCATGTCCCGGCAGCCATCCCCCTGCGTCTGGAAAACCAGTACTTCGCCCTTGATCTGAGCCATCCCAAGGGGCAAGCCATGCTGGCGGCAGGAGTCTGTGCATTCTACGTCCCGAGTACGCTGGTCGATGTGAAGCTTGAACTGTTCGCGGTGCTGCGCACATGAACCTGAACCTATCCAACGACCCTACGTCGATGTCCGTGGATATCGACGCCCTGTTGCAGGACAGCTACCTGTTGGTCGTGGAGCTGCGACAGGGGGCTTGCGCGCTGAACACAGACAAACTGTCGGCGCTTTGCATCAAGCAGATCGAACTCGTTCGCCGCCTGCTCAAGGAGGCAGGCCTGAGCTCGCGCAGCATCGACCACATCAGCCATGCTCAATGCGCTTTGCTGGATGAAACCGTGCTGGGTCGCGGCAAGGATGAAGACCATGCCAAATGGGCACGCAAGCCCTTGCAGGCAAGGTTTTTCAACCGTCATCAGGCGGGTGAGTTTCTGTATGAAGACATGCGCGAAGTGCTGCGCGAACCTTCGGCCGACCTGCATGTGCTGACAGCCTTTCATCGGGTGCTGATGCTCGGTTTTCAGGGCCGTTATCGTGATGCAAACGACCCCGAGCGTGAACAACTGGTAGTCGCCCTGGCAGCCCGTGTAGCGCCTTTGAAACTCAGTCATACGTTACCGACCCACGTTAATGTGGGTCGCCGGATGAAGGCGTTTTACTGGTTGCGTTCGCCATTGGCTCATGTGCTGGCGGCCAGCCTGCTGCTCGTGGGTGTCTGGTGGGGGCTGGATCATCTGTTGAATGGCGTCATCGCCTCGCTCTCATCGGTCCAGGCGTGAGGGGCAAATGACGCTCAAACTCAACAAAGCACTGTTGCTGTGGACGGGTGCGCTTGCATTGGCGCTGCTGGCCTTTCTCCCGCTTGCAGGCTGGGGACAGGTATTCGCGGCGTTGACGGTGATGTGTGGCGTCGCGCTCGCGTGGATTCGGGCAGTACGTCGGGCTTCGCGCCAGCGCAAACGCCTGGAGTTTGCGCACAGATTGACGCTGCCTCCAGCGGCTTACCGTCAGCCAGTAATACTGGTGTGCGGTGACGGCCTGGATGGCCTGTTTGGTGCAACAGCCGACGAACAACCCGCGCAGCGAGTGACCGAACACGGATGTTATTTGCGGGTATCTCCTCTGGAGCAACTGCCGCATTTGATCGACAGCATCATGGCCGTGCGGCCGCAATGGTGCGGTCAGCTCAGTGTGATGTTCGTTGCCAACCCGGCTGAACACGCTAATGCCGCGATGCTGGCCGGGCAGGTGCATGCGTTCAGCTATCAGTGGGCACAGAGTCGCAAGCACTGCCCGGCACTGCCGCTTCTGCTGGTGAGCTATCTGCAAGCTTCACGAGGCGAGGGGCCCTGGTTCAGCTGGGAAGCAGGCCAATCGAATTCACGTGTTTACGAGGCCGGCGCTTGCCACAGCCTGGGCGAATGGCAACGTCAAATTGTCAACGGCGTGGCGACGACCCATCGCTTCCAGACCAGCGTGCAACTCGACAGTGCAGCGGCTTGGTTGGCTGATCACGTCATGCCACATTTGACGGCCTATAAACGCCATGCTGTCAGCCCGCCGACGGTCAGTGCGATCACGCTTGTGCCGGCATTGCCCCATAGCGTGAAAGGCAACCTGTGGCAGCAATGGCTGCGTGACAAGGGGGCGCTAGTGGATCACGCGCCAGCGGTCGGCACGTCACTGCCGTTTCCCGACCCCTTGCTGCATTTGCTTCCCACGAAGGCTCAACGATCTCCGGTGCATCTCGCCGGTGTGATTGCCGTGTGGTTGTTCACCGCCGCAGGTGTCATGGCCTTGGCCAGCTCCGCCTGGCAGAACACTTTGCTGCTACGCCAGGTCAGTGATGACCTGCGCCGTTACACGACCATTGCGCCGTTAGAGCACCGTGACAGGCCCGGGTTTGTCCTGCGTGAGGAGGCATTGAGTGCTCTACGCGAGGACGCAGCGCGTCTGGACAGTTACTACCGGGAAGGTGAGCCACTTGCATTAGGACTCGGCCTGTATCGCGGTGAAATTCTGCGAGCCCGGCTGCTGTCGACGATTGCCGATCACCGTGAACTCTCGGCGGGACCAATGCCCGTGGGAGCACCCAGGCCGGTGCGGCTGAACAGCCTGTCGCTGTTCCGTACCGGTAGCGCACAACTCAAGCCTGAGTCGACCAAGGTACTGATCGATGCCTTGAACGACATCAAGGCTCAGCCTGGCTGGTTGATTGTCATCACCGGGCACACCGACGCCGTTGGCAGTGACGATCACAATCTAAAGCTCTCCCGAGACCGCGCCTCGGCGGTGCACGACTGGATGCGCCAAATGGGTGGCATCCCAGACAACTGTTTCGCAGTGCAGGGCATTGGCAAAAGCCAACCCATCGCCAGCAATGACACCGAAGCCGGGCGCTCGGCAAACCGTCGCGTCGATATCCGTCTGGTGCCGGAAGTGGGGGCGTGCGAGTTCCCCACGGCGGGACCAGACCTGCAACCCCCTGTCGCCCTACGCGACATTCATCCAAGAAAAGGAGTTTCACATGGCAATTCCGGTTTACCTGTGGCTGAAAGATGACGGCGGCGCCGACATCAAAGGGTCGGTGGACGTACAGAAGCGTCAGGGAAGTATTGAGGTGGTCGCCCAGGACCATAGCCTTTATATCCCGACCGACAACAACACGGGCAAGTTGACCGGGACGCGGGTGCACACCCCGTTCCTCTTTACCAAGGAAATCGATTCATCCAGTCCGTATCTCTACAAGGCGGTGACCACCGGACAGACGCTCAAGAGCGCCGAGTTCAAGTGGTACCGCATTGATGAAGGCGGCGAGGAGGTCGAGTACTTCATCACCAAGCTGGAAAACGTAAAGGTCGTGAAAGTCGCGCCAAAAATGCACGACGTCAAGGACCCGGCCAAGGAGAAGCACAACCACCTGGAACAGGTTGAGTTGCGTTACGAAAAGGTCACCTGGACCTACAAGGACGGCAACATCATCCACTCCGATTCCTGGAACGAACGCCAAAGCGCCTGATGCAACAGGTCCGGCAGACAGGTTCAAGTCTGCCGGGCCTCTGGTGTGCAGGGTTGAGCGTCTGTTCGCGGGCGCTCAGCCAAACACATCAAGCGCCAGGCTTATTGCTTGCCCCGACGACACCTCGCGAATACCGAACAAGGATGTAACGCATGACACAGAATTCCACGCGCTTGCTTCGCCGCCTCAACCCCTACTGCGCCCAGGCGCTCAGTGCGGCGGCTTCGTTGTGTCAAAGCCGTGCCCATGCACAGGTCAGCATCGAGCACTGGCTGCTCAAGTTGCTGGAGCAAGGCGAGGGCGACATGACACTCATTGCCCGACGTTATGAATGGGATATGGATGGCCTATGGCGCGGTCTGCTTGACCATCTCGATACGCTGCCGCGCAGTGTGCAGAGCAAGCCCCAGCTAGACGGCAATCTGCAGGAACTGATCAAAAGTGCCTGGTTGCGGGCGTCACTCGAAGGTCACGAAAACCTGCGATCGGCACATGTGCTCGGCGCCTTGGTGGAAGCTCCCAACCTGCTCGCGTGCGATGCGGCCTGGCCCTTGCTCAGCCTTGGCCAAATTCAGCTGCAACGATTGTTCCCCCTCCTGGATCAACATTCCGAAGAGCGCCCGGAGGTGCAGCAACCAGACGAGCTTGGCAGCGCAGACGTGCTTCAACCGCTCGCCACTTCACCAGCCCGTGACGCCCGGAGCGACGCTTTGCAGACGGTCCTGGACAAGTTCACCCAGGACATCACCGCCAAGGCCAGGGCAGGGCACATCGACCCCGTATTCGGTCGCGATGATGAGATCCGTCAGGTCATCGACATCCTCAGTCGTCGGCGCAAGAACAATCCAATCCTGGTCGGCGATCCTGGAGTTGGCAAGACCGCACTGGTCGAAGGCCTGGCGTTACGCATTGCCGAGGGCAATGTGCCCGACAGCTTGAAACCGGTGAGTGTGCGCACCCTGGACTTGGGATTGCTACAGGCGGGGGCGGGGGTCAAAGGCGAGTTCGAACAGAGGCTGAAAAATGTCATCGATGCCGTACAGCAGTCGGCTAATCCGGTACTGCTGTTTATCGACGAAGCCCATACCCTGATCGGCGCCGGCAACCAGGCAGGCGGCGCCGACGCCGCCAATTTGCTCAAGCCGGCCCTGGCTCGGGGCGAATTGCGCACCATCGCCGCCACCACCTGGAGCGAATACAAACAGTATTTTGAGCGTGATGCCGCCCTGGAGCGGCGCTTTCAAATGGTCAAAGTGGACGAACCAGATGACGTCAATGCCTGCCTCATGTTACGAGGTCTCAAAGCCCGTTATGCCAGTCATCACGGCGTGCACATTCAGGATGCGGCGGTTCAGGCGGCGGTCAACCTGTCACGGCGTTATCTGACGGGTAGGCAATTGCCGGACAAAGCCATTGATCTGCTCGACACCGCCAGTGCGCGGGTGCGCATGAACCGCGATTGCGAACCTCAGGCACTGGTCCGGATCAAGGCAGGCCTGGCAGCTCTGGAACTGGAACGACAGGCGCATGAAGAGGACGTGCGGCTTTGCGGCGGTACTTCAAGCGAGCGCCTCAACATGATCGCCACGCAAGAAGCCGAACTCCTTCAACAGCAAACCGACCAGCTGCGGCAATACCGACTCGAGCACTCCCTGACCCGGCAATTGCTTGATGAACGCCAGATCGAGCCCCCATCGTTGAGCGTCCGCGCACAGGTGCAACGGCAACTCGTCGAGATCCAGGGCGAACAACCATTACTCTCCCTGGATGTCGGTGTGCGTGATGTGGCCGAAGTCATTGCCGACTGGACCGGCGTGCCCCTGGGCAATCTGCTCAAGGACGAACAGACCAGCCTGTTGGCTTTGGAACAGCAGTTGAGCGAGCGGGTCATTGGCCAGAATTGCGCGCTGAGTGCGCTGGCCCAGCGCCTGCGCGCCGCCAAGACCGGCCTGACGGAAGAAAAAGCCCCGCTGGGGGTGTTCCTGCTGGTGGGCACCAGTGGCGTCGGCAAGACCGAAACCGCCCTGGCTTTGGCCGACTGCCTGTTTGGTGGCGAAAAATCGCTAATCACCTTGAACCTCTCCGAGTATCAGGAAGCTCACACGGTTAGCCAGCTCAAAGGTTCGCCGCCGGGTTACGTCGGTTACGGCCAGGGTGGTGTATTGACCGAAGCGGTGCGACAGCGGCCCTACAGCATCGTATTGCTTGATGAAGTGGAAAAGGCGCACCGCGACGTCCTGAACCTGTTCTATCAAGTCTTTGATCGTGGCTTCATGCGCGATGGCGAAGGGCGTGAAATCGACTTTCGCAACACCGTCATTCTCATGACCTCAAATCTTGGCAGCGATGTGCTGCAAGCCGGACTTCAGGAACAACCCTAAGCATCGGACAGTAACCTGCACGAATGGCTGCGGCCAACCCTGCGTGAGCATTTTCAACCGGCGTTGCTGGCGCGTTTTCAGACCCTGATTTATCGGCCGTTGCAACCCGAGGCACTCAAACAGATTGTTGCGCTGAAACTCGCTCGGGTCGCCAACCGCCTGCAGCGCCATTACGGCCTGAACTGTGTGATCGACGACTCACTGAACGATGCGTTGGTAACTGCCTGCTTACTACCCGACACCGGCGCCCGCAACGTCGACAGTCTGCTCAACCAGCAGATCCTGCCCGTTCTCAGTCAGCAATTACTGCAGCGTCAGGCAGCCAAACAAAAAAACCGCAGCGTCACCCTCAGCCATAGCGACGATGAAGGCATCACGCTGTGTTTCGCCGACGCAATGAGCGCGGATATGCCTGTCGTGACGGAGGCCTGAACATGCTTACCCAACTGCCCGCTTTCTTCGACCACAGCCGCCACAAACTCGAGGTCCGCCGCGTCGACCTGCCCCTCG
>NZ_JBYVMF010000053.1:0-10972 GCF_058145095.1 Pseudomonas sp. MDV22-iso1
GTCAAGATTAAATTCCGAAACCCCTGTTTGCTAACGCGAACAGGGGTTTTGTTTTAGTAGAAGTCACCAATTTTCACCTGCACGTTGCTGCTGCAACGGGCCGGTCACAGAATTTCTTGACGACCATAGAGCATTGGAACCACCTGATCCCATCCCGAACTCAGCAGTGAAACGATGCATCGCCGATGGTAGTGTGGGGTTTCCCCATGTGAGAGTAGGTCATCGTCAAGATTGAAATTCCAGAACCCCTGTCTGCTAATGCAGACAGGGGTTTTGTCGTTCAGGGCCATTGGAAAGTGGCTAACTGAAGCACAGACCTAGATGGCCTGAAAGTTAGAGCTGAGCTTACTGTCGCCGCAACATCAAGTTCTTCCTCCAAGTAACAGAAGTTGAGGCGCCGGGCTTACACGCAAACCCCGCAAAACAATTCAGACCTGCCGCTCGATAGTCACCCACCAACGCGTGCGATATCGCACCTTAACAGGCAAGGTTTGCGTAAGGATGGTGAGCAACTTGTCGGTATTGTCGAGTTGGAAAACCCCCGAAAGCCGAAGATCGGCAATGTCCGCCGCACAGCTCATATAGCCGGTACGATAACGGCCAACCTCATGTAGAAAGTTATCGAGGCGCATGTTGCGAGGCACAATCAGACCGTCAACCCAGGCACCGGCGTCCATATCCAGTGCCGGTGCCAACCTCGCCTGGCGGTGATCAATCAAATAGCTCTGCCCGGGAAGCACCTGTATCGGTCCTCCATTGCTGGCAATCGGCGAATGAATGGCAACCCTGCCGGCAGTCACACTGAGCTGGGTACAGACTGGCCCCTGAAGAAGTATGAAGCGTGCATCAACCCCTTCGAATACACCATGGTGACTTTGCACCCGTAAGGGACGATCGAACGAAGCGCCTTGATCAATCCCGCCGCAGGTGATGATGATTTCCCCACGAGTCAGCTTGATCAGTCGCTGTTGCGGTGTGTAGTCGAGATCCACCGCACTGGCGGTATTGAGTTCCAGCCGCGTGCCGTCCGGCAGCTGGAAACCCCGCCGTTCTCCAGTGTTGGTCGCGAAGTCGGCGGTCCACTGTTGCCAACCTGCTACGTCTTTGCCCATCCACGCGCCTGAACCTATCAGCAAGGCGCCAGAGAACATTTTCAGAGCCTGGCGTCTCCCCAATCCGTGAGCGCTGTTTTCCAGCGTATCCAGGGCACCCGGTACCGCAGGAAAGTTGTTACTCAACTCCGCCTGCAGGGTTTTCACCCTTTGCCAAGCCAACTCGTGTTCCTGATGCTCTGCCCGCCATACATCACATTGCTGACGCAGGCGGGCATTAGCAGCATTGTTGCGTAGGCGAAGCAGCCAATGGATGGCTTGTTTGACGACCTGCTGCCGAGGCTCGACATGTCGGCGCTGCGACGCGTTATCCATAGGCGTCATGCGCTGTACCGCAACGCATCGCAGTGATAGAGCGCATCGGCTACAAGGCGCTCCTCTGAGCGCAGGGACAAGCCCATTTGCTCTTGGGCCAGGTCCGCGACGTCGGCAGAATCGCCAAGGCGAGCGAGCAGCCACGAGATGAGCCATCCGTGATGACTGCTGTAAAGCGTCTGTACTGCCAGCTCAGGGGAAAACATGGATGCGACTGCTCGGACGTCACAAATGATAATTAGTCGCATTGTCTTCAAGGGTGGGGGAATTTGCAACTGCTGGCAGTATTACCCTCATTTCGCACGTTACTTCGAGGTCTTCTGATTCTGCGACTCGGGATTATTGAGGTAACGCGTGATGACCTCGACAGCCCGATTGAGGTGGTGCTCAAGCAGTTTCACGGATTCTTCGATGTTCCGGTCTTCCACCGCCCGCAAAAGCGCCCGGTGATCCTCCTGCGACAGCTCACCCAGGTTCATGGCTTCCAGGTTGAAGCGTAGAAAGCGCTCCTCTTCGTTCAACCCGTCTTCGACCAATCTCAGGAGACGGCGATTAGGCGCTTTACCATACATTGCCATATGGAAAAGACGATTCAGCCGGCCGATCTCGGTGTAGTCGCTTTCGGTTTCCAGATCATCAATATGACGCGCGGCCTGTTGAAAATCCTCGAGGGTAAGTAGGGGGATGGACAGGCGCAGCGCTTCGGACTCCAGCAGGATGCGCAGCGCGTAGGTTTCAACGGCGTCACCTTGGACCAGAGGCGCGACCACAGCCCCTTTGTGAGCAATCACGTTAAGCAGCGATTGCGCTTCGAGCTGACGTAACGCTTCGCGAACCGGCATGCGACTGACACCGAAAAAATCAGCAAGATCTTGCTGGCGTAATGCGGTACCGCAGGGAATACGTCCATCAAGAATGGCGGCGCGCAACGTCTCTTCAATGACCGATCGCGCCAAGTGCGCGGGAATCGGCCCATTGATCTTGATGCTGGCGAGAGGGTTGAGCTTCTGTGTCACAACGCACCCTGAATAAATTGTATGAATGATTGGATCCAAACTGACACTAGTGACTGCCTCTCAGGTTGTCAAACCAACAAATTCGACGCACCACTCTAAAAAGTTTAGCGCGTCATCAGTGATCTCATCGTGCCATTGTCTTTTAGCGGGCGAACCTTCACCATTCAACCGAATTCCACCTGCCTGATCTGGATGCCACGCATTGGCGGCACGTTTCGCGATCCCTAGGACATTGCGCTGGCTGTCATGCGCCCTGGTGCTGGCCAGTATCATGCTGGGCGGGCTGCATGCCGATTGGGATTTCTCGCTGATCAGTCGACGCGCCCAGGCATTGTACGGCCCGTTGGGTGAAGGGCAGCAACGCATTGATGCCTGGCAGCATTTATTGGCGACGCAAAAGCAGGTCGGGGAGCTGGAACAGCTCAATCTGGTCAACCAGTTCTTCAACAAGAAGGTGCGGTACGTAGAAGATATCGAACTGTGGCACGAGGTCGATTACTGGGAAACGCCAATCCAAGCCTTGTGGAAGGGTGCTGGAGACTGCGAAGACTACGCCATCGCGAAGTATTTCAGCCTGCGCCATCTCGGCGTTTCCAGTGATAAGTTGCGCATCACCTACGTCAAGGCATTGCGCCAGAATCGGGCACACATGGTGTTGACCTATTACTCAAACCCCGAAGCCATGCCGCTGGTGCTCGACAGCCTGATCGATGCAATCAAGCCCGCCAGCCAACGAACCGACTTGCTGCCGGTCTATTCTTTCAATGCTGAAGGGTTGTACCTGCCCGGCACCAAGGGCAACAAGAAGGTCGGTGATACCAAGCGCCTGTCCCGCTGGCAGGATGTGTTGAAGAAAATGCAGGCCGAAGGTTTTACGGTCGAGACGACTAACTAGGAGCACGCGCTCAGATGTCCTTGTTCAAACAGCTGTTGATCGCTATCTGTCTGTTCCTGGTGGTCGCCTTCACAGGCAGCTTCATGGTGAGCCTGGAAAGTTCGCGGACCCAGTACGTCAACCAGTTGCGCTCACACGCCCAGGACGCCGCGACGGCGCTCGCGTTGTCCCTGACGCCGAACATCGATGACCCGGCGATGGTCGAACTGTTGGTGAGCTCTATCTTCGACAGCGGCTACTACGCGAGCATCCGGGTCATCGACGTCAGCAACGACAAAGTCATCGTCGAGCGCAGTGGCATTCCTGCGGTGAACAACGTGCCGGACTGGTTCGTCAAACTCATCGGCCTGGAACCGGCCGGCGGCGATGCAATAGTCAGCCGTGGATGGGAGCAGGCCGCTCGGGTCGAGGTGGTCAGCCACCCCATGTTTGCACTGGCCAAGCTCTGGCAAAGCGCGCTGGGCAGCCTCGGCTGGCTGCTGATCTGCGGCGCGGTGAGCGCTGTTCTCGGCGCGCTGTTGCTGCGTCGGCAATTGAAACCGCTGGACTACATGGTCAAGCAATCCCATGCCATTGCCCGTCGTGAGTTCCTCAGCCTGCCGGACCTGCCGCGTACCCCTGAATTGAGACGTGTCGTGCAGGCCATGAATCAGATGGTCGAGAAGCTCAAGGCGCTGTTTCAAGAACAGGCCGAGCGCAGCGAAAAGCTGCGGATCGAGTCCTATCAGGACAACCTGACCGGATTGGCCAACCGACGTTACTTCGAGATGCAGCTGAATGCGCGAGTGAGCAATCCGGAGCAGGCAAGCTCTGGTTATCTACTGTTGTTGCGGGTCACGGACCTGGCCGGATTGAACCAGCGCCTGGGCGGCCAACGCACCGATGAATTGTTGATGGCAGTCGGCGAGCAGTTGTCTCGCGAGTGCGCCAAGTACCCTGAAACGCAGAACCTCGTCACACGAATTCGTGGCGGCGAGTTTGCCGTGTTGGCCCCAGGCTTGGTGCGTGAAGAGGCGCTGCAACTGGCGCGCAATCTCGACACTGCCTTGGCGAGCCTGCATGCGACGGGCGCCACCGATGTTGCCTCGGTTGCCACGATCGGGTTGGCGCCGTTTGTTCATGGAGACTCCCCTCAAGCAGTCATCAGCCTGGCGGATCAGGCATTGGCGCAAGCCGAAGGACAGGGCGAACAGAGCTGGGCTTGCCTTGACCACAGCGCGTCGTCACGCGTGGGCGACGATCATCACGCTTGGCACAATTTGCTGGATCAGGCATTGGTGCAGCGGCGTTTCCAGCTGTACTTCCAACCGGTGGTCGCCAGCCAGGACCCGCAGTTGGTACTGCACTACAAAGTGCTTTCGCGTTTGATCGACGATGAGGGCCACACTATTCCCGCCGGGCGTTTCCTGCCCTGGCTCGAGCGCTTTGGCTGGACGGCACGCCTGGACCGTCTGATGCTGGAATTGGTGCTTGCACAAATGGAGGGCCACGAAGAATCGCTGGCGCTGAACCTGTCTTCAGCGACGTTGGCGGACCCGCAGGCGCTGAACAAAGTCTTCGAGATTCTGCGCGCGCATTCCAATCTGGGACCACGGTTGACCCTGGAAATCGGCGAGGAACAAATTCCCGAACAAGCCGTGCTTGAAAAGCTGACGCAACGACTGCGAGAGTTGGGGTTCTCGCTCAGCCTGCAGCGCTTCGGCGGACGCTTCAGCATGATCGGCAACCTTGCGCGGCTTGGGTTGGCGTACCTGAAGATCGATGGCAGTTACATCCGGGCGATCGATCAGGAAGGCGACAAGCGTCTTTTTATCGAAGCCATTCAGCGCGCAGCCCACAGTATCGACCTGCCGCTAATCGCCGAGCGCGTCGAGACCGAAGGGGAGTTGTCGGTGATTCGCGAGATGGGACTTTATGGGGTTCAGGGCCAATTGTTCGGTGAGCCCAAGCCCTGGCAGTAAGGTTTTACAAGCAAAAAAGATCGCAGCCTTCGGCAGCTCCTACAGGAGAAATACATTTCCCTGTAGGAGCTGCCGCAGGCTGCGATCTTTTGCGTTACAACGCTTAAATCAACCCGGTCTCATCATCATCGATCAGATGACTCAACCCACCCAACGCCTCTCGGGCCTGGGTCCGATCCATCAGTTTGGCCTGTGCAGCCGGCGGCAGGTCGGTGACGCGAATCACGCCTTTGCTGGTCAGCACCTGGATCAAGTCGTCGAGGACCCGAATCATTTCGAAGTCGCTCTGCTTGAGCTGCTTGAGGCTGACTTCCATCACTTCATTGGCGTACCACGCCTGGATTTCATGATGGTCGGCGGGCAGTGTTTCCGTGGCCTCTGCATAAGCTGCGGCTTCCACGCGCACTAATTGTCCTTGCGCATCGCGTTGCACGTAAAACATTGAGCATCCCTCAGAAATGGACCAGCGTCATGCTGTCAGCAGCATAGGCCAACTGCGCGCGAGTATGCGGTGCGACGACGAAATCGTCACCGGGGTGATTCTCGCAAACGTGATGGCCGCCCGGTTTGGGCGGCCATTTCGTCAGCTATCAGCTGTTGTTGTGATCAACCTTGATGGTCGGATCGCTACCGGCAATCAGGTTGTGCAGGTTGGCGCTAGACCAGTTGTTACCTTCCAGTTTGATCGTCACATCAGGTGCTGCCGCTGCTCCGCTGGTATTGAACTTGCCAGCGGAACTGACCTCAAGGGACGAAACACCGCCCGCCGTGGTGATCTTCAGGAAGTTGTCGATGGTGCTGCCGGTTTCGCCCTGCAGCAAATCACGCAGGTCGATGCGGTCACCTTCGGCAGCCTTGAAGTCTTTGATCACGTCGGTACCGGTGTCGCCTGCTTTCCAGACGAACGTGTCGCCACCCAGACCGCCAATCAACGTGTCGTTGCCCTTGCCACCCATAAGGATGTCATTGCCATCGCCACCGTCCAGCAGGTCGGTGCCCGTGCCGCCGAGCAGGATGTCATTGCCTGCATTGCCGTAGAGCTTATCGTCGCCACCCTGGCCGAAGATGATGTCGTTGCCGGCACCGCCGAGCAGTGTATCGTCCCCGTCATGCGCACCGGACACGTCGAACAAGGTGTAGTTCTCGGTGACAAACTGGTGAACGTTGCTGTTGGAGACTTTGCTGACTTCAACGCCGGTCTGCTGAGCGACAAAGGCTTGCATCGCCTGGTACCCCTCACCGGAAATCCCGTTGAAGCTCACCAGATCGCCGAAGATGATGTCGTTGCCGTCACCGCCGTTGACCGAGTCGCCACCCGGCAGGGTAGCTTCGGTGTGACCCAGGATCGCATCGGCCAGCTTGCTAGGGTCAATGTTGGTTTGCGGCTTGTTATCGCTGTCGAATGGAGCCAGATCCGTGGGCTTGATCGCGCTATTCAGGCCGATCGCCTCGACCTTGACACCCGACAGCAAGAGGAAGCTGCTCGCAGCGTCCCTGGCCGTGTAATAGTCGGTACCGCTGCCTTCGCCATCGGTGTACGAAATTTCATAGCTACCATTACCCTCGGCCCGAATGATGCCGAGCGAGCCGTCCTTGGACCAGTTGCCATACTTGTCTTCGGACCAGCGAATGACCTGACCGCTACTATTGACCAGCAACCTGCTCACACCACCCAGAGTGATGTAGGCCGTGTCGCCCAGCTTGTAGTTATTGACACTCAGGTAGTCATCCAGCCGGCCGTCAGTCTTGCTGGACGAGTAGTAGTTAGCCACGACGGAGTTAGTTGCCTCCCCGGCCTGGTAGTAAGTCGGCTTACCGTCCGTGATGAAGTAGGCCAGATTGTTTGAGGTACCGTCGGTGTTGGCGTTGGAAAGAACCTCGTTGCTCTTGAACCAGTTGGCCGTGGTCTTGAATATGTCCTCGTAGTTAGTGCCGCCACCGTACGCCATCGAATCGATAATGGTCTGAAGCTTCCCTAGTGCCATCGGATCGTTCAAGTCGATCGAAATCGTCTTGTTAACCACATCATCGAAAGTCGCCAGGAAGATGTTCACCTTGCCGGAGGTCTCTGCACCCAGGCTCTGTTTGAGCGTGTTGAACATCGAGGTCAGCGAGGTCTTCGCCGCTTCGATCGAGCCTTTCATACTGCCGGAAGTGTCGACCATGAACGCGATGTTGTAGTTCTTGCCCTGCACAACGTTCAAGCCGCCAATATCCGCGATCACGATGTCGTTGGCGTCCGTACCCACGATGTTGTCATCGTTGGTCGTACCGATTATCGGGTTATAAACCGCAGGGTAAATAGTGACCGGAATCGTCGCCGTACTTGAAGCCGAACCACCCAGTAGCTCAGTCGAAGTCGACGTCACTGTCAGGTCGAACTTACCGTTGTAGTAAGCCGGCGGCGTCAAGGTCAGGTTGGCCAGGTTCCAGCCAGTCACTGTCGCCGAGCCATCGGTACCCACGGTCCAGCTGTGCCCCGCGTCGTCGCTCAGCACCATGCCTTTCGGGAAGCCGCTGATGGTCACGCTGAGGCTTTCCGAGCCATCGGTATCAGTCAGTCCGGTGGTGATCTTCGACAGATGTACGCTGCCGTTTTCAGCACCTTCGTTGAGTTTGTAGCCCTCGTAATAGCCTTCACCGTTGGTGCCATGCAGGTCGGAAACCGTCACGCCGGACGCAGCCAGGTTGGCGACGCTGGTGTACAGCGGAATGCCGGCGCTGTTCAGGTCGACAGCGGCTGCGCCGTTTACCGACAGGTTAACGTCGTAGCTGCCCGGGCCACTCTGATTGTGGTGGTAGATGTCGATGGTGTAGTAGCCGCTGGTGCCCGGGGTGAAGCCTGCGCCCGAGATACCGCCGCCTTTACCCCACAACGCACTGGCCACTTCTTTGCCGCCAATGGTCACCAGCAGACTGTCGTCAGCGCTGCCGCTGAAGGTGTAAGTCTTGCCAGCTTCGAGGTAGATCAGGCCGGATGTTTTCGATGCGGTACCCGCAACGACATCACCACTGGACTGCACGTTGGTGGAGGTGCTGGTGCTGTTCGGATTTTTCGCCGCATCAATTACCGACTTCAAGATCGCAGTCGCCGCACCGCTACCGGCACTACCGTCATAACCTGCATTCAGACCGGACAAGCCTGTCCAGACTTCCTTGAGCAGACCTGTAGAGGTCACGGCATTGCTGTCGACAGTCAGCGTAGGCTTGTCGGCCACCGGCGTGATGTCGACTTTCAGCGTCGCTTCATTGCCCAGGTTGAAACCATCGGTAGGCTTGAACTTGATCTGCGCGTAGTCAGCCGCTTTGTTACCGACGCCAGTACCGCCGTAGCCATCAGCACCCGATTCGTTCGCGACCGGCACGAACTTCAGTTTGCCAGCGTTGATATCCGCCTGGCTGATGACCTGGCCTGCAGCAACTTTCACCCAACCGGCCGCACCGTTGAACATCAGGTCGCCACGACCAGCGACGTCCGTGATGGTGATGCTCAGCGGGCTGTCGTTGTCGACATCGGTCGTCTTGAAGTTATCCCACGTCAACACAACGCTCTGGTCTTCAAGGCCAGTGACGCTGCCACTGACGGCAACCGGCGCATGGTCGTTATCAACAATGGTCGTGTTAACGCTGGCGTTGTTAGGGTCGACCGCGAGGTTCTCGAAATTACCGCCGCTGATATTGCCGATGGTGATCACGAAGTTCTCGGAACCTTCAACGTACTTGTCGTTGATGGTCGCGATGTCGAAATTGACACTGTTGCTGTTGGCCGGGATCTTGACCGTAGTCACACCCCTGAAGTCCGTGCCATCCGCCGCGGTGCCGCTGTACGACAGCGTGACAGTGACTTCGGACTTGGCGTTATTGCTCAGCGTCACTGTGTAGTGCGCCGTTTGGCCTTCAACGACCGATGTGTCCCCGGAGATACCGATAGTGACCTTATCACCCTGACCAGAAGGCTCATCGGTAACGGTGGTAGTCAGCGTGGTCTTATCCAGCGTCAGCTGTTCAAACTTCGCGTTGCCGCCCGATACGGTTTCAAGCTTGTTGACCAGCGTGGTTTGACCACCGGTGTACACGTCATCCACGGTGTTCACGATCAGCGTACCGGTGCTGGTGTTGGCCGGGACGTTGATGGTCCGGCCGTCGGTCAGCGTGAAGGTCATGGCGTCGTGGCTGTTGATCGCCAGGCCATCTTTGTTGGTCAGGGTCACGGTGTAGGTGACTTGGCCGCCTTCGACGACGGTGGATTTGTCCACGGTTAGCTTGGCGATGACTTCGTTGGTGGTGTCGGTAATGCCCACGGTACCTGGCGTGGTGCTGAGCACCAGGTTCTCGAAGGTTTTACCGGTCACGGTCGCGGAGCTGACGGTCAGGCTCAGGGTGCTTGGGTCTTTGTAGACGTCTTCGCCCTGGATCGGCGCGGTGTAGATCGCCGAGGTGGTGCCCGCCAGAATGGTGACCGTGCCGCCATTGCTCAGGGTCACGTTGAGGTTGTCGCTCAACGCCTGATTGATCTTCACGGTGAACGCCGCGCCGACGTTTTCGACGACGCCGCCGTTACCTTCGATGCTCACAGTGATCCGGTCACCCTGGCCCGAAGGCTCATCGGTAACGGTGGTGGTCAGCGTGGTTTTATCCAGCGTCAGCTGTTCGAACTTCGTGCTGCCGCCGGTGACGGTTTCAAGCTTGTTGACCAGCGTGGTTTGACCACCGGTGTACACGTCATCCACGGTGTTCACGATCAGCGTACCGGTGCTGGTGTTGGCCGGGACGTTGATGGTCCGGCCGTCGGTCAGCGTGAAGGTCATGGCGTCGTGGCTGTTGATCGCCAGGCCATCTTTGTTGGTCAGGGTCACGGTGTAGGTGACTTGGCCGCCTTCGACGACGGTGGATTTGTCCACGGTTAGCTTGGCGATGACTTCGTTGGTGGTGTCGGTAATGCCCACGGTACCTGGCGTGGTGCTGAGCACCAGGTTCTCGAAGGTTTTACCGGTCACGGTCGCGGAGCTGACGGTCAGGCTCAGGGTGCTTGGGTCTTTGTAGACGTCTTCGCCCTGGATCGGCGCGGTGTAGATCGCCGAGGTGGTGCCCGCCAGAATGGTGACCGTGCCGCCATTGCTCAGGGTCACGTTGAGGTTGTCGCTCAACGCCTGATTGATCTTCACGGTGAACGCCGCGCCGACGTTTTCGACGACGCCGCCGTTACCTTCGATGCTCACAGTGATCCGGTCACCCTGGCCCGAAGGCTCATCGGTAACGGTGGTGGTCAGCGTGGTTTTATCCAGCGTCAGCTGTTCGAACTTCGTGCTGCCGCCGGTGACGGTTTCAAGCTTGTTGACCAGCGTGGTTTGACCACCGGTGTACACGTCATCCACGGTGTTCACGATCAGCGTACCGGTGCTGGCGTTGGCAGCGACGTTGATCGTCTTGCCGTCGGTCAACGTGAAGGTCATGGCGTCGTGGTTGTTGATCGGCAGACCGGCTGCGTTGGTCAGGGTCACGGTGTAGGTGACCGCGCCGCCTTCGACGACGGTGGATTTGTCCACGGTTAGCTTGGCGATGACTTCGTTAATGGTGTCGGTGGTTTTGACGGTCGCGTCAGCACCGTTAATAACCAAGTTTTCGAGGGCTTTGCCCGCGACTTCTGCGCCGGTGACTTTGACGGTCAGCGAC
>NZ_JBYVMF010000054.1:0-8731 GCF_058145095.1 Pseudomonas sp. MDV22-iso1
CACAGCATCAGCCGTCAGCTATTGGCTTGGAATGTGGGGTTCGTGGATCGCACTCTTTTATACAAAGCCATACACTCGTACCGAACACATCTAATTTAGGCCTATGCGTACACACCCTCTCCAATAAAACACTAACAATGGGACTCACGCGCCACTCTGCCTAGAGCTAGAGGTTCCCTGTCATCCCATGCAATCGAAGAAACGAATCTTTTGCAATAGTGCATATACATAATGCGCTTAACATCAGTTCTACAACCATCGCTTCTGGAAACACACACTAGCGCAACATACAAAATTATTACTTACGTTCCTAAAGAATATAGTTACTCCCTCACTCTAAATTTTGCTCCGACTATATTTACGCCCTAAAAAATGCAAGAAAGCAAAATTACAATCGCCGCGTAACATTATGAAACCATTGACCACTAAATACCTGCCGAGCGGCACTTGCGTCAGCAAAACGGGCTAATATTACGACTAAGCCAGTGAGATCCAGTGCGACATACTGTCGCAAAACCTAGTTTTAGAGCCCACGAACGACATACTTTATTGACTCTATAGCAGCTACAGGCTTCAGGCTAAGACCATTGCAAATGGCTAATTTTCGTTTTCCGTATTTTTGCTATAAATGGGGTGGCTGTCATGAGAATGCTTGTAGTTGAGGACGAGGTTAAAACTGCCGAATATTTGCATCAAGGATTAACTGAAAGTGGCTATGTAGTTGATCGCGCATCGAATGGCACGGACGGCCTTCATCTGGCGCGTCAACATGTCTATGACTTAGTGATACTTGACGTTAATCTTCCAGAACTTGATGGTTGGGGGGTTCTTGAGCATCTTCGCCGAAGCAGTAACACTCGGGTCATGATGTTAACGGCCCGAGGACGTCTGGCGGACAAAATCCGCGGATTGGATTTAGGGGCCGATGACTACCTGGTTAAGCCGTTTGAGTTTCCTGAGCTACTGGCACGGGTACGAACTCTGATGCGTCGCAGTGAGCAGATTCCTGTACCGCAGGTGCTCAAGGTCGCCGATCTGGAACTCGACCACGGACGCCACCGTGCTTTTCGTGGTAATCAGCGCATAGATCTGACGACCAAGGAGTTCTCGCTTCTGCACCTATTGATGCGTCATTCTGGGGAGGTACTCTCCAGAACTCAGATAATTTCACTGGTCTGGGACATGAACTTTGACTGCGACACCAACGTTGTCGAAGTTTCAATCCGTCGTTTGAGAGCAAAAATCGACGACCCCTTTGATAATAAATTGATCCATACCCTGCGCGGAGTTGGTTACGTGTTGGAGGCGCGCGAATGAAGCCGGCTAGCCTGTCAATGCGGCTAGGGTTGACAGTGAGTATTCTGGGGGCATTGCTGGTAGTACTTTTGGCTGCCCTAGCTTTTTTTGCGCTAACGCATGAGTTGGAAAAACTGGCTAAACGAAGCCTGGACAAAAAATTTGAGCAGGTCGAACATAGTCTATCCCTATATAAGGACATAACCGACATAAACTCGAATCCGCACTCCTTGCTGGATCAAGTTATGGGACATGACAATTTGAACCTGGCCATCTATGACTTAGCAAATCTGAGTTCACCTGTGCTGAAAGTCGGGGCGGGCTTGTCGGACCTGCGGATAGAGTTGAAGGCAGCGGTTGCCGCCGTCGACAAGATTTCATATTCCACCAATTCCGACGGCGAAGGCCGACACTTTATTACCGCTTCCAAGCTCATCCGGTTAAAGGATGGTACGAGCGTTCCCGTACTGCTGTCCATCGATTGCGCAAATGATGAAGCACTACTCAGCACGTATTTGCAGTCGACGATCATTGCGTTACCTTTGTTGTTAATACTCATCGGAATGAGTGCCTGGGCGGTAGTTCAGCGAGGTCTCGCGCCACTGAGGGAGTTCCGAAAGGTTGCCGCCATCGTCTCAGCACAAGACCTTAGCCATCGACTCTCTGTGGTCAAAATGCCTCAGGAACTTAGTGAATTGGCCCATGGCGTCAACTTCATGCTACATCGACTCGATAGCGGTATTCAGCAGCTGTCGCAGTTCTCCGATGACTTGGCGCATGAATTGCGATCCCCCATTACTAATTTGATGGGCAAAGCCCAAGTGACGCTTTCTCGGGACAGGTCGGCGGAAGAGTACAAGTCTGTGCTGGAGTCTTGCACCGAAGAATTGGAACGTGTCACTCGAATTGTCTCGGATATGCTCTTCCTTGCTCAAGTCAGTCATCCTGAGGCGCTCGTCCCGTTCGAGACAATTAATTTAGAAGATGAAGCATTGAAGGTCGTCGATCTGTTTACATTGTCTGCGGAAGAGAAACGGATCAGCCTGAGCGTCACCGGAAGCGGATACACCATTGGCGACAGGTTGATGATTCAGCGAGCAATATCAAACTTGCTGTCCAATGCGATACGCCATTGCCCAGCAGGACAATCCATTTCAGTTGTCATCAAATGCCAAGACAATCAAGTCTCGCTGCTGGTAGGCAACCCTGGCGCAGGTATCGAACCTCAGCACCTGTCGCACTTGTTCGAACGTTTTTATCGCGTCGACACAAGTCACTCACGTGCCGAAGGAAGTACTGGTCTGGGCTTGGCTATTGTGCGATCAATCATGAGCCTTCATCAGGGGAAAGCAGAAGTCGAAAGCTTACCCGGTAGCATGACCGTTTTCAGTCTGAGCTTCCCAAACCTCGACGGACACCCCCCCTGGCAGCAGGCGAGAAAGGCTCAGGGGTAAATTGTTGCGTTAAACATTAAAACATTGGTTAATTCGCATACATTAATTCCCCATACCACTGGAAATGCTCGGGTGGCTAAGAGAATTATTGTCCGTAAGCTTTCAGAGTATCGCAGCGGCCCCTCCCGCGACATGGATGTTTACGGGGGCCTTTCTAGTGCTGCATGCCTTCGTTTCCTTCGAGCCTGGCATGAAACTGCGAGTTCTCTAATTGAAGAGTCGTATGGCTAATATGAAATTTCTCGCTCATCAGTCGAGTCACCTCGGCCAATATCTCTTGATCGGGGCGGGAAGGGTACTGAACCACTAGGTGCGCGCTCATGACATTTTTGCCGCTGGTCAAAGCCCAGAGATGCAAGTCATGAATATCCTCAATACCTTCAACTGCCCTGATTGTCGCCTCCACTTCCGCTATGTCGATTCCGTCCGGTACACCCTGCAACAAGATGTTCATGCTTTCTTTGAGCAAAACCCAGGTTCTGGGTAGAACCCACAACCCGATAGCTGCGGCAATGATCGAGTCAACCCAAGTCCATTCTGTAAAGCGAATGATCAATGCTGCCCCTATCACGCCTAATGAGCCCAGCATGTCGCTCCAAACCTCCAGATACGCGCCTTTGACGTTAAGGCTTTCGTCACTGGCAGACATAAGCAAGCGCATTGAAACAAGGTTCACAACTAGCCCTATCACTGCGACGATCAGCATGCCTGTCGATTGTATTTCTGTCGGAGTCTTAAACCGCTGATATGCCTCGTACAGGATGTACACCGCCACCATGAACAACAGAATCGCGTTGAAAGCTGCTGCGAGGATCTCAAATCGTGCATAGCCAAATGTCCGTTTTTTATCCGCAGCGCGTTTGGCGATCTGAATAGCGACTAATGAAATAGCAAGGGCAGTGGAATCCGTCAGCATGTGAGCGGCGTCGGATAACAATGCCAAGCTGCCGGTGATGAAAGCACCAATGACCTCCGCGATCATGAAGCTTGTCGTTAGCGCCAGAGCGATCCACAATTTTTTCTCGTGTCCTGCACGTGCTAGACCGTGACTGTGACCGGCGCTCATAGGACTCTCCATGTGTGCGTGAATGGATACGACAATGACTCAGAGTCTCACTCTTCGCTAATCAGATTTCTCAGCTCTTGAGAAATAGGCATCACCTGAAAAGCACTGACACGGGCGCGACCAGTATTTCCCGATGGCACCCATATTGTTGAAAATAGCAGGGCAGCGAAAACACGTGGTATTTGTCCCACAACCTCTCGGGGATCTCGTGTCCTGATGCCAACGTACAACATGAAAGCGTGTGACTTTGCATGCAGCAGGGGACGGCGTTGCGTCAGGATGTGGGTACGCTCCAGCCAATGGTAAGCATGCGCATAATCTCGAGACCTTCTAGCTAAACAGGCTTCGCCGAAGCCCTCAAGAATTGCCCCATGCAACCTCTCTTTCATGCTCACCCTCCGGACTATTTTTTCAGCAAGCGCAGCCCATTGAGTATTACCAACAGGCTGACACCAACATCTGCAAATACCGCCATCCACATAGTGGCCAAACCCATCAAAGTGAATACCAGGAACACAGCCTTGACGCCCAAGGCGAACCCTATGTTTTGTTTTAGTACCGTGGCGGTTTGTCGAGACAGGCGGACGAATGCCGGGATTTTCCGCAGGTCATCATCCATCAGCGCGACGTCAGCCGTTTCGATTGCGGTGCCGGTACCCGCAGCGGCCATTGCGAAGCCAATCTGGGACTTGGCCAAGGCCGGCGCATCATTAATCCCATCGCCGACCATCCCCACCACGTGACAACTGTTTTGCGCCTCACCAATAGCCAAAAGCTTGTCGGCGGGAAGCAGGTTTCCTCGGGCCTCATCAATCCCGACTTGTTGCGCAATTGCCTGCGCAGTGTGTGAGTTGTCCCCTGTCAGCATCATAGTCTTGATGCCTAGCTCGTGCAGTTCCTTGATCGCGGTCTGGCTTGAGTCTTTCACCGTATCGGCAACCGCGAACAGTGCTATGACCTGAGTAGCGTTGCTTAACGCTACTACGGTTTTCCCCTGACGCTCCAGACGATTCAGGGATGCCTTCAGTTGCGGTGTGCAAAGACCCAGCTCCTCAATCAAGCGATGGTTGCCCAGATGATAGAGCTGACCCTCGACGATCCCTTTCACACCACGTCCTGGGAGCGCTTCGAAACTCTCGACAGACTTGAGCATTGACGCGTCCAGCGCCGCCTGTTTGGTGATGGCCTGTGAGACCGGGTGATCCGAGCGACCGCCCAGACTGGCGGCAATAATCTGAGGGGCTAGTTCTGAAATCGCGGTCAGTGGGATGTAATCGGTCTGGACCGGCTTGCCATGCGTAATGGTCCCGGTTTTGTCGAGTGCGACGAAGCTCAGCTTGGCGCCAATTTCCAGGTAGACGCCACCCTTGACCAAAATGCCCTTGCGAGCCGCTGCCGCCAGACCGCTGACAATGGACACCGGGGTTGAAATGACCAACGCGCAGGGGCAGGCAACCACCAGAAGCACTAGGGCGCGGTAGATCCAATCAGCCCAGAGCCCACTTATGAATAATGGGGGCAACACCGCAATGGCCAAGGCAAAGAAGAACACTGCTGGCGTATAGATCTTGGCGAATTGGTCAACAAACCGCTGGGTTGGTGCTCGCGAACTTTGAGCCTCTTCGACCGCATGGATGATTCGAGCCAACGTCGTATTGCTGGCCTCAGCCGTTACTCGGTATTCGAAGGAGCCGGATTCGTTGATGGATCCTGCATAGACGGGGTCATCTACGGTTTTCTCGATGGGTAGGCTTTCCCCCGTGATAGGTGCCTGGTTGACTGTAGAGTTGCCGGAAGAGACAACGCCATCCAGACCGATACGCTCGCCGGGGCGAACCCGCACCAAAGCATCGATCTCGACAGTTTTCACATCCACTTCCAGCCAACTGCCATCTGGCTGGCGAACGGTCGCCCGCTCCGGGGACAAATCCATCAAACCCTTGATTGCGTTGCGCGCACGATCCAGCGATCTTGCCTCTATAAGTTCGGCAACGGTGAACAGGAACATGACCATCGCGGCTTCTGGCCACTGACCAATCAACACTGCACCGGTCACGGCAATGCTCATCAAGGCATTGATGTTCAGATTGAGATGTTTGAGTGCGATCCAGCCTTTCTTGTAGGTCGCTGGGCCGCAGAGCACAATCGCGAACAAGGCTACAACCGCCACCACCCATTCAGGAGCGGCGTTAGTGAAATGCAATACTTCCGCAGCTACTGCCCCAGCGCCGGATAGTATCAGTTTCCACCAGGTACTCTTGCGCGGTGAGGCTATTTGAGCGGCTTGCGGCGCATCGGAGTTAGATGCCTTGCCGTCAGTAGTCAACGGTTCGGCGTGCATGCCAAGCGATGACACAGCCGCTTCAATACTCAAGGTGTCCGGCAGTTCGTGCCAGACCCCTAGAGTACGGTTCATCATGTTGAACTCGAGCTTTTGAATCCCGCTCATTCGAGCGAGCTTGTCCTCGATCATTGTCTGCTCGGAGGGACAGCACATTTGCCCTATACGAAAACTGCTGAAGCGAGCGGTATTGCCGGCATCCGCTGGAGAAGCTTTTGCTGCACAAGTGCTTGCGCCGCCCGCGCCGGATGGCGGGCAGCAAGCGTCGGTAAAGAGATCGTTATCAACCGGGGCGGCAGATTTACTCGGTTCAGCCAGGGTGTACAAGGTGGATGCCGGTGTTACGGCAGCGCAGCTTGATTTGCTGCCATCCGCAGCAGGAGAGCAGCAACCGGAGTCTTCTGCCTTGGTTGGCCTCAGGACTACGTCCGAGGTTTTCGCAGCGCAACAACCGCTCTTGGGCTGGTTCTGGGCTGCATTCGTATCGCCAGTCGTTGCGGCGGGTGTACAGCAACCTGTCAGCGCTTTCGGATCAAAAACCTCAACGCTGGCCTGACTTTCAGGTGTTTGCTTATCACCGCAACAACTTTTCATAAGGACACTCTCCACATGTTTTATGGTGAAGAGTGAACACCCTATAGCCACTATAAGGTCAAGCGTATTATCGCGACTGCCAAACTTTTTCAACATTGCCGCTTGTGGCTAGCGCGATTGGTTGATCTCGCTCCAAATCAGATCATAGAGCTGCTGGGCACCGAAGTTGGTCAGCGGCTTACCGTTGACGAAGAATGTCGGTGTCCCGCGTACGCCTACGGTTTTCGCATCGGCGGCATCCCGTTCAATAGTGGCTGTGATCTCTGGGGACACCATTTCTTCACGAGCCCTAGCCACGTCTAAGCCTGCCTGAGCAGCAGCGTCCCATGCTGCTGAAGCCTGTGCATCATCATGCCACTGCGGTTGGGCCTCTAGAACAGCTTCAAGTACCGGTGCAAATACGTCCTGCTTGCGTGCGGCCTCCAAAAGCCGGATGGCTTCTTCAGAACCTTTGTGAAGCTTCACATAACGCAGCACAAGACGAACGTCGGCTGGGTGCTGGGACATCATCTTTTTGACGATGGGATAGAAGGCACGACAGCTTTCACACGACGGGTCGAAAAATTCGACAATCGTCACCGGGGCGTTGGCAGGGCCGAAGTTTGGCGAATTAAAGCGCTCCAGAGCGCTGTTTTGCGGCACGGGCGCGGTGGCCTGGGGCACAGTGGAGGCACGATCATAAAAAAATGCAGCGACTGCGAAGCCGACTACGGCAAGGACGCTGATGGCCATGACGACGGTGCGTCTGCTCATACGATAAATCTCCGGCGGATAAGAACAAGAAGAACAATCAGGAGGCTGAACACGCCCAGCGATAATAATGGTAGTGGAACACCACTGAAGATGGTCATATCAGCGCCAGAGCAAGACGGGCCTGCTCCACAGGGTTTGATGCTTTCGGGGATCAGTCCGAAATAAAGCAGGTTGTGATACAGCGCGATGAGCCAGCCCATAACGGCTAATGGCAATGCATAACGCCAGACGCCCGCGTCCGACATGCAGCAAGCAACACCCAGCACCAGGACGAGGGGGAACATGAATGCACGTTGAAACCAACAAAGAACACAGGGCACTTGCCCCATGACTTCGCCGACGAACAACACGGCAAGCGTTGATATAAGGGCAAGCAGCCATGCGCAGAGCAGGAGCGCCCATATCCCGGATTGACGTGATTGGTGTGTGGTTTCCATCGAATCAAAGCCCTTTATGTAGGGTGCTAAGGCGAGCACGGATTTGCTTGTCGTCTGAAGCGAGTAGAATGAAGGTTCTAGCGACTATAAGGTCAAGCGAAATGAGTGCGGCCATCTACACGGTTGGGGCCTTGGCGAAGGCGACCGATACCAAAGCTGTAACCATCCGTTATTACGAGCAGTCAGGGCTGCTGCCTTCTGCTGGAAGGTCACCATCGGGCTACCGTTTCTACACGGACGAGGAGCGCAACCGGCTGTTGTTCATTCGCCGCAGCCGCGCACTGGGTTTCAGCCTGGATGACATTCGTGAGTTGCTCGGTCTTGCTGATCGACGCGACGCTTCCTGCGCTGCGGTGGACGCAAAAGTCGAAGGGCAATTAGAGCAGGTGCGAATGCGTATTCGAGACCTACAAGGTTTAGAAGCCGAACTGACACGACTGAGCGTTTGCTGTCAGGGTGGCGTGATTGAGCAATGTCGCATCATTGAATCGCTGTCGAATCGTAGTTAACGTGGCAAAGAGACTTCGTCTGCGCTGAAGTTGTATGAAGCCAGAATCGTTGCTGTTCGGTATGGTCCGCTAGTCTTGATTTACTTACGAGATAAGGGAATGGGGATTGCCGTGCCGTTTGCAGATACACCATCCCGCAGAGGGGAAACGCCAGCCAATCAGACAAAACCACAGGTAGCGGTTCATGGCTGGAGTGAGCAGATGAAAATGGCCCTACAATTCACCATCTAGACTCCTTAGTCGGCTGTCACCAACCTCTATTCCGCGCTCATTTCCATTTC
>NZ_JBYVMF010000055.1:0-7236 GCF_058145095.1 Pseudomonas sp. MDV22-iso1
GATCTGGCGAGCATTCTCACCTAAATGGGTGTCCGGTTTCATTAGACCACTACAGCAGAGGCATTGCTGATCTCCTTTAAAAGATTCTGATATTGGGTGTCCAAGCATCAATCCTGTATCAGCGCCTGCCTCCTGGCATAACTGTGAGGTTGACGCTCATTGCCGTCCATGACGGCGAACTGACTGATGCCGGTCATCAGTTGCAACGCATGGGAGATCGTCATGGGTTTCGGACCTGCTTGTTCTGAATGGTGGGTTCGGGAAGTTTCGAGGCGTCGATTTTTAGTTTTAAGAAATCACTATCACCTCCTATCACAAACTTATTTCGCGTACGTACTGGTCTCCCCGCCGGTACCGGGTCGGGTACAGGCAGCGTGACACCATTGTTGTCAGGTGTAATGGGTTGTCCTTTGTTGACTGCTAGTTCAAGGGCCCTGCGAAACTGGACATCTGTAGTACTCGGGAGGGTGCGTGGATTTTTTACTTGCGTCGTTGGTGTGATAGATCCGGTCCCGGGAAGATCGGAGCTACCGGCAATAATTGTTGTGATATCTGCCGTTGGAGGTGCAGCAACCTCCGGAATCTTCAAAAGGTTTTTTCCGGGAGACGCTACCTCGGTGGCAGAGGCCGTTAGTTTTATTAAGGGTTTAAACATATGCCCGGTTCGGTCATTTCGGTTGACTGGCTCCCCCCCGCAATACGCATACGCATTCAACCCACCTTCCCCAAACGGACTCCAACTGTCCGGACTGTTAAACCGCATCAACACCGGGTTGAACTGCCGATAACCATTCCCCAAATGATAATGCCCGCTCAGCGCGTCCGGCGGTTCGCCGTTGAACCCCAGCAGGCTGAGCAAGCCATTCTCCGGTGAACGATGCCCATAGGGCGTATAGGCGATGGAACGAGGCCCGTTCCCGTCCAGAGTGTTCAACACCGACTGCTGTTGATCGGTCGCCAGCAGCATTGTTTTTCGAGTGCGCGCGGACATCGCTGATCTCCATAAAAGATCCCAATAGCGGGTGTCTCAGCATCAACCCTTTACCGACCCCTGCCTACTATCAGAACTGTTAGGTTCACTGCCGATTGACGCCCAACCCACCTTGGTTCACCGTTCGACCATTCCTTAGCCGCGCCCGGATGCCATGCCTCATATCCTGATTGTCGAAGACGAAGCGGCGATTGCCGACACCCTGATTTTCGCCTTGCAGGGCGAGGGCTTTACCACCTCTTGGGTGAGCCTCGGCGCGGCGGCGCTTGAGCATCAGCGCCTGACGCCGGCCGATCTGATCATTCTCGACATCGGGCTGCCCGACATCAGCGGCTTTGAAACCTGCAAGCAACTGCGGCGCTTCAGCGAAGTGCCGGTGATGTTCCTCAGCGCCCGGGATGGGGAGATCGATCGGGTGGTAGGCCTTGAGATCGGTGCTGACGATTACGTCGTCAAACCATTCAGCCCCCGTGAAGTGGCAGCGCGGGTCCGGGCGATTCTCAAACGCATGGTGCCGCGAGCGGTGCCCGAGATGACATCCGTTTTGTTTCGCGTCGACAGCGAGCGCGTGCAGATCAGCTATCGCGAGCAGCCGCTTAGCCTGACTCGCCACGAATTTCGTCTGCTGCACTGTCTGCTGGATCAACCCGAGCGCGTATTCAGTCGTGAGCAGTTGCTGGATGCGCTGGGTGTCGCGGCCGATGCCGGTTACGAGCGCAGCATCGACAGCCATATCAAGAGCGTGCGCGCCAAATTGCGGCTGGTGAAGGCTGATGCCGAGCCGATCCAGACACATCGTGGCCTCGGTTACAGCTACAGTCCGGGGCGCAGCTGATGCGGCTGGGGATACGGATTTTCCTGGTCTTTGTACTGTTTATCGGGCTGACCGGTTACTTCGTACTCAGCACCGTCATGGAAGAAATCCGCCCCGGTGTGCGCCAATCCACCGAAGAAACCTTGGTCGATACGGCCAATCTCATGGCCGAAATTCTGCGTGATGACTTCAAGGCCGGCACCCTCAATCAGAACCGCTGGCCGCAACTGCTCAAGGCTTATGGCGAGCGGCAACCGAAGGCGAGTATTTGGGGAATGCCGAAAAATCAGGTTAACCACCGGATCTATGTCACCGACGCCAACGGCATTGTGGTGCTGGACTCCAGCGGGCTGGCGGTGGGCCAGGATTACTCACGCTGGAACGACGTCTACCTGACCCTGCGCGGCGAGTACGGCGCGCGCTCTACTCGCAGCGACCCGCAGGATGCCAGCTCCTCGGTGATGCACGTGGGCGCGCCGATCCGCGACAACGGTCAGATCATCGGCGTGGTCACCGTCGCCAAGCCCAACAGCTCGCTGCAACCGTATGTTGATCGCACCGAACGACGGCTGCTGATCTACGGCGCCGGATTGATCGGCCTCGGCCTGTTGTTCGGCGCGCTGTTGTCGTGGTGGCTGAGCGCGGCGCTACGTCGTTTGACGGTGTACGCGCAGGCCGTCAGTGAAGGTCGGCGAGTCGAGGTGCCGCACTATCGCGGTGGCGAGCTGGAGCAACTGGCGACAGCGGTGGAACAGATGCGCACGCAGCTCGAAGGCAAGGCTTACGTGGAGCGGTATGTCCATACGCTGACCCATGAACTGAAGAGCCCGCTGGCGGCGATTCGGGGCGCGGCGGAGCTGCTGCAAGGCGAGATGCCGTTAGCGCAGCGGCAGCGGTTCGTCGGCAACATCGACAGCGAAAGCGTACGGATGCAGCAGTTGATCGAGCGCTTGTTGAACCTGGCGCAGGTGGAACAACGGCAAGGGCTGGAAGAGCGGGTAGCGGTGCCGTTGGCGGGTTTGGTGGATGAGCTGTTGAATGCGCAGGCGGCGCGGATCGAGGGCAAGCAGTTGCGCGTCGAACAGCGAATTGCCCCGGAACTTGAACTGCACGGTGAGCCTTTTTTGTTGCGTCAGGCGCTGGGGAATTTGCTGGAGAACGCGCTGGATTTCACACCAGTTCAGGGCGTGCTGCGATTCAGTGCCGAGCGTATTGGGGGGCAGATCGAGTTCAGGTTGTTCAACCAGGCTGCGCCCATTCCCGACTATGCGTTGCCGCGCTTGAACGAGCGTTTTTACTCGCTGCCGCGTCCGGACAGTGGACGTAAGAGCACGGGGTTAGGGCTCAATTTTGTCGAGGAGGTGGTGAAGCTACATGGCGGCGTCATGGTTATTGGCAATGTTGAGGGCGGCGTGCAGGTGATTTTACGGCTGCCTTAAAGCAAAAAGATCGCAGCCTGCGGCAGCTCCTACAGGGGATGGTGGTGGGTTTGGGGATCTGGCTTTGACACAAATCCTGTAGGAGCTGTCGAGAGAAACGAGGCTGCGATCTTTTCGAATTCCACACACTCTCCATATTCCTCACATAAAACCCCCATACAGCCAACCCAGACTCTCCCCATCCAAACAAGGAGAGTCCCATGAACCGAAGCCTGACCCTGAAACTCGGGGCCATTGCCCTGTTGATCCTGTTGTTGCTCATTCCATTGCTGATGATCAGCGGCGTGATCCAGGACCGCCAGCAACTGCGCGATGGCGTGCTCGAAGACATCGCCCGCAGTTCCAGTTACAGCCAGCAGCTCAGCGGTCCGCTGATGTTGGTGCCGTATCGCAAGGTGGTGCGCACCTGGAAACTCAACGAGAAAACCAACCAACGCTATCAAGACCTCAGTGAAGAGCGGGGTCGTCTGTACTTTCTGCCGGAACATTTCGAGCTCAATGGCCAGGTTGAGACGGAATTGCGTAAGCGGGGGATTTATGAGGCGCGGCTGTTCCATGCCGACAATCGCATCAGCGGGCACTTCTCGTTGCCGGCGCAATTGGGCATCAAGGAAGACTTCAGCGATTACCAGTTCGACCCGCCCTTTCTGGCCGTCGGGATCAGTGACATTCGCGGCATCGAGAACGCGTTGAAACTTGAGCTGGGCAGCCAGCGTCTGGACTTCGTTCCGGGCAGCCAGGTGCGCTGGTTGGGCGAGGGCGTGCACGTAACGCTGCCTGCTCTGGACGCCAAAGCGCCGACTGAACTGACCTTCGGTTTCGACCTGCGCCTGCAAGGCACCGGTCAGTTGCAGGTTGTACCGGTGGGCAAGACCAGCAAGGTGTCGCTGGCTGCCAACTGGCCGCATCCGAGTTTCGTCGGCAACTACCTGCCGGCCCAGCGGGAAGTCACCGATCAGGGCTTCACTGCCAATTGGCAGACCTCATTTTTCTCCACCAATCTGCAAGAAGCGATGAACAGCTGCGTCTCCGGCAAGAACTGCGAAGTGTTCAATAGCCGCAGCTTTGGCGTGAGCTTTATCGACCCAGTGGACCAGTACCTGAAAAGCGATCGGGCGATCAAATACGCGCTGCTGTTCATCGTCCTGACATTCGCCGGTTTCTTCCTCTTCGAAGTGTTGAAAAGCCTGGCGGTGCACCCGGTGCAATATGCGCTGGTGGGGGTGGCATTGGCGTTTTTCTATCTGCTGCTGTTGTCGCTGTCCGAACACATTGGTTTTGCCTTGGCGTATCTGTTGTCGGCCAGTGGTTGTGTATTGTTGATCGGGTTCTATGTCTGCCATGTGCTGCGCAGCGTGCGTCACGGATTGAGTTTTTCAGCAGGGCTGGCGGCGTTGTACGGCTTGCTCTATGGCTTGTTGAGCGCCGAGGATTACGCGTTGTTGATGGGCTCGCTGTTGCTGTTCGGGTTGCTGGGCGTGTTTATGGTGCTGACGCGCAAGCTGGATTGGTATGGGGTGGGGCAGAAGACCGCCAAGCCGCTGGCGTTTGATATCGGAGCGGTGGAATGAGCCGGTCACTGGGGTTGCGTGAGGATCAGCGGGAAGGGCGGGTGTTGGCGTCGCTGATTTTTCGATTGTTTCCGGTGGATCCGGTGCGGTGCCATCGCGAGCAGGCTCACTCCCACAGGGATTCGCGCTGAACGCAAACCTCGTGTTCACCGGCGATCAAATGTGGGAGCGGGCTTGCTCGCGATGAGGTGTGTCAGGCGACATCGATGCTGCCTGTGCCTCCGCCATCGCGAGCAGGCTCACTCCCACAGGGATTCGCGCTGAACGCAAACCTCGTGTTCACCGGCGATCAAATGTGGGAGTGAGCCTGCTCGCGATGAGGACAATAAGAACACTGTTTTGGTGATGGTTAAAATAAATGTCGCATTATGTCTTCTAGAAGTAATTTTTTATTTGAGTTGGCGTATGGCAGCACTGCTGGCTGCTGGAGAGGTAGTAGTGGGGATGGTCTTGATCTTGTTTAAAATAGCGTGTTGATGTTCGAATCCCATTACTTGAGAGTGCAAGTTCATTACCGCCCTGTCCTTGCTGCTCGTGCCGCTGGTTGCTGAAGGGTACTGTATCGGGCTTGCCATAAACTCGACGGCCTCTCGTTTTGCTGGAGAATCTGGCAGTTGCTTTAATAAATCGATTTGTTTTTTTATCAAGTTGGCATTGGCTCCCTCGATTATTTCTGCGTGGAGATTTATCTTTCCAATGCTCATGTCGTCAAGACTCAGTAGCTTTGAATGTTCGCCAAGTTGATATCCTAACGTCTCTCCGTTGTACCGCATTCCTCGTTTCATCGTCATGAGTTCACTAACGTTGTTCATTATTTCAGGCGATCTGGCCAGCGAACTTCCTGGCATGAATTTAACAATAACTCCCATCAAAGAGTGCCCATTAGGATCAACATGGTTTATCGGATCGCCAGCGCAATACGCATAAGCATTCAACCCTCCCTCCCCAAACGGACTCCAGCTGTCCGGACTGTTGAACCGCATCAACACCGGGTTGAGCTGACGATACCCACTGCCTAAATGATAATGCCCGGTCACCGGGTCTGGCCGCTCGCCGTTGAATCCCAGCAAACTCAGTAAGCCATTCCCCAGAGGACGATGACCGTAGGGCGAGTAGGCGATGGGCTTGGGCTGGTTGGCATCAAGCGCGTTCAATACTGAACGTTGTTGATCGGTTGCCAGCAGCGTGGCGGCGATCTTGCCGTCTTCGCGCTGCTGCTGTGCCAACAGCTGATCTTCGTGCTGCAGGATGCTTCGATGCACACCGTCTTGTATTTCAGTGGCCAGGCGAGTTTTGCAGTAATAGCGCTGGGTGGGTTGTTCAAAGGGTGTGCTGTTGACCAGACGATCAAGCGGGTCGTAGTGGTAGCGACACAAAAGGGTTTCGCGATTGGGAGTAGGCATTGACTGGAGCTCCTTGCAAAGGTCGAAAAAGCCGAGGCTTCAGCATCATTCCTTTCCAAGCCTTTGCCTACCTATCAGAACTGTTAGGGCTTAGGCCGAACTGACGTAAAACTATCGATCCATCGTGGGTCCGCATGGGGTATTTCTCTCGTCGGAAAGTAAGTTTTCCTATAGGAAAAACTGGCTTCCTACAGCGCGAATCCCTTCCTTTTGCGGGACGTTTCCTAGATTATTTCGCACGCTTGCGCCGACAGATTTCCGTGCCTAATCTCCGTCCGTCACTGCTTATCAGTGATCGGGTTTAGTCGCCCGGATCTCTTCAGGCGTACAGCGCTACCTCCGTTCAGGTGTTTTTTATCGCCTGAATCTATGGTGGCTGTGCGCAGGGCACCTTCGGGTGCGCCGGTATTCCTGGAGGCCGGTCGACTAACCTGTGCGCAGCCGCCACCCCTTCTCGTTTAGTCGCGATATCGGTTGGCTCCAATTAGCTCTAGGAGTTTTACCAATGAAAAAACCGGTCCCCGATCCACCCTCAAACTCAACCAGAAATGACGATCTGCTCAGAGACCGCTCCGCCCTTTACCGTGCAATCGATTTCTACCTGACCGGCGAACAACCGTCGGCACCGGATGAACTGCGGTTCTACAACGTCAGCAACGACGTGAGCTTTGAAGACACCCAACTCTATATCGCTGACCTGCTGCGCTGTGCTTCGGTTACCGCCTATCAATGCGGTGATCACCTGAAAGGCGCAGACAGGGCAATGGTTTTTTCGGTGTGGCATTTGCTGGAGATCGCCAAGGCCATGGTTGATCGGTCGATTGATTGTTTGGGGATGAAGCAGGCTCAGGACTGATTGAAGTGGTCGGTTGTTGTGCTTTCGCATGCAAGCTCGCTCGCACAGGGCGGGATGTAAGTAAATATAGGGAAGGCTATAAAAAAACAGGACAGAATATCGATTTTGAGTCTGTCCTGTTATTTATGGTCGCCAATTAAATAAGTATGCCCCCCCCCCCCC
>NZ_JBYVMF010000056.1:2143-5824 GCF_058145095.1 Pseudomonas sp. MDV22-iso1
CGAAATTGGGTCTGTAGCTCAGTTGGTTAGAGCGCACCCCTGATAAGGGTGAGGTCGGCAGTTCGAATCTGCCCAGACCCACCAATTTTGTGTGGGAAACGCCTGTAGAAATACGGGGCCATAGCTCAGCTGGGAGAGCGCCTGCCTTGCACGCAGGAGGTCAACGGTTCGATCCCGTTTGGCTCCACCACTAACTGCTTCTGATTGTATAAAGCTTAGAAATGAGCATTCCATCGTACGATGGTGAATGTTGATTTCTAGTCTTTGACTAGTTCGTTCTTTAAAAATTTGGGTATGTGATAGAAAGATAGACTGAACGTTACTTTCACTGGTAACGGATCAGGCTAAGGTAAAATTTGTGAGTTGCTCTTAATTGAGTATTATCGAATTTTCGGCGAATGTCGTCTTCACAGTATAACCAGATTGCTTGGGGTTATATGGTCAAGTGAAGAAGCGCATACGGTGGATGCCTTGGCAGTCAGAGGCGATGAAAGACGTGGTAGCCTGCGAAAAGCTTCGGGGAGTCGGCAAACAGACTTTGATCCGGAGATGTCTGAATGGGGGAACCCACCTAACATAAGTTAGGTATCTTAAGCTGAATACATAGGCTTAAGAAGCGAACCAGGGGAACTGAAACATCTAAGTACCCTGAGGAAAAGAAATCAACCGAGATTCCCTTAGTAGTGGCGAGCGAACGGGGACTAGCCCTTAAGTGGCTTTGAGATTAGCGGAACGTTCTGGAAAGTACGGCCATAGTGGGTGATAGCCCTGTACGCGAAAATCTCTTAGTCATGAAATCGAGTAGGACGGAGCACGAGAAATTTTGTCTGAATATGGGGGGACCATCCTCCAAGGCTAAATACTACTGACTGACCGATAGTGAACTAGTACCGTGAGGGAAAGGCGAAAAGAACCCCGGAGAGGGGAGTGAAATAGATCCTGAAACCGTATGCGTACAAGCAGTGGGAGCCCACTTTGTTGGGTGACTGCGTACCTTTTGTATAATGGGTCAGCGACTTATTTTCAGTGGCGAGCTTAACCGAATAGGGGAGGCGTAGCGAAAGCGAGTCTTAATAGGGCGTCTAGTCGCTGGGAATAGACCCGAAACCGGGCGATCTATCCATGGGCAGGTTGAAGGTTGGGTAACACTAACTGGAGGACCGAACCGACTACCGTTGAAAAGTTAGCGGATGACCTGTGGATCGGAGTGAAAGGCTAATCAAGCTCGGAGATAGCTGGTTCTCCTCGAAAGCTATTTAGGTAGCGCCTCATGTATCACTGTAGGGGGTAGAGCACTGTTTCGGCTAGGGGGTCATCCCGACTTACCAAACCGATGCAAACTCCGAATACCTACAAGTGCCGAGCATGGGAGACACACGGCGGGTGCTAACGTCCGTCGTGAAAAGGGAAACAACCCAGACCGTCAGCTAAGGTCCCAAAGTTATGGTTAAGTGGGAAACGATGTGGGAAGGCTTAGACAGCTAGGAGGTTGGCTTAGAAGCAGCCACCCTTTAAAGAAAGCGTAATAGCTCACTAGTCGAGTCGGCCTGCGCGGAAGATGTAACGGGGCTCAAACCATACACCGAAGCTACGGGTATCACTTAGGTGATGCGGTAGAGGAGCGTTCTGTAAGCCTGTGAAGGTGAGTTGAGAAGCTTGCTGGAGGTATCAGAAGTGCGAATGCTGACATGAGTAACGACAATGGGTGTGAAAAACACCCACGCCGAAAGACCAAGGTTTCCTGCGCAACGTTAATCGACGCAGGGTTAGTCGGTCCCTAAGGCGAGGCTGAAAAGCGTAGTCGATGGAAAACAGGTTAATATTCCTGTACTTCTGGTTATTGCGATGGAGGGACGGAGAAGGCTAGGCCAGCTTGGCGTTGGTTGTCCAAGTTTAAGGTGGTAGGCTGGAATCTTAGGTAAATCCGGGATTCTAAGGCCGAGAGCTGATGACGAGTGTTCTTTTAGAACACGAAGTGGTTGATGCCATGCTTCCAAGAAAAGCTTCTAAGCTTCAGGTAACCAGGAACCGTACCCCAAACCGACACAGGTGGTTGGGTAGAGAATACCAAGGCGCTTGAGAGAACTCGGGTGAAGGAACTAGGCAAAATGGCACCGTAACTTCGGGAGAAGGTGCGCCGGTGAGGGTGAAGGACTTGCTCCGTAAGCTCATGCCGGTCGAAGATACCAGGCCGCTGCGACTGTTTATTAAAAACACAGCACTCTGCAAACACGAAAGTGGACGTATAGGGTGTGACGCCTGCCCGGTGCCGGAAGGTTAATTGATGGGGTTAGCTAACGCGAAGCTCTTGATCGAAGCCCCGGTAAACGGCGGCCGTAACTATAACGGTCCTAAGGTAGCGAAATTCCTTGTCGGGTAAGTTCCGACCTGCACGAATGGCGTAACGATGGCGGCGCTGTCTCCACCCGAGACTCAGTGAAATTGAAATCGCTGTGAAGATGCAGTGTATCCGCGGCTAGACGGAAAGACCCCGTGAACCTTTACTATAGCTTTGCACTGGACTTTGAATTTGCTTGTGTAGGATAGGTGGGAGGCTTTGAAGCGTGGACGCCAGTTCGCGTGGAGCCAACCTTGAAATACCACCCTGTCAACTTTGAGGTTCTAACTCAGGTCCGTTATCCGGATCGAGGACAGTGTATGGTGGGTAGTTTGACTGGGGCGGTCTCCTCCTAAAGAGTAACGGAGGAGTACGAAGGTGCGCTCAGACCGGTCGGAAATCGGTCGTAGAGTATAAAGGCAAAAGCGCGCTTGACTGCGAGACAGACACGTCGAGCAGGTACGAAAGTAGGTCTTAGTGATCCGGTGGTTCTGTATGGAAGGGCCATCGCTCAACGGATAAAAGGTACTCCGGGGATAACAGGCTGATACCGCCCAAGAGTTCATATCGACGGCGGTGTTTGGCACCTCGATGTCGGCTCATCACATCCTGGGGCTGAAGCCGGTCCCAAGGGTATGGCTGTTCGCCATTTAAAGTGGTACGCGAGCTGGGTTTAGAACGTCGTGAGACAGTTCGGTCCCTATCTGCCGTGGACGTTTGAGATTTGAGAGGGGCTGCTCCTAGTACGAGAGGACCGGAGTGGACGAACCTCTGGTGTTCCGGTTGTCACGCCAGTGGCATTGCCGGGTAGCTATGTTCGGAATAGATAACCGCTGAAAGCATCTAAGCGGGAAACTAGCCTCAAGATGAGATCTCACTGGGACCTTGAGTCCCCTGAAGGGCCGTCGAAGACTACGACGTTGATAGGTTGGGTGTGTAAGCGCTGTGAGGCGTTGAGCTAACCAATACTAATTGCCCGTGAGGCTTGACCATATAACACCCAAGCAATTTGCTTGCTTCGAAGCTGAAAAGCGAAAGAGCACCAGATTGCGGTGTGTGAAGACGAAACGAACCGAAAGTTCGATGTTCACAAAACACCGAAAGCTGTCACATACCCAATTTGCTGAAGCGCGGCCACTTGGCCACGATTCGGTACCCGAATTTCTTGACGACCATAGAGCGTTGGAACCACCTGATCCCATCCCGAACTCAGCAGTGAAACGATGCATCGCCGATGGTAGTGTGGGGTTTCCCCATGTGAGAGTAGGTCATCGTCAAGATTAAATTCCGAAACCCCTGTTTGCTAACGCGAACAGGGGTTTTGTTTTGTCCGCAGGAAAGTG